>NZ_JBJFZS010000007.1:0-179367 GCF_045032595.1 Ornithinimicrobium jinqii
TTCACTTACCGAGTGCTTCCTGACGGGCGACCTGGGACCTTAGACAAGTCCAAGTCTTCCCTGTTCAGGGAGCACTTCGGTGCTTCTACACGCCGATCACACCGCCACCCCGTGAATGATCCGGGCTGATGGCCCGTTTGAGCTGGTCGCCCTCGTCGTTGCCGGGGCGCGTGATCGGCGCAAGAGAGCTGCCCCGTCGAGGGCCGAACAATGAGGAACCGACAGTCGACCCGGTGCCAGTCTCGGCGATTGGGTCGAACTGGAGGTCAAGGACATGTTCTGCGGATGGGACTGGGGCTCGACGGCGCACGCGGTCTGTGTCATCGACGATGACGGCGCACTGATCGACACCTGGATGGTCGGGCACACCGAGCACGAGCTGGCCATGCTGTTCGCTCAGCTCGCCGAGCTGGGAGAACCGGCGTCGCTGCCGGTGGCGATCGAACGCGGTGAGGGACTGGTGGTGGGCCTGATCGCCGGCGCCGGACACCCGGTGATGATGGTCGAGCCGGCCGCGTTCAAGGCCGCCCGTCCCCGATGGGGGTCGGCCGGTGCCAAGTCCGACAGCGCTGACGCCTTCATGCTGGCCGACTACGCCCGCACCGACAGCCACCGGCTGCGCCGGGTGGAGCCGGTTGCGCGGCCCACGCGTGAACTGGCTGCGCTGGTGCGGGCCCGGACCGCGCTGGTGCAGGCGCGCACGGCGGCCTCCAACCAGCTGTGGGCCGTCCTGGCCGAGCACTGGCCCGGAGCCGCGCTCATCTTCCAGAAGCTCACCTCACCGATCGCGCTGGCGTTCCTGGCCGACTATCCGACACCGCAGTCGGCGCGGCACCTCGGCGAGGGGCGCATGCGTCAGTTCTGCCACCGTCACAGCTATCGCGGTGGCCGGTCCCCGGCCGAGCTGGTCCGACGACTGCGGGCGGCGCCGGTCAGCGCGTCTGCCATCGCACCGAGCGTGCTCACGGTGATCGTCGGCGCGGCCACTGCCCACATCGGGATCCTGAACGCCCAGATCGCCGTTCTGGAGCGGCAGATCACCACCGCGCTGGCGGCGCACCCCAAGACCCCGCTGTTGCAGTCGTTGCCGCGGACGGCCACGGTGAGCCTGGCCTGTCTCATTGCCGAGATCGGGCCTCTGCTCGAACGCTGTGACAACCCCGAGCAGGTCGCCGCCCTGTGCGGGGCTGCACCGGTCACAAAGGCCTCGGGAAAGTCCCGCACGGTCGGGTTCCGCTACACCGCAAACAAGCAGGCACGCGTGGCCATCACCAGCTTCGCCGACAACTCTCGCCACTCCTCGGCCTGGGCCGGTGACTGCTACCGACGCGCGCGGGCACGTGGGGCTCGGCATCCGCATGCGGTCCGCATCCTGGCCAGAGGCTGGGTACGCGTCATCTGGGCCTGCTGGACCACCGATACCGTCTACGACCCCCTCCGCCACAGCGGCGAGCAAAGGCTTGCCCTCACAACTTGACCCAGAGAGCTCAGACCGTCAGCCCCATCGAGCTCCTCACCGTCGAGGAGGCGGCCCGCTGGTGCCACATCTCCCCGAACACCCTGAACTACCTGCGTGTCCAGCGCCGGTTCGCCCCCGCCATCCGGATCGGGGGTCGGGTCTTCTTCACGCCCTCTGACCTCAACGAGTGGCTGGATGCCCAGCGCGAGGAGCCCGAGTGATCCAGAAGCGAGGCCGGCGCTACCGGGTGCAGGTCAAGCACCGCGGCATCGTGGTCGCGGACCGGTCGTTCGAACGCCGCACCGACGCCGCCGTCTGGGAGCGCGAGCAGAAACAGCTCATCCTCATGGGCGACTTCGTGCCCCCGTCGGCCGGCAGGACCACCGTCGCCAAGCTGGCCAAGACCTACCTCGAGGCCAGACGCGACCAGGTCTCGGTCCGCGCCTGGGAGTCCGACGAGAGCGCCCTTCGTGTCCACATCGTGCCGGCATTGGGCCATCGCCCCATCGGGTCGGTCAACCGCGTCCACATCGAGCGCTTCCTGGGCACGGTCGCGAGCACGCGATCGGTGGGGACGGCAGCACGCGTGCGGACGACCCTGCGGGGACTGTTCGACTACGCCGTTCGGTCGCGGGTCATCCGCGACTCCCCGGCGGCGGTGGTCCGGCTTCCGCGCCCGGACTCCAGCCGCCGCCGCGGGGAGTTCAGGCCCTTCATGATGCAAGAGCTGCTGGCCGTGGTGGAGGAGCAGCGGCAGCACGCGGGTGCCCAGGCGGACGTCACGCTGTTCCTCGGGCTGACGGGGCTGCGCTTCGGCGAGCTGCGCGGGTTGCGTGCCCGGGACGTCACCAACGTCCCCTACCCGGCGGTCGTCGTCGCCAGGTCGCTGCCTCAGTCCGGGCGCACCGGCAAGGTGATCGAGCGCACCACGACCAAGAGCGGACGGAGCCGGATCGTTCCGCTGCTGTCGCTGGCCCTGCCGTTGGTCGAGGCACGTCTCGAGGGACTGGACCCCGAACAGCTGCTCTTCCCGGCCAGCCACGGTGGGTACCTGCACGCCCAGAACTGGCGGCGCGCGGTGCGGTGGAACGAGACGACCGACGGTCGCCGGCCCCACGACCTGCGGCACACGGCCGCGAGCTTGTGGATCGCCGCCGGCGTGGACATCAAGACGATCGCGGTCTGGCTCGGTCACAGCTCCACGAAGCTGACGCTGGACACCTACGGGCACCTCATGGGGACCGACGCCGAGCGGGCTGCCATCGATCGGATCAACCGTGCCTTCGGGCACCAATCAGGCACCAGTCCGGGCCGGACCTCACGCCAGCCGCTGACGCTGGAGCCGAAGGAGAGCCTCTGACCTGCATAGACACACAGTGCCCCCGGCAGGATTCGAACCTGCGACACCCGCTTTAGGAGAGCGGTGCTCTATCCCCTGAGCTACGAGGGCAGGCTCCGGACGGCCGGAGCGCTGCCGACGATCTTCTCATGCCGCCGGAGTGCCGGAGGAGCAGCAGTGCCAGTGTGGCGTGCGATAGTGCCCGCGTGACCGCAGCCCCTCCGCCCACCGACGCCCTGACCCTCGACGCCCACCGGGTGCAGGGCCGCACGGTGCTGACGCTGATGGGCAGCCAGACCTTGGGCGGCATCGGGGTGGCGAGCGGCATCGCGGTGGCCGCCATCGTGGCGGCCGAGGTGAGCGGCAGCGACGCCCTGTCGGGACTCGCGAACACCACCCAGGTCCTCGGCGGGGCGCTCATCACGATCCCGGTCGCCACCCTGATGGCGACCCACGGGCGTCGGCGCGGGCTGGTCACCGCCTATCTGATCGGTTCAGTCGGTGCCGTCCTGGCCATCACCGCCGCCACGATCGGCAGCTTCTGGCTGCTGCTGCTCGGCACGACCCTCTTCGGCGCGTCGACGACGGCCAACAGCCAGGCGAGGTATGCGGCCACGGACCTGGCCGTGCCCGAACGGCGTGGGCGCCAGCTCAGCTGGGTGGTGTGGGCCACCACGATCGGCTCGGTCCTGGGGCCCAACATGGTCGGTCCGGGCAAGTGGGTGGCCGAGCAGCTCGGGGTGCACCCGCTCTCCGGGGCCTGGGTCTTCTCGCTCGCCGGCTTCCTCGTGGCCGCGGTGCTGCTCCAGGTGGCGCTGCGGCCCGACCCGCTCCTGCTGTCCCGCGAGATCGCCCGCCGCGCGGCCCCTGCGCAGGAGCTGACGATGCCCGTGGCCGCCCGCCGCGGCCATGTCGACCAGGGTCTGCGGCTGATCCTCGCCACGCCCGCGGCGCTCTGGGGAACGGTCGCGCTCACGATCGGCCACGTCGTCATGGTTGCCGTGATGGTGATGACACCTCTGCACATGAAGCACGGCGCCGCCGAGATCGAGGTCATCGGGCTGGTCATCTCGCTGCACATCTTGGGGATGTACGGCCTCTCGCCGGTTGCCGGGCTGCTGACCGACCGGATCGGCGCACCCAGGGTGGTGCTGATCGGCGTCGGCATCCTCGTCCTCGCCGTCGCGCTGGCAGGCCTGTCCGGCGACGGCTTCTCCGCGGGGCTGACGGCCGGCCTGGTCCTGCTCGGTCTCGGCTGGTCCTGCACGATGGTCGCCGGGTCGGGGACGATCGCGGGGTCGGTGCCGGTCGCCGAACGGGCTGCCGTGCAGGGTGCCGCCGATCTCGTGATGGGGTTGTCGGCCGCCGCCGGCGGTGCCCTGGCCGGGGTGGTCATGGCCCTGTGGGGGTACGGGGTCCTGTGCGCACTGGCCGGTGTCGCCGCACTCGCTCTCGGCGCCTTCACGGTGGCGCGACGTCCAGTGGTTAGCCTGAAGGGGTGACCCCCTCCCACTCCGCCCACGCCCTCGACCCTGCCCGGGTGGAGGCCGTCCAGCGTGCCCGGGCGCGGTGGCGGCACGAGGCGGCCGACGTGGGTGGACCCAACACGCTGCTGTGGCACCGCACCTCGCTGACCGGCACCTTCGACCTCAACCTCGCGCACCCCGGCGGGGTGGCCAAGCTCCTCTCCGGCCGTCCCACCCTCCTGTCCGAGCTGGTCCGCGAGCACGTGGCCTTCCTCGACGCCGCACGCAGGATGGGCGCCATCCGCGACAAGGTCGGCGAGCTGCGCCGTGAGCACGGCATCGAGGCCGGTTTCCTGGCCATCGGCCTGGCGACCTGGACGCTGCACCGGGTCCCGGTGCCGCCGCGCGCCCCCGTGCTCCTGCGCTCCTGCCGGATCACGCCCACCGACGCGGCCCACAGCGACTACACGATCGAGCTCCACGAGGACGTCGTGTTCAACCCCGTCCTCGAGCACTACCTCCGCAGCGAGGCCCACCTCGACCTCGACCCGACCCTGCTCGCAGGTCTCTCGGCGCAGCACCAAGGCTTCGACCCGCGGATGACCTACCAGGCGCTCGAGGACATCTGCCAGGAGATGGCCGGCTTCGCGATCGGCCCGCAGATGGTCATCGGCACCTTCCCGTGGTCCAAGCTGGCCCTGGTCACCTCCTACGCCCGGGACGCCTACCAGCTCGCCGGGCACGACGTCGTCGCGGCGCTGGCTGGAGCCGACGTCTCGCTGACCTCGCCCGGACCTGACCCCGACCGTGCCGACGACCCCGCCCAGGAGCTCTCGGTGCTCGACGCCGACCGCGCCCAGCGTCTCGTCGTCGAGGAGGCCGCCCGGGGGGCGAGCCTGGTCCTCGACACCCCGGCCGGCACGGGCGCCACCCAGACGGTGGCCAACATCGTGGCCGCGGCCCTGTCGGAGGGTCGCACCGTCCTCGTCTGCTCGGAGGAGCGTCCCGCGCTCGAGGGGCTGCAGCGACGGCTTGCCCACGTGGGCCTGGGCGACCTGTGCCTGCACGTGGGGGAGGACCCGGCGTCGATGCGCGAGGCGCTCGCGACCGTGCGGCGTGCACTGGACCACCTCGGCCGCGAGATGGAGCCGGACCTCGGCCCCGACCCCCTGCCGGCCCGGGCGGACGCGCTGACCGTCCTCAGGCGTGAGCACGAGGTGATCTCGCACCGCCACGACCCGTGGGACCTCACCCTGGCCCAGGTCCAGGACGATCTGGCCGCACTGGCCGCCCTCGAGCACGCGCCGGCCTCGCGCGTCCGGCTCCCGCTCGACGTGCTCCGCACCCTCGGGGACGCCGAGCTCTCGACGGTCACCGACGCTCTCATCGAGGCGGCCGGCGGCGGCGCCTGGTCGGGGAGCAGGGCGGAGGACCCCTGGTACGCCGCCCGCCTCACCTCCCCGGACGAGGCGGCCCGTGCCCAGGAGGTCGTGGCGCGACTGGTGACCGGGGAGCTGACCGAGGCCCGGCAGCACGCCGAGCGGATCTGCCGTGCGGCCGGGATGCCCGTCCCCGTCAACCTGGAGCAGTGGGAGCACCGCCTCAACCTGATCGCGCGGGCCAGCGAGACCCTCGACGTCTTCTCCCCCCAGGTCTACGACGCGCCGCTGGAGGAGATGGTCGCCGCCACCGCCGCACGCGACGAGGTCAGCGAGCGTCCTGGCGCGGTCACCCGGGCCCGGCTCCGTCGCCAGGTCCGCTCCCTCCTGCGGCCCGGCACGCCCCCCTCCGACCTCGCGCGGAAGGTGAAGCTCGCTCGCGACGAGCGGTCGGAGTGGGAGGAGGTCGCCGGGCGGGCCGCGCGGCCGGCGGCGCCCGAAGGGTGGGAGGAGGCCCTGGCCGCCCTCACCCCGATCGGGGAGGACCTCGCCTGGCTGGGTGTCGTGCTCCGGGGCACACCGGTCGGCTCCGAGCTGTCCACGGTGCACCTGGACACCGTCCTCGAACGGCTCGTGACCCTCGACGCGCGCACCGACAGGGCGGCGGTCGCCGCCGTGGCCCACCCCCTTCTCGAGCCGCTGCGTCGCCAGGGTCTGCGCGACCTCGTCGACGACCTGGCCCGGCGCGGGGTTCCCGCCGAACGTGTCGCGGCCGAGGTGCGCTTCGTGCACAGGTCCTCGGTGCTGGCCTACCTGCGCTCCGACGCCGTCGCCCAGCAGCTGCCGGGCGACGCCGTCCGCGAGGCGGAGCGCACCTTCCGCCGGGCCGATCGGGCCCACCTGCAGCGCAACGCGCTGCGGGCCCGTCGCGCGGTGCTCCGCCGGCTGGAACGGGTCACCGTCGCGCACTCCTCCCAGGTGAGCGCCTGGGAGCGTGCTGTCGAGGCCACCGCCACCGGGGCCGTGGACCTGCGCGACGTCGTCAGCCGGGCCCCGGACGTCGTCCTCGCCGCCCAGCCCGTCGTCCTGGCCTCCCCGCTGGCGGTGCCGGCCGTGCTGCCTCCGGACACGACCTTCGACCTCGTCGTCGTCGACCGCGCCTCCCGGACGACCAGCGCGCGCTGCATACCCGTCCTGGCCCGCGGGCGGCAGGTCCTCGTCGTCGGTGACAGCGGCGGTCCGGGCCCCCGCCCGTTCACCGTCGTGGCCGACCCGCGGGTCGAGCAGGAGCAGGCGACGGACGCGGGACTGACCTCGCTGCTCCAGGACGCCTCCTCGGTCCTGCCGGTGCGCCACCTGCAGACCCACTACCGGGCGCTGGACCAGGGGCTGGTGGCGCCGCTCGCACCCGTCATGCCCACGCCCGTGCACAGCTTCCCGGGGGTATGCCGTGCGCCGGCGGCCCGTGAGCACGTGGTGGAGGGGCGGGTGGCCGAGCAGGTCGCGGCCGCCGTCCGCCTGGCGGTCGAGCACGCCCGGGCCCACCCGGGCGAGAGCGTGCTGCTCGTCGCGCCCGACGACGCCACGACGGAGGACCTGTCCGTCGCGCTGCGAGCAGCCCTCGTCCCGGCGGAGGGCCGGGACCCCGACCCCGCGCTGGAGTCGGTGCTCAACGACCACGACGACATGCTCGAGCCCTGTCTTGTGCTCCCTCTGGACCGGGTCGGCGGCGAGGTCCGGGACCGGGTGGTGTGGCTGGCCGGCCCCCAGGACGCGCGCTCCGCGCAGGCCGCTGCGGCCGTCGTGGCCGCGGCCCGACGGAGTGTCGACGTGGTCACGACCGTGCCCATCACGCGGTGGCCCACCGGCCGGGGCGGGGACGTGGTCCGGCAGGCCGTCAGCTTCCGCGACCAGCCGGAGCGTGGGGGGCGCTCAGCCGTGCTTGCCGAGCTCACCCGACGCTTGCGGGCGGAAGGGCTGACCGTGCTCGAGGGTCTGGGTCACGGGCCGCACGCGGTCGACGTGGCCGTCGCGTCGCAGGACGACGACACCCGGTTGGCGGTGGCCGTCGACAGCGACGTGCATCCCGGGGACGTCGCGGCGCTCCCCGGGCGCGACGACGTGCGGCTGCGGCACGAGCAGCTGACCCGCATGGGCTGGGTGCCGCTGCGCGTGCGCAGCACGGACGTCTTCACCGACCCGGCCCGTGAGGTCGCGCGTGTGCTGCAGGCGCAGCGCGACGCCGCGGCCCGGCGGGGGTGAGCGACGCGCGGGGGCGCCGCCGGCACCGGCGGGTCGATGCACCCCCGACCAACCCCGACGCCGACGGCACCGACGACGACGGCACCCACCTCGACGCCTCGGACAGCGCCGGCACGGACACCGGGGCCGGGGCGGGTGCGGGGCGTGCACCGGCGGAGGAGGACGTCCGCGACGCCTGGTTCCGGTCCCAGCGCCCCCCGCACTGGGACTGAGCACGACGCAGGACACCCCCGGCACGAGACCTCGTGCCGGGGGTGTCCTGTCCATCGGGGTGAGGCTGCGGGGCCCCTCCGACCCTGTGTCAGAGGGTCCCGTCGCGACGCGTGGCGAGCAGGTCGCGGATCTCTCGCAGGGTGGCGATCTCCTCGGAGACCTCCTCGGGCGCCTCGACGCCACGGTTGCGCATCTCGTTGAACTTGTTCATCGGCAGCACGAGCGCGACGTACACGACGAGGGCGGTGAGCAGGAAGACGATCAGGGCGTTGATGATCGCCGCGATGTCCATGTAGGTGGCCGGGTTGCCGTCGATGATCTCGAAGCCGAGACCGCTGGCCTGGGCCCCGCCCAGGGCGTTCAGCAGCGGGGTGACGATGCTGGAGACGACGGTGGTGACGACGGCGGCGAAGGCTGCGCCGATGACGAAGGCCACCGCGAGGTCGATGACGTTGCCGCGCATGATGAACTCTTTGAAGCCCTTGAGCATGGCTTCTCCTCTCGGCCGGTGGCCGGGCATGACCCAGCGACCGGTGTACGTGGTGGGGGATGGACCTGCGCTCGTGCGGACAGGACCGACGGAGCATAACAAGGGCCGGGGGCCCAGCTCCCCCGTCAGGGTGGGGTGGTGGGCTAGGTCCGTCCCCGGAGCGCGACGAGCAGCGCGGCGCCGGACGGGTCGGCGCCCCGGGCCGCGGCGAGGGCGACCGCGTCTCCGCTGTCGAGGGCCAGCCACACCCCTGCCGGACCATCTGCACCACCACCCACGAGGCCCCCCACCCCGCCCGCCCCCGGAGGCGGCCCCCGTCCGGTGTCCACGCGCAGGACCAGCGCGTCCTCGACGACGGGTCGTCCGTCGACGGGCGAGTGCAGGTCGACCCGGTCGCCGGCCGTCAGCGCCACCACCAGTGCGCCGTCGGGCAGCGGCAGCCAGACCGCCACCAGGTCGGGCGGCTGGCCGGAGAGCAAGGAGGCGGTGCCCAGGTCGTGGCGCGTCAGGACCTCGCCGGTGCTCAGCACCGTCGACGCCCGGTGGCCGACGGCCTCCTCGACCCGGGTCAGGGCGTGGAGCGGCACGGCATCTACCGGGAGGTGCAGGACCCCGAGCACGCCGGCTGTCAGCTCGGACCCGACGCCGACCTCGCCGGTGGCGACGACCACCGGGGTGGTGCCGGGCGCGGGCCGGGCGACCGTGAGGCGGGTCAGGCCCGCGACGACGACCGCAGCCAGCAGCGCAGCGGCGACGCGCCGCCAGCGGGCCCGGGGGTGGGCACGGCGAGGGGCGCGGGGGGCGCGGACGGCGGGGCGGGGCACGACGTCGACGCTAGGTACGCCACGACATACCTGCCAGGGCTCAGGCGGCGCCTGTGGACGACGACGAGCCGCGACCGGAGGATGTGGAGGCGGCCTTGTTCGGGCTGGTGCCGGACGACGACGAGCGCGAGCTGCCCGAGGAGGGGCTGTCTGAGGACGAGCTGCCCGAGGAGGAACTGCTCGAGGACGAGCCGCCCGATGAGGAGTTGCCGCCGGACTCCCCCGAGGACGAGGAGGACGAGGACGGCGCGAGGGCGGAGCTCGAGCCGGACTTTCGCGAGTCCGTCCGGTAGAACCCGGAACCCTTGAAGACCACGCCGACCGCGCTGAAGACCTTGCGCAGGGAGCCGCCGCACTCGGGGCAGGACGTCAGGGCGTCGTCGGTGAAGGCCTGCTGGATGTCGAAGGCGTGACCGCAGTCCTTGCAGGCGTACGAGTAGGTGGGCACGAGCCGGATTCTACGTGCCCTCCCACGGTGCCCGTGCATCGTGACCTACGCTGGCACCGTGTCACGACCCCTCTGGCAACGCCTGACGGTCCCGCTGCTGGCGAGCCTCGTGGTCCTCGCCGTGGCGGCCGCGGTCCTGGGCGTCGGTCTCACGCGGCGCGCGTTCCCGCAGACCGAGGGCGAGCTGGAGATCAGCGGTCTGACCGCCGCGGTCGAGGTGGTGAGGGACGAGCGCGGGGTGCCCCACATCTACGCAGACACCCCCGAGGACCTCTTCATGGCGCAGGGCTACACCGCGGCCCAGGAGCGGTTCTTCCAGATGGACCTGCGACGGCACGTCGTGTCCGGCCGGCTGTCCGAGCTCGTGGGGGAGGGCGGACTCGAGACCGACAAGGTCATCCGCACCCTGGGCTGGCGGCGGGTGGCCGAGCAGGAGCTGCCGCTGCTCGACCCGACGGCACGCGCCTACCTGCAGGCCTACACCCGCGGGGTCAACGCCTACATCGAGCGCCAGTCGTCGCCGTCGCGCATGGGGCTGGAGTATGTCGTGCTCGCCCGGTCCGCGCCGGGCTACACCGTCGAGCCGTGGGACGCCGTCGACTCGCTGGCCTGGCTCAAGGCGATGGCCTGGGACCTGCGGGGCAACTACACCGAGGAGCTGGCCCGGGGACGCCTCGTCGGACAGATCTCCCTGGAGCAGCTCGGCACCCTCTACCCCGACTTTCCCCAGGAGAGGCACCCCACGATCCTCTCGCCCGGGGAGTGGACGCCGCCGGAGGCGAGTCTGCCGTCGGCGGACTCCCGCGGCGGGACGAGCGGACCGTCCTCGGCGCCGGAGCCCGGCAGCGACCCCGCCGACCGGCTCGGGCTGGGGGAGGAGGCGCCCGGTAGCACCCCGACCGGGGCGCTCACCCGTTCCTGGCTCGCCGACCCGGGGGCGGGGCAGGCGCTCGACGCCACCGTCCTGGCGCTCGGCGCGATCCCCGAGCTCCTGGGCACCGGTGAGGGCATCGGGTCCAACTCCTGGGTCGTCTCCGGCGAGCACACAGCGACCGGGCAGCCGCTGCTGGCCAACGACCCGCACGTCACGTCCTCCCAGCCCGGCACCTTCGTGCAGGCCGGGCTGCACTGCCGGACGGTCTCGGAGTCCTGTCCCTTCGACGTCACCGGGTTCACCTTCGCCGGCTTCCCCGGCGTGATCATCGGTCACAACCAGGCGATCGCCTGGGGCTTCACCAACCTGGACCCGGACGTCACCGACTTCTACCTCGAGGACGTCCGGGACGACCGCGTCCTGCGGGGCGAGGAGTACGTCCCGCTCGCCGTGCGCACCGAGACCATCGAGGTGGCCGGCGGGGACGACGTCCGGCTCACCGTCCGCGAGACGGTGCACGGCCCGATCGTCTCGGACGTGGTCGAGGCGGCCCGGGACCTGGGGACGAACGCCCCCCTGGGGGCGGTGCAGACGTCGAACGACTACGAGGTGTCGCTGGCGTGGACCGCGCTGCGCCCCGGGCGCACCGCCGAGGCCGTCTTCGCGCTCAACGCCGCGACCGGGTGGGAGGAGTTCCGCGACGCCGCCCGCCTCTTCGAGGTTCCCTCGCAGAACCTGGTCTACGCCGACGTCCAGGGCAACATCGGCTACCAGGCGCCGGGGCTGGTCCCGGTCCGGCGCTCCGCCACGTTCGGCACGCCGCCCGGCTTCTACCCGGCCCCCGGCTGGGACGCGGCCTTCGACTGGCAGGGCTTCGTCGACTTCGCCGACCTGCCGTACACGCTCAACCCCGACGACGGCATCATCGTGGCCGCCAACCAGGCGGTGGCCCGCGGGGCCACGCCCTTCCTCACCAGCGAGTCCGACAAGGGCTACCGCGCCGCCCGGATCGTGTCGCTGCTCACCGACGAGATCGCGCGCGGACCGCTCACCGTCGAGACGATGACGCAGCTCCAGCTCGACGACCGCAACGCCTTCGCCAGCGTGCTGCTGCCCTACCTGCTGGATGCCGAGCTCGACGGGGCCTTCTACCAGGAGCCGCAGGAGCTGCTGCGCGGTTGGGACGGCACGGCCCCCGCGGAGGGTGAGCAGTCCGCGGCGGCCGCCTACTTCTACGCCGTCTTCGCCCAGCTCCTCGGGACCGTCTTCGACGACGAGCTGCCCCCCGACCTGCGGGCGACGGGCAACTCCCGCTCGATGCTGGTGGTCGAGGAGCTGCTCGCGTCGCCGGACGACGCCTGGTGGGACGACCGGCAGACCCCCGGGGTCATCGAGTCCCGCGACGAGGCCGTCCGCACGGCGATGGTCGAGGCCCGCCACGACCTCACCCGGCGGCTGTCCAAGGACCCCGAGGACTGGTCGTGGGGGGAGCTGCACCGCGTCCACCTGCGGCACGAGGCGCTCGGCGGCGACGCCGTCCCGGCCCTGGTGCGCGGCATCTTCAACCAGGAGCGGCAGGCGGTCGGCGGCAGCAGCTCGGTGGTCAACGCGATGAACTGGGACGCGTCGACCGACAGCTTCGACGTCACCTCCTCCCCGACGATGCGGATGGTCGTCGACCTGGCCGACCTCGACGCCTCACGCTGGGTCAACCAGACGGGCACCTCCGGTCACCCCTTCCACCCGCACTGGGACGACCAGACGCAGGCATGGGTGGAGGGCGAGACCTACCCGTGGCCGTTCTCCGCCGAGGCGGTCGACGCGGCGGCGCAGCACAGGATGACGCTCGTGCCCGGGCCGACGGGCCGCTGAGCGGGCTCAGCCGCCCAGCCCCACCACCCCCGACGCCGGCCTCAGCACGGCGTCCATGACCGCGTCGTGGGCGTCGGCCGGCACGACCGGCACCACCTCGTGGTCGTGCAGCACCACGACGACGGGTGCTCCCGCGCCCAGCTCCCGCAGCCGCGGCAGCGTCGTGTCGAAGTAGCCCCCGCCCTGGCCCAGGCGCACCCCGCGCCGCGACACCGCCAGCGCCGGCACGAAGGCCACGTCGACCTCGGCGAGCACCCCCTCCCCGAGCGGGCGACGGTGGGGGTCGGCCAGGTCGGCCCACTCCAGCCGCGGCCGCTCGAGCGTGACCGGAACCAGCACGCGCACCCCGGCCGCGGTCAGCGCGCTGGTCAGCCCCTCCACCGGAGGCTCGGTGCGCAGCGGCTCGAACGCTGTCACGGTCGTCCCGGCCACGTCGTCGAGCCCGCGCGCGACGGCATACGCGCGCAGGTATGCGGCGCCCGCCGCCGCGAGCGCGTCCGAGGCCGCCGCCCGGTCCTGCTCCGTCCACGACCCCACCAGGCCGCGCCGCGCGGCCCGCACGAGAGCCCGCCAGGTGACCTTGTCGGCGACCACGTCGCCGGTGGGACGGTAGGGCGGCAGGACCGGTGGCGGGCTCACCGGGCCATTCTGCCGCGCCTCGTTAGGCTGGGCACGTCCCGAGAAGAAAGGCCTTTCGATGATCACCGTCGAGGAGCACCTGCACACCATCCTGCGCCAGATCGAGCCGGTCGAGCGCGTCGTGCTCCCCGTCCCGCGGGCCCACGGGCTGGTCACCACCTCCGAGGTCCGCAGCCGCGCCGACCTGCCGCGCTTCGACAACTCATCGATGGACGGCTATGCCGTGCGCCGGGAGGACCTGGCCGGCGCCTCCTCGGAGAGCCCTGTCCTGCTGCCCGTGGTCGGCGACGTCGCCGCCGGGGACCCGCTGCCCCGCGAGCACGTGCCGGGAAAGGCCTGGCGGATCATGACGGGGGCACCACTGCCGCTGGGGGCGGACGCGGTGGTGCGGCTGGAGGACACGGACGGGCACGTGCGGGAGGCCAAGTTCCGCGTCCGTCCCGACCTGGGCGCCAACATCCGCCGTGCGGGCGAGGACGTCCGCACCGGGGACGTGGTCGTCCCCGCGGGCACCCGGATCGGTGCGCCGCAGCTGGCCGCCCTCGTCTCGGCGGGGGTGGAGCAGGTCGAGGTCGTCGGCCCGGTGCGCGTGGTGGTCCTGTCGACGGGGGACGAGCTGGTGCCGTTCGGCGAGCGGGTCGGGCCGGGGCAGATCGTGGACTCCAACGGCCCGATGCTCGAGGCACTGGTCCGCGAGGCCGGTTTCTTCCCGGTCCACGTGGGGCACCTGCCCGACGACGAGTCGGCCACCCGCAAGGAGATCCACCGGCACCTCCACCACGCCGACGCGATCATCACCACGGGCGGGGTGAGCAAGGGGGCCTACGACATCGTCAAGGCGGTGCTCACCGGCGAGGGCAGCACCAGGTTCGTCGAGGTCGCGATGCAGCCGGGCAAGCCGCAGGGCTTCGGGGTCCTGGGGAGGCGCAGGGTCCCGGTGTTCATGCTGCCGGGCAACCCGGTGAGCGCGCTGGTCAGCTTCGAGGTCTTCGTGCGTCCCGCGCTCGAGGACCGCGCGGGACGGCGGATCAGCGAGCACCGCGCCACCGGCTTCGCCGTGACCTCCTGGCGCACCGCCTCGGAGCGCGAGACCTACACGCGGGTCCGCGTCGAGCGCGACCCCACCGGAGGGTATGCCGTGGAGCCGGCCGGGGGGAGCGGCTCGCACCTCGTCGCGGGGCTGGCCCTCGCCGACGCGCTGGCGGTCTCGCCCGCGGACAGCACCGGGGTGGAGGCGGGCACCGAGGTGGACCTCATCCTGCTGCGGCCACGCCGGGAGATCGACGGTCGGCTGGCCGCCGACGAGGCGCACGCGGTCGGCGCCGCAGCGGGCACCAGCACACCGCGGGCGGGCGCGTGACCGCCGACGGCCTTACCCACCTGCGCGGCGACGGCACGGCGCACATGGTCGACGTCAGCGGCAAGGAGGTGACCGCGCGCAGCGCCAGCGCCGAGGGGGTCGTGCTGCTCTCGCCGGCGGCGGTCGAGGCCCTGCGCGGGGGCACGGTGCCCAAGGGCGACGCGCTCGGCGTGGCCCGGGTCGCGGGGATCCAGGCGGCCAAGCGGACCCCCGACCTCGTGCCGCTGTGCCATCCCGTGGCGGTGCACGCGGTGGAGGTCGACCTCGAGGTCCAGGACCGCGGGGTGCGGATCGTCGCGACGGTCCGCACGGCCGACCGCACCGGGGTGGAGATGGAGGCGCTGACCTGCGTGAGCGTGGCGGCCCTCGCGCTCGTCGACATGGTCAAGGCCGTGGACCGGCTGGCCACGATCACCGAGGTGCGGGTGACGGCCAAGTCCGGTGGCCGCTCCGGCGACTGGGTCCGCCCGGCGTGACCTGGCGCTGGCCGGTCACCCTGCGAACGCAGCTGCCGGGCGGTGCCCGGCTCACCCTGCGGCCGCTGCGCCGCGCGGACCGTGGGGCGTGGGAGTCGGTGCGACAGCGCAACGACGGCTGGCTCGGGCCGTGGGAGTCGACCGTGCCGGGGGAGGTGCGGGGCCAGGTGCCGTTCGGTCGGCTGCGCCGCGGGTTCGACCAGGCTGGTCGGCAGGCGACGATGCTGCCGCTCGCGATCGACGTCGACGACCGTCTCGTGGGCCAGGTCCAGCTCTTCGACGTCCTGTGGGGGGCGCGAGCCACGGCTTCCGCCGGCTACTGGCTGGACGAGGCCGCCACCGGCCACGGCTACGCGTCGTGGTCCCTCGCACTGGCCCTGGACCACGCCCTGCTGACGTCCGGGCTGCACCGCGTCGAGGTGGCGGTCCGTCCCGAGAACACCGCGAGCCTGGCGGTCGTGCAGCGCCTGCGCCTGCCCGAGGAGGGCGTGAGGCGGGGGGCCTTCCACGTCGACGGGGCGTGGCGGGACCACCGCTGCTTCGCGGTCGTCGCCGAGGACCTCTCGCCCTCGGGGTATGCCGCGGGCGGGCTGGTCCGGCTGCTCCGGTCGGCCCCGGCGACCGGGTCGGCGTAGCCGGCCCCACGGATCACCTCCGTCACAGCAGAAACTTGCGCGACACTCCGCCCTCCTCACCGCATTGTGCTGCGGCTGCCCCTAGCGTGACTCCCGTGCCGCCCGTCAGCAGTCTGATCTTCGTCGTCATCCTGGCGGTGTGGGCTGTCTACCTGGTCCAGCACTGGATCCGCCGCCGGGAGCACCTGGCGACCGCCCGCTCGGTCGACCGGTTCTCCGAGTCGATGCGTGTGCTCGAACGACGCCGCACCCTCCAGCGTCCGCAGATCGCCCCGGCCCCCGCGCCGTCCTACGGGGCCTCGCCCCTGCGGCCCGCACGCCCCGAGGTCGTCGTGAAGAGGGGGACCGCCCACGGTGCCACCGCGGTGGCACCCACCCGCTCCTACCGTCGCGGGCGGCTGGTCGCCCGTCTCCGCGCCGGCGCCCTCGCCCTCGCCGGGCTCAC
Source organism: Ornithinimicrobium jinqii (assembly GCF_045032595.1). Taxonomy (NCBI): domain Bacteria; kingdom Bacillati; phylum Actinomycetota; class Actinomycetes; order Micrococcales; family Ornithinimicrobiaceae; genus Ornithinimicrobium; species Ornithinimicrobium jinqii. The sequence continues at coordinate 16,182 of NZ_JBJFZS010000007.1, forward strand.
GATGGTCACGCTCGTGGCGCTCGGCGCGACCGGCGGGCTGCCCAGCTGGACCGCCTTCGTGGGGATCGCCGTGCTGGCCGGCGCGCTCGTCCTGGTCCGGGTCTCGGTCGCCGGCGCCCGCAGCGCCTCCGTCGTCCGCCGGACCGTGGCTCGCCGCCCGGCGCGTCGTCCCGCCGGCCGCCCTGCCGGCCGCGACGGACGGCTCGCGCCAGCCGGCGTGGAGCTCGCCGCCGACGGCACGGCATACCCCTCCGGTCGCACGCTCGCTGCCCAGGCCGCCGCCGTCAGCGCCCGTCCGCCGGCCGCGCGCCAGGGGTCGGCCCGGCGAGCGGTCCTCCAGCGCAGCGCACCCGCCCCGACGCACCTCGAGCACCTCGAGCCCGCGCCGGACACGCCTTCCCCCGTGGAGCCGGTCCACGTGGTGGCGGCTCTGGTCGAGCAGCAGCGCGAGCCGCAGCTCTACGACCTGGTCGAGGTCGAGGCATCCCTGGCACCCCCCCGGCCCTCCGAGGGTGCCGAGGTGCCGGCGGCCGCAGAGGGGACGTGGAGCCCGACGCCCGTGCCGCCCCCGACCTACACCCTCAAGGCCAAGGCCTACCGGAGCGGACTGGCCGGCTCCAGCTCGCTGCCGGTCGACGGCACGGTGATGGCGCTCGACGAGGAGTTCGAGGACCTGCCGTCGGTCGACCGCGTCGGCTGAGGACCGACACGCGGCCCTGACGAGGTCTTTCGGGCCTCTGCCCGGTGCTATAGTCGGTAGCCGCATCACGGGGCTGTGGCGCAGTTGGTAGCGCGTCTCGTTCGCAATGAGAAGGCCAGGGGTTCGAATCCCCTCAGCTCCACCAGCAGGACCCCGTCCGCCCCGTTCCGCCGGGTGCCGGACGGGGTCCTTGTCGTCGTAGACCGTTAGTCTGCTCTGGACGACGGCGGACCAGCACCCACCCGCGCACCCGCGCGCCCCGTCGACACGAGGAGGAGAGCCCGCCGATGGCCGTCAACCTGAGGGGACGCAGCCTGCTGTCCCTGGTCGAGGAGACCCCGGCCGAGATCCGTCACCTGGTGGACCTCGGTCACGACCTCAAGCGTGCCAAGGCCTCGCGCCAGGAGCGTCCGCTCCTCGGGGGGAAGTCCGTGGCGCTGATCTTCGAGAAGACCTCGACACGGACGCGCTCGGCCTTCGAGGTGGCGGCCGCCGACCAGGGCGCGCACACCACCTTCCTGGAGCCCTCGAGCACCCAGATCGGCCACAAGGAGTCGATCAAGGACACCGCCCGGGTCCTGGGGCGCATGTTCGACGCGATCCAGTACCGCGGGGCGAGCCAGGCCACGGTCGAGCAGCTGGCGCAATACTCCGGCGTCCCGGTCTACAACGGCCTGACCGACGAGTGGCACCCCACGCAGATGCTCGCCGACGCGCTGACGATGTCCGAGCACACCCACAAGCACCGGCACGAGACCGCGTTCGCCTACCTCGGCGACGCCCGCAACAACACCGGCCACTCGCTGCTGCTGCTCGGCGCCAAGCTGGGCATGGACGTGCGCATCGGGGCTCCGGCCGCCCTGCAGCCCTCCGCCGAGGTCGTCGCCCTGTGCCGGCGGGTCGCCGAGGACACCGGCGCCCGCGTGACCGTCACCGAGGACGCGCAGGAGGCCGTCGCCGGGGTCGACTTCGTGCACACCGACATCTGGGTGTCGATGGGGGAGCCGGCCGAGGTCTGGGACGAGCGGCTCGACCTCCTGCTGCCCTACCAGGTCAACGCCGCCCTCATGGCCGCGACCGGCAACCCGCGCGCCCGCTTCATGCACTGCCTGCCCGCCTACCACGACGCGCACACCACGGTCGGTGCCCGCCTGCTCGAGCAACGCCCCGAGCTGAGCGACGGCGTCGAGGTGACCGACGAGGTGTTCGAGTCGCCCGCGAGCATCGTCTTCGACCAGGCCGAGAACCGGCTGCACACGATCAAGGCGCTGCTGGTCGCCACCCTCGCATGAGCACGGCACGGGGGGAGCTGCCCACGGGCCCGGTGCTGCGCGAGCCGGCCCACCAGGTCGACCCGCGCGCGGTGCGCTACTGGATCGTCCAGGGCCTGATCACCGGCATCACCACCTGGGTCGTGCTCTTCGCGATCTACTGGTTCGTGCCCGAGTCCTGGGGCCGGTGGCTCGGACCGTTCTTCGTCCTGTTCATGCTGGGCAGCCTCGTGGACGTGACGCTCGAGCCGCTCATCCGCTTCCGGCGCACGCGGTGGGAGGTCACCGGCGAGAAGGTCTTCGCGCAGACCGGCTGGCTCTCCCGAGACCAGCGCATCGCGCCGTTGTCGCGGGTGCAGACGGTCGACACCCACCGCGGCCCGCTCCAGCGGATGTTCCGCCTGGCCGACGTCACGGTCACCACCGCCTCGGCGGCCGGCCCGATCACCCTGAGCTGCCTGGACACCGACGTCGCCGACCGCGTCACGGCCGAGCTGGCCCGGGTCACCGGGCGGACCAGGGGTGACGCGACGTGACACCCGCGCCCGCCGTGCCCGTCGCCCCCGACGAGGTGTGGCAGCGGCTCAGCCCCCGCATGCTGCTCGTCCACCCGGTGCGGATCGCGTGGTCGATGGCCTTCCCGATCCTGCTCGCCACCTTCGGGATCAGCCGCGGGACCGAGGGTATGGGGTGGGTCTGGTTCGCGCTGGCGGGCGCGGTCCTGGCGGTGGTCGCGGGGGTGGTCTCGTGGTTCATCACCCGCTACCGCTTCACCGACCGGCAGCTCCAGCTGCGCACCGGGCTGCTGTCCCGCAAGGTCACGACCGCGCCGCTGGACCGCATCCGCAGCGTCGACATCGAGTCCTCCCCGGTCCACCGGGTGCTCGGCCTGGCGACCGTCAAGGTCGGCACCGGCGTCGACAGCAGCCGCATCGAGCTCGACGGGCTGACCCGCGAGCAGGCCGCCCAGCTGCGCACCTACCTGCTGGTGCGCTCCGGCGGCCCGGGGCACGGTGGGCCGCCGACCGCTGCCGCGGCCCCAGCCACCGACGCCGCCGGCGCGCCGCTCCCCGAACCCAGCGGCCCGCCCTACCCCGGGCAGGCGCCGCTCCCCGCTGCCGTGCCGGACCCGGCGCCCGCGGACCGGGAGGAGCTGGCGCGGATCGACTGGGGCTGGCTGCGCTACGCGCCGTTCAGCCTGTCGAGCCTGGTCGTGGTCGCGGGCGCCTTCGGCGTGCTCGCGCAGTTCGGAGACGACCTGCCGGTGGAGCGGCTCGACGTCGCGCAGGACGCGTGGGCGTGGGTGGCCGCGCAGGCGGTGCTCGTCACGGTGGCCGCAGCGGTCGTCACGGTGGTCCTCGCGTGGGTCGTCGTGTCGACCGCCTCCTACGTGATCACCTGGTGGAACCTGCGCGTCGTCCGCGAGCCCAACGGCAACCTGCAGGTCTCGCGCGGGCTGCTCACCACCCACAGCCAGACCCTGGAGCGGGCCAAGGTGCGGGGGGTGAGCATGGGCGAGCCGTTCCTGCTGCGCTTCGTCCGGGGCGCGGAGCTCACCGCCATGGCGACCGGCATCGGCGCGGCCGGCACGACCAAGGTGCTGCCGCCGGCGCCGCGCGCGGTCGTCACCGCCATCGGGCACGAGCTGCTCGAGGAGGACGGTCCCCTGACGATGCCGCTGACCGGCCACGGCCCGCGGGCCCGGCGCCGCATCCACGTCAGCCACCAGTGGGGCACCCTGGTCGTCGCCGGTCTGGCCGCGGTCCCCGCGGTCCTGCCCGACCGGTGGTGGTTCGTCCCCTGGCCCTGGTGGGTGCCGCTCGCGGTGCTGGGGGTGCTGGTGCCGCTCAACGCGCTGGTGGCCGAGAGCGCCTGGCGCAACCTCGGCCACGGCCTGAGCGACCGCCATCTCGTCGTGCAGACCGGGGCGGTCGTGCGCACCCGCGCGGCCCTGGAGACCGCGGGCATCATCGGCTGGGTGCTGCACCAGAGCTTCTTCCAGCGGCGGTTGGGTCTGGGAGACCTCACCGCGACCACGGCCGCCGGCAGCGAGTCGGTCGTCGCCCCCAACATCCCCGTCGAGGTCGCGGTGGCACTGGCCCGGCGTGCCACGCCGGGAATGCTCGAGGACGTCCTGGCGTAGTGCTGGGTATGAGCGACTTCGAGAGCATGCTGCACGGGACGTCGTCCTCGGGCGCCTCCGGTGAGCCGCTGGTCGGGCTGCCGGCGGACGAGGACCTCGACGACCATGCGCGCTACGACCGGGCCACCTTCGCCTTCGAGACGAGGAAGTACGTCTACGCCGCCGGCCTGCTCGAGCCGCTCGTGGAGGGCAACCCGGGCAACGCCGAGGTGACGCTCCTGCTGGCCCGGTCCTACTACCACTCCGCGCGGCTGACCCGTGCGGAGGAGCTGCTGCGAGCGATGGTCGAGCGCTGGCCCTCCGACGCCTACGCCCACCTGGCGCTGGCGCGCACGCTCCAGCGGTCCAACCGCGCCGAGGAGGGCGCCCGGCACCTCAAGCTCGCCGAGGCCATGGGCCTGGAGGTCTGAGGGCGGGCTCTCGCGGCCGGCGCCCCTAGTTCCAGAAGTCGAACCACATCCGCAGCCGCCAGTCCGCGCGCGGGATGACGACCGCCGTGTGCACCGGGTAGAACCACGCCATCCAGGCCACCGCGAGCGCGAGGTAGACCACGACCACGACGGCGCCCCACCGGCGCCGTCGTGGCGACGCCCCGGCCGGCCCGAGCACGAGCCCGAGGCAGCAGACGACGACGAGCACAAGCCAGGGCACGAACGCCACGGCGTAGAAGCTGTAGACGGTGCGGGTCTGGTAGAGGAACCACGGCAGCCAGCCGGCCACGATCCCGGACAGGACCGCTCCCGCCCGCCAGTCCCGCCCGAACAGCCACAGCACGACGACCACGAGCATCCCGAACGCCGCGCCCCACCAGAGGAAGACGTTGCCGAGGGAGGCGATGTACTCCACGCAGCTCGCGGACTCGCAGCCCTTCTCGCCGCGCTCGGGCCACTGGGCGTAGAACAGCGTCGGGCGCCACTGCACGACCCAGCTCCACGGGTTGGACCGCCAGGCGTGCTCGTTCTGCAGGCCGACGTGGAAGGACAGCTGCTCGGCGTGGTAGGCCCACAGCGAGCGCAACGGGTCCGGCACCCAGGAGACGAGGCTGCCCGGCGCCGCGGGGTTGTCCGCGGCCCACTGCCGCTTCCACCCGTCCCGGGTGGCGAACCACCCCGCCCAGGTGGCGACGTAGGTCACCAGGGCGACCGGCACCATGGTGAGGAACGCGGGTATGCCGTCGCGCACCACGGTGCCGGTGAACCAGCTGCGTGCTCCGCAGGCGCGGCGGGCGCCCATGTCCCACCACACGGTCATCAGGCCGAAGACGGCCAGGAAGTAGAGACCCGACCACTTGGTGCCGATGCACAGGCCGAGGCTGACGCCCGCCGCGAGACGCCACCAGCGCATCCCCAGCCGTGGGCCCCATGGCTGGCTGCGTCCCGTCCACCTCGCGGCCAGCCTGGTCCGCCCCTGCTCCCTGTCCAGCAGCAGGAAGAAGAAGGCGAGGAGGGCCCACCACATGACGAAGATGTCGAGCAGCCCGATCCGGGACTGCACGAAGTGGTGGCCGTCGACCGCCAGGAGGGTCGACGCGGCGACCGCCAGGAGTGAGTTGTGCCACAGGTGCCAGGCGATCCGGCCCACCAGGAGGATCGACAGGGTGCCGACGACGGCGGAGGAGAAGCGCCAGCCGAAGGAGGAGTCGATGCCGAAGAGCATCTCGCCGAGGGCGATCATCCACTTGCCGACCGGCGGGTGGACGACCAGGTCGGGCTGGTCTCCCCAGATGTCCGCGGTGCCCGCGGTGAAGAGCGCGTTGGGGTCCTCCAGACCCTCCTTGACCTCGCGTTCGTGGCCGTAGAGACGCAGCGACCAGGCCTGCTTGACGTAGTAGGTCTCGTCGAAGACGAGGCGGTGAGGGTGGCCCAGGCGCCACATCCGCAGGGCGCCCCCGAGGACGGTGACGACGAGGATCCCCACCCAGGCGATCCGGTCCGGGCGTCGCCACGAGTGGGCTGCGGGGCCCAGAAGACGCGCCCGCAGAGACTCCATACCGGCATCGTAGGTGGTGCCAGGGGCATCTCCGGCCCTCCATACAGGGGTAGTACCCTGCCCCCGTGGCCACTTCTACCGTTCCAGCGCCGGCGACCCGCACGGGCCCGCCGAGCATTCTGCTGAAGACGATCGTCGCCCTCACCGGCCTGTTCTTCATCGGTTACCTGCTGCTGCACATGTACGGCAACCTGATGATCCTCTCGGGCCGTGAGGCCTTCGACGCGTACGCCCACCACATCCGGACCTTCGGCGAGCCGATGCTGCCCGAGAAGGGCCTGCTGTGGGTGCTGCGCATCGCGCTGCTCGCCTCCGTCGCCCTCCACATCTGGGCCTCGATGTCGCTGTGGGGGCGGGCGGGCAAGGCGCGCAGCAGCCGCTACGCGATGAAGCGCCAGGGCTACGGCAACTTCTACGCCAAGGCGATGCGCTGGGGCGGCCTGGCCCTGCTGGCCTTCGTGGTCTTCCACCTCCTGCACTTCACCACCCAGACGGTCACCATCGGGGGTGCCCACGCCAGCCCCGCCGCTAGGGTGACGGAGACCTTCGGCATCTGGTGGGGCGTGCTGATCTACGCCGTCGCGATGGTCTTCCTGGGCATGCACGTGCTGCACGGGATCTGGGGCGCGGCGATGACGCTGGGACTGAACACCTCCCTGGAGCGGGCCGAGAAGATCCGCCTCACCTCGATCCTGGTCACCACGCTGATCGTGGTCGGCTTCCTCATCCCGCCCTTCGCCATCCTGCTCGGCCTGATCGACTGACCTGAGGACGACATGACTGACATGCTGATCGACGGTGTCTACCGCGAGGGTGAGCCGATCGCCGACACCAAGGCCCCGGCCGGTGACATCGCGCAGATGTGGACGCGGCGGCAGTTCGAGGCCGCCCTGGTCAACCCGGCCAACCGCCGCAAGCTCTCGGTGATCATCGTGGGCACCGGTCTGGCCGGCGCCGCGGCGGGCGCCACGATGGGCGAGGCCGGCTACCAGGTCAAGTCCTTCTGCTACCAGGACAGCCCCCGGCGCGCGCACTCCATCGCCGCGCAGGGCGGGATCAACGCCGCGAAGAACTACAAGGGCGACGGTGACTCCGTCTTCCGGCTGTTCTACGACACGGTCAAGGGGGGCGACTACCGCTCCCGCGAGACCAACGTCTACCGGCTGGCGGAGGTCAGCGCCGACATCATCGACCAGTGCGTCGCCCAAGGCGTGCCCTTCGCGCGCGAGTACGGCGGACTGCTCGACAACCGCTCGTTCGGCGGTGTCCAGGTGTCCCGCACCTTCTACGCCCGCGGCCAGACCGGCCAGCAGCTGCTCATCGGCGCCTACCAGGCGCTGGAGCGTCAGGTGGCGGCCGGGACCGTCGAGATGTTCGCCCGCCACGAGATGCTCGAGGTGGTGATGGTCGAGGGCGTGGCCCGCGGCATCATCGCCCGCAACATGGTCACCGGGGAGATCGAGACCCACCTCGCCGACGTGGTCGTGCTCGCGACCGGCGGCTACGGCAACGTCTTCTTCCTGTCCACCAACGCGATGGGCAGCAACGTCACCGCAGCCTGGCGCGCGCACCGTCAGGGCGCCTACTTCGCCAACCCCAGCTACACGCAGATCCACCCCACCTGCATCCCCCAGGCCGGGGAGCACCAGTCCAAGCTCACGCTGATGAGCGAGTCCCTGCGCAACGACGGCCGCATCTGGGTCCCCAAGAGGGCGGAGGACTGCGAGAAGGACCCGCGCGAGATCCCCGAGGAGGACCGCGACTACTACCTGGAGCGGATCTACCCCGGCTTCGGCAACCTGGTCCCGCGCGACATCGCCTCCCGGCAGGCCAAGAACATGTGCGACGAGGGCCGCGGCGTCGGCCCGGCCGTCGACGGCGTGCGGCGCGGCGTCTACCTCGACTTCGCCGACGCCATCGGCCGGCTCGGCGAGGACGCGGTCCGCGCCAAGTACGGCAACCTCTTCGACATGTACGAGCGGATCGCCGGGGAGAACCCCTACGAGGTCCCGATGCGGATCTACCCGGCCGTCCACTACACGATGGGCGGACTGTGGGTCGACTACGACCTGCAGTCCACGATCCCCGGCCTGTTCGTCGCGGGCGAGGCCAACTTCTCCGACCACGGGGCCAACCGGCTCGGTGCCTCGGCGCTGATGCAGGGCCTGGCCGACGGCTACTTCGTGCTGCCCAACACCATCCGTGACTACCTGGCCAAGGGCCCCTTCGAGAAGCTCTCCGACGACCACCCCGAGGTGGTCGCGGCCCGACGCTCGGTCGAGGACCGGATCCACAAGTTCCTCACCACGGGCGGCACCCGGTCGGTCGACTCCTACCACAAGGAGCTCGGCAAGATCATGTGGGAGAAGTGCGGCATGGAGCGCACCGACTCCGGGCTGCGCGAGGCGATCGAGGAGATCCGGGCGCTGCGGGCCGACTTCTGGAGCAACGTCCGCGTGCTCGGCTCCGCCGAGGGTCTGAACCAGGCGCTGGAGCGGGCCGGGCGGGTGGCCGACTTCCTCGAGCTCGGCGAGCTGATGTGCATCGACGCGCTGCACCGCAACGAGTCGTGCGGCGGGCACTTCCGTGCCGAGTCGCAGACCGAGGACGGCGAGGCGCTGCGCCACGACGACGAGTACGCCTACGTGGCGGCCTGGGAGTGGGGCGGCGAGGGCGGGGCCCCCGTCCTGCACAAGGAGGACCTCGTCTACGAATTCATCGAGCTGAAGCAGAGGAGCTACAAGTGAAGCTCGCCCTGAAGATCTGGCGCCAGGACAATCCCGCCTCGGCGGGGCAGATGGTGCGCTACGACATCGACGGGGTGTCCGAGGACAGCTCGTTCCTGGAGATGCTCGACCTGCTGAACGAGGAGCTCACGGCCAAGGGCGAGGAGCCGGTGGCCTTCGACTCCGACTGCCGCGAGGGCATCTGCGGCACGTGCGGCGTCGTGATCAACGGCGAGGCGCACGGCCCGGAGCGCACCACCACGTGCCAGCTGCACATGCGCTCGTTCAACGACGGCGACGAGATCGTCATCGAGCCCTGGCGCGCGGACCCCTTCCCGGTCATCAAGGACCTCGTGGTCGACCGCACGGCCTTCGACCGGATCATCCAGGCGGGCGGCTTCATCTCCGCCAACACCGGGGCGGCGCCCGACGCCGCCTCGATCCTGGTGCCCAAGGAGGACGCGGACCGTGCCTTCATGGCGGCCGAGTGCATCGGCTGCGGCGCCTGCGTCGCGGCCTGCCCCAACGCCTCGGGCATGCTGTTCATGGGTGCCAAGATCACCCACCTCGGCGAGCTGCCCCAGGGCCAGCCCGAGCGCGCCGCGCGTGTCGTCGCGATGACCGAGCAGCACGACCACGAGGGCTTCGGCGGCTGCACCAACCTCGGCGAGTGCACCCGCGCCTGCCCCAAGGGCATCCCGCTCAACGTCATCTCCCAGATGAACGGGGACCTGCGCCGCGCCGGCTACGGCCGCTGACCCCTCACCCCCGACCGGACGCGTCGGGGTGCCCGACCGGACGCTGCCGGACTGAACGCGTCGTGCGGCGGCGTGCCCGGGCGCAGGCGCACGGCATACCCTCCTGGCATGACCTCCGCCGCGCTCGTCCTGGCCGCCACCCCGATCGGCGACTCCCGCGACGCCAGCCCGCGGCTGCTGGAGGAGCTGAGGACGGCCGACGTCGTGGCGGCCGAGGACACGCGGCGACTCCGTCGGCTCACCGACCGCCTCGGCGTGACGGTCGGCGGGGAGATCATCAGCTACCACGAGCACAACGAGGCGGTCCGGACCCCGGACCTCGTCGGGCGCATCGCCGCCGGCGCGCGCCTGCTGCTCGTCACCGATGCGGGCATGCCCTCGATCTCCGACCCTGGCTATCGCCTGGTGGTGGCCTGCGTCGAGGCTGGTCTGCCCGTCACCTGCGTCCCCGGACCGTCGGCGGTCCTGATGTCCCTGGCCGTCAGCGGCCTGCCCGTCGACCGCTTCTGCTTCGAGGGGTTCCTGCCGCGCAAGCAGGGGGAGCGCGAGCGTGCGCTGCACCTGCTCGTGGACGAGCAGCGCACGATGGTCTTCTTCGAGGCGCCGCACCGGCTCGCCGCGACGCTCGGCTCGATGGCCCGCGTGCTCGGCGAGGACAGGCGGGCCGCGGTATGCCGTGAGCTCACCAAGACCTACGAGGAGGTCCGCCGCGGGGGGCTGGCGGAGCTCGCGGACTGGGCGGGGGACGGGGTCAAGGGGGAGATCACCGTCGTCGTCGACGGTGCCGGCAGCGACGCCAGCACGCAGGCACAGCCTGGTGACGTCCTGCCGGAGATCCTGGAGCGGACCGTCGCCGGCGAGCGGCTCAAGGACGTGTGCCGGGACGTGGCGGCGCGCACGGGACTGTCGGCCAAGGTGCTCTACGACGGGGCCGTCGCGGCGCGGTGAGCAGCTCGGCCGGGGCCGAGCCGGCACCCGCGGCGGGCGGTGTGACACGACTCACGCGCTGTGTCCCGTGATGTGGCCCAGATCATAGCCCGCAGGTCTGTTCACAGGCTTTTCTCAGGCGGATGGTGGGTAGTGGTCGGGGGCGTGCATCCCGGGCAAGATCTCATCAGAGAGACCGCCCAGCCCCCGCTCCTGGTAGGGCGTCCTCGGACGCGGGATCGGAGCAGCACCATGAATATTCGAGCACGACGAGGAGCATTTGTCTCGGCCCTCCTCCTGGGGGCGCTGGTCGCCCCGCAGGCGGCCCTCGGCATGACGCCCCCGGGCGGCGGCGGCGGAGGCGGTGGCACGGGGGACCTGTACGCCGACCTGCTCGTCGTCCTCCGGGCGGAGGACGGTACCCCGGTCCTGAAGGACTACACGGTCACCGTCGAGGACGTGACGACGATCGAGTACTGCGTCCAGCCGATCTCCTACACCGAGATCCCCGAGGTCGGGGGCACGGTGCCCGAGGTCACGGTCAACGAGGTCGACGGGCGCACGGTCTGGCTGGTGCCGCTGGTCGGGGAGGACATCCCCGAGCCGACGGCCGAGGAGGAAGAGGTCGGAGCCTGCGACGTGCAGCCTGACTTCGCCGCCTACGCCAGCGAGGTCGAGCTGGAGCGCCTGAACTTCATCCGCACCAGCGACGCCGTCATCCAGAAGAAGATCGACGCGGTCGAGGCGCGGCTGCTCGCCGCCACGGACATCACGCTGGACGGCGCCGGACGCATCACCACCGACGGCGTCCCCATCGACGCCTCTCCGGAGCACGCGGCGATGTACAAGACGCTGCTGGAGACCGGCACGCTGCCGGGGCTCGAGGTGCACGACGAGGTCACCGCCGGTCCGCCGGCCTACATCGAGCCGCTGGACGCGTGGATGCTGGCCGGCGCCTCGACCGGTGCCGCAGCGGGCAAGTACGTGCCGCTGAGCATCGACGCCGTGCTCTACTACAACCGGATCATCCCCTTCCCCGCAGTGGGGTGGGAGGCTCCGGAAGGCTGGACCGTGAACTTCAACCAGTCGGCCGACCCGGACCCGGACGACGGGGTCGCGGTCCCCGACGAGAAGTTCGTCGACTACTCGACCTTCCGCTACACCCGGTCCGAGTACTTCAAGGGAAGCGCCACCTGGCTGCACGTGCCGTCCTTGACCTGGCACGTGGACCGGATCCTCGACGTCGTCGACTACACCAACCTCACGGCGCTGCCGGACGAGGCGGTCGACACCACCGAGCTGACCGGTGTGCTGGGCTACGCCCAGTGGGTCGACGACGTGCGTAGCACCATCGCGTACTTCCACGAGAACGAGGTCATCGAGGGCTTCTACTTCGACGTCATCGGTGAGGACACCACCGCGCAGCAGGAGCTCGACCTCCTGGAGCCCTCCGCAGTGACGCAGGTCGGCGGTGTGGACCGCATCGACACCGCGATCCTGCTCTCCCAGGAGCGGTTCGCGGACGACATGGCCGGCGCGGTCGTGCTGGCCCGGTCTGACGACTTCGCGGACGCCCTGGCGGCCGTGCCCCTGACCAAGGGCGTCGACGCTCCCTTGCTGCTGACCAAGGTGCTGCTCGACCCGCGGGTCGCGGACGAGATCGACCGCGTGCTGCCCGTCGGCGGGACCGTCTTCCTCGTCGGCGGTGAGCTCTCGCTCGCCCCCTCGGTGGAGGCCGCGCTGGTCGGCAAGGGATACATCGTCGAGCGTCTCGCCGGGACGGACCGGTACGAGACGGCCATCGCGGTGGCCGAGAAGATCGGCGCCCCGCAGAACATCCTGGTCGCGTCGGGCCTGAACTTCCCGGACGCGCTCTCGAGCGGCCCGGCGGCTGCGTGGGGCCACGGCGTCGTCGTGCTCACCGCGGACGACCGGATGCCGAACGTCACGGCCTCCTACCTGGCAACCCAGCCGGAGGCGTTCAAGTACGCCGTCGGCGGCCAGGCCGCAGCGGCTGCTCCGGCCCTCACCCCGATCGTGGGGCTGGACCGCTACGAGACGGCACGCCTCGTGGCTGAGGAGTTCTTCGAGTTCCCGATGGGCGTGGGCATCTCCAACGGCCTGTACTTCCCGGACGCCCTGTCCGGCGGGGCCGACGCGGCGGCGCAGGACTGGCCGCTGCTGCTGACGAAGTTCGACAGCCTGCCTCTCCAGACGCGTGCTTTCATCGAGACCCACCCCTCGGTGATCCGGGTCGACGTGTACGGCGGCCCAGGCGTCATCTCCAACGACGTCATCGTCTCCATCTGGGACGCGCTCGCCCGCTGAGCGCTCCACAGACGACGCCCCCGGCCTCCGGTCGGGGGCGTCGTCGTGCCGCCACCCCCCAGCGCGGTCGCAGCTGCTGTGGACCAGCTCAGCTGTAGCCGGCGTCCGCCATGAGCGCGTCCCGCTCCTTGCGTCGACGCCAGCGACCGCGCCAGAGCGCGAACCCGGCCCAGAGCATGAGCAGCAGCAGGAAGATCACGAGCACGGGGAGGAAGATCGCGACGAGCGAGAGCGTCACGGCGGCCCCGTCCTCGGCGGCCGAGACCACCGGTGCGCCCAGGCCGGCGGTGCCGACGTTGACGACGGGCCTGCTCACCGCCTTGCCGGTGTGCACGATGCCAGCGGTGACGATGCCCAGCAGGACGCCGATCCACGGGTTGTCGGCCATGAAGCTCGAACCCTGCTCGTAGTCCTCGGCCGCGGTCGTCGCGGCGAAGATCAGGCCGCCCGTGGCGGGTCGGACGAACGTCCCCACCGCGTCGTTGATGCTGTCGACCACGGCGATCTTGTCGAGAATGACCTCGCTCAGCAGGAGGACCGCGGCGATGCCGATGGCCCAGTCGGACTCGATCCAGGCGTACTGGTGCGGCAGGTTGATGACCTCGGTGAACCGTGCGATCAGTGCTACGAGGAGGAACGGGATGTAGGCGTTGAGCCCGGCCGCCGCCGACAGACCGGCTCCGGTGAGTGCAGCGAGCATGGCGAGCCTCGCTCCCTTCGGGTCGGCAGTCCCCCCGGCGGGGACCGACGCCACAGTCAACCACGGGGTATGCCGTTCCTCTTCCCGTCGGCAGCGCCGTCGTGCTCGCACCGACGGACCCCACCCCCTGAGCCAGCCCGACCCGACCCGACGCGTCCGGTGGGGGTGGGGGACCCCACCTAGACTGGTGACCCATGAGCCATGTCCTGTCCGCCGTCGCCTGGCCCTACGCCAACGGGCCGCGCCACCTCGGCCACGTCGCCGGGTTCGGCGTCCCCTCCGACGTCTTCAGCAGGTACATGCGGATGGCCGGGCACGACGTGCTCATGGTTTCCGGCTCCGACGAGCACGGCACGCCGATCCTCGTGCAGGCGGACAAGGCGGGCCTGAGCCCGCAGGAGTTCATCGACGAGAACCACCGGGTCATCGCCGAGGACCTCACGGCGCTCGGGGTGTCCTACGACCTCTACACCCGCACGACGACCGCCAACCACCACCACGTCGTGCAGCAGATGTTCCTGGCCTGCCACGCCAACGGATACATGGTCGAGCAGACGCAGCGGGTGGCGATCAGCCCCTCGACCGGGCGCACCCTGCCCGACCGCTACATCGAGGGGACCTGCCCGATCTGCGGGTATACCGAGGCGCGGGGCGACCAGTGCGACAGCTGCGGCAACCAGCTCGACCCGGCCGACCTGCTCGACCCCCGCTCCAAGATCAACGGCGAGACGCCCGAGTTCACCGACACCCAGCACTTCTTCCTCGACCTGCCCGCGCTCGCCGGGGCGCTCGGGGAGTGGCTCGACGGCCGCGAGGCGAGCGGGCTGTGGCGCCCCAACGTCATCAAGTTCTCCCAGAACATCCTCGAGGAGATCCGCCCCCGCGCGATGACGCGCGACATCGACTGGGGCATCACGGTGCCGCTGCCCGGGTGGGCGGAGAACCCGACCAAGAAGCTCTACGTCTGGTTCGACGCGGTCATCGGCTACCTCTCGGCGTCGGTGGAGTGGGCGCGCCGCCTGCCGGGGGACCAGGACGACCGCTGGCGCGACTGGTGGAACGACCCGCAGACCCTGTCCTACTACTTCATGGGCAAGGACAACATCACCTTCCACTCCCAGATCTGGCCGGCCGAGATGATCGCGCACAACGGGCACGGGGCCAAGGGTGGGGAGCAGGGACCCTACGGCGAGCTCAACCTGCCGACCGAGGTGGTCTCCAGCGAGTTCCTCACCATGGAGGGCCGGCAGTTCTCCACCTCCCGCTCCGTCGTCATCTACGTCCGCGACGTCCTCGAGCGCTACCAGCCGGACGCCCTGCGCTACTTCCTGTCGGCGGGGGCGCCGGAGACCGCCGACTCCGACTTCAACTGGCCGGAGTTCGTCAAGCGCACCAACACCGAGCTCGTCGCCGGCTGGGGCAACCTCGTCAACCGGACGGCCACGATGATCGCCAAGAGCTTCGGGGAGGTCCCTGCCGCCGGCCCGCTCGAGGACGTCGACCGTGCTCTCCTGCAGCAGGTCTCCGAGGGCTTCGACACCGTCGGCGGGCTCATCGCCACCCACAAGCAGAAGGCCGCGCTCGGCGAGGCCATGCGCCTGGTGGGCGAGGCCAACGCCTACGTGTCCACGACGGAACCGTTCAAGCTCAAGGGCGACGACCAGCGCGAGCGGCTCGGCACCGTGCTGCACGTGCTCGCGCAGGCGGTCGTCGACCTCAACACGATCCTCTCGCCCTACCTCCCGCACAGCTCGACCGCGGTGCACCGGGCGATGGGAGGGGACGGCGTCTTCCAGCCCATGCCGCGGGTCGATTCCGTCCCCGACCTCGACGACCCGTCCCGACCGCCCTACCCCGTCATCACCGGGGACTACTCCGGCGCCCCGCGATGGGCGCACCGTCCGGTCGTCGTCGGTGCCCCGGTGGCCAGGCCGACCCCGATCTTCGTCAAGCTCGACCCCTCGGTCGTGGACGAGGAGCGGGCACGGCTGGGTCTGGTGCAGGCAGAGGCCGCGGTATGAGGGACGGCCGGCTGGCGGAGCGCCCGCCGGCCCCCGACCGGCTCCCAATGCCGGTCGTCGACAACCACTGCCACCTCGACGTCCGGCGGGACGACTCGCCCGACGTGTCCCTGGAGCAGGTGATCGCCGAGGCTGCGGCGGTCGGGGTCGACCGGCTGGTGCAGATCGGCTGCGACCTCGGCTCCGCCCGCTGGACCGTGGAGGCCGTCGACCGGCACCCGGCGCTGCTCGGTGGTGTGGCGATCCACCCCAACGAGGTGCCCCGGCACGAGGCGGCCGGTGACCTCGACGCCACGTTCGCCGAGATCGCCGGGCTGGCGCGCCACCCGCGGGTCCGGGTGGTCGGTGAGACGGGCCTGGACTACTACCGCACGGGGCCCGACGGCGTTGCGGTGCAGCAGGAGTGGTTCCGACGGCACATCGCCCTGGCCAAGGAGCTGGGTCTGGCCCTGCAGATCCACGACCGGGACGCCCACGACGACGTGATGCGGATCCTCGCCGAGGAGGGCGCACCGGACAAGACGGTGCTGCACTGCTACTCCGGCGACATGACGATGGCCCGCGAGTGCGTGCGACGGGGCTACTACCTCTCCTTCGCCGGCACGGTCACCTTCCGCTCGGCCAAGGACCTGCGCAACGCGCTCGCGGTCACCCCGACGGAGCACCTGCTCGTCGAGACGGACGCGCCCTACCTGACCCCGACCCCGCACCGCGGCCGGGCCAACGCGCCCTACCTCGTCCCGCTCACGGTGCGGGTGATGGCTGCCACCCTCAACACCGACGTCCCCCGTCTCTGCCGGGCGCTCTCCGACAACAGCGAGGCTGTCTACGGCCCCTGGTAGCCCGGGCCCGCCGGAAACGGGTCGCGTCGCGGCCCCGGCACGGGCATGCTCGTGGTCATGCCCGCAGACCAGCCGACGGACCCGCGTCCCCTGCCCGACGGGCTCGTGCTGCGCACGGCCACGCCGGCCGACCTCGACCAGATCGGGGAGCTGCTCACCGCACGCGGTGACGCGCACGACGCGGAGGACCACCGCCTCGTCGTCGAGGACCCGGCGGCCGGGTGGGAGACCTGCGCGGTGGTCGTCGACGGGGACCGGGTCGTCTCGACCGCCACCCTCCTCGACGAGGAGCTCGGGCTCAGCACCGACGGCCTGCCCGGTCCGGTGCGGCTCCCCGCCGGCCAGGTCGAGCTGGTGGCGACGGACCCCGGCTTCGAGGGTCGGGGGCTGGTCCGGGAGCTGATGGGCTGGGCGCACGACCTGAGCGCTGCACGCGGCCACCTGCTGCAGGTGATGATCGGCATCCCCTACTTCTACCGGCTCTTCGGCTACTCCTACGCCGTCGACATCCCCGCCCACCGCCCTCTGGTCGAGCCGCCGGGCGAGGAGGCCCTGGCCGGCCACGCGGTCCGCCCCGCGACCACCGCCGACCTCCCCGACGTGCGGCGACTGCAGGAGCACGCCCAGCAGGCCGCCGATCTCCGCATGCCGCACTCGCCCCCGCGGTGGCAGTGGCTGCTGGACCGGCACGGCAGCACCACCTGGGTCGTCGAGCGGACGGGACCGGGCGGGACGGCGGAGGTCGTCGCCACGGGTCGCACGACGCCGCCCGAGGACGACGTGGTGCTCGCCGAGCTGGCCGCCACAGACCGTCCGGCGGCGCTCGCGATGGTTGCCCGCGCGCACCGGCTGGCCACCTCGGTCGTCGACGCGTCGCCGCTCGTGGTCTGGGACCGGCGGGGCACCGTGGCCGGTGAGGTCGTCGACGAGCTGTGCGGTCCGGCCGCGCGCCAGGCCGAGCAGTACTACGTGCGCGTCCCCGACGAGGTCGTGCTCCTCGACCGTCTCCGCCCGGTGCTCGACGCCCGGCTGGCTGCCGCGGACCTCGGTCCGCCGGACGAGGTCGTGCTCTCCACCTTCCGGCGGCACGTGCGGATGCCGGTCGTCGACGGCCGTCTCGGTGCCCCGCGGCCGGGCGGCACCCTGCAGAGCCCAGGTGCCAGCGGCGGCGCCGGCGTCGCTCCGGACCAGCTCGGTCCGCTCCTCTTCGGTCCGCACGGCATCGTCGGGCTCTCGCAACGCCACCCCGACGTCTACCCGGGACCGCACGAGGCCCTGATGGCCGCGCTCTTCCCGCCCGTCACGGCAGACCTGCTCACCTACTACCTGCCCTGACCCCCGTGCGCCGGCCCGTGGGACCATGCACGGCGTGGACCACCATGACGAGAGCCTGCTCGGCCCGGCCGAGATCCGGGACCTGGCCGCCCAGCTCGGCCTCCGCCCGACCAAGCACTGGGGTCAGAACTTCGTGATCGACAAGGGCACCGTGCGACGCATCGTGCGGACCGCCGGGGTGGGCCCCCACGACGTCGTCCTGGAGGTCGGCCCCGGCCTGGGGTCGCTGACCCTCGGGCTGCTGCCGCAGGTCGCGCACGTGACCGCCCTGGAGATCGACCCCGCGCTGGCCGAGCAGCTCCCGCGCACGGTCGCCACGCTCGCCCCCCACCTCACCGACCGGCTCACGGTGCTGCACGCCGACGCCCTGCGCGTCACGGACCTGCCCGACCCGCAACCCACGGCGCTGGTCGCCAACCTTCCCTACAACGTCGCCGTCCCGGTGGTGCTGCACCTGCTCGCCATCGTGCCGACGCTCGCGCGGGTCCTGGTCATGGTCCAGCTCGAGGTCGCCGAGCGGCTGGCCTCCCCACCCGGGAGCAAGGTCTACGGCGTGCCGAGCGTCAAGGCGGCCTGGTACGCCCAGGTCACCGGGGCGGGGCGGGTCGGTCGCAACGTCTTCTGGCCGGCGCCCAACGTCGACTCGGGCCTGGTCCGGATGGTGCGCCGCGACCCGCCCACGACGACGGCCTCGCGCACCGAGGTCTTCGCCGTCGTCGACGCGGCGTTCGCCCAGCGGCGCAAGACGCTGAGGGCGGCGCTCGCAGGCTGGGCGGGCAGCCCGGCCAGGGCGGAGCAGCTCTGCCGCGCGGCCGGCGTGGACCATCGGGCCCGTGGCGAGGTGCTCACCGTCGACGACTTCGCCCGCATCGCGGCGGCCGCCCGGGGCGCCACGGGTGACCCGGTCGGCGCGGGTGCCACACCATAGGGTGTGGGCATGAGTCCAGCCGGGAGCACCGAGGCCGTGAGCGTCCGCGTGCCCGGCAAGATCAACCTCCAGCTCGCCGTCGGGCCGGAGCGCGACGACGGCTACCACGAGCTCTCCACCGTCTTCCACGCCGTGAGCGTCTACGACCGCGTGACCGTGCAGCCGGCGGAGCGCTGGTCCGTGCACGTCACGGGCCCCTACGCCCACCGCGTCCCCACCGACGACTCCAACCTGGCCGTCGTCGCCGCCCGCACCCTCGCCCGGCGACGACCACGGGGCACCAAGGTGGACCCCGTCCGCATCGACATCGACAAGCGCATCCCGGTCGCCGGTGGGATGGCCGGAGGTTCGGCCGACGCCGCCGCCACCCTGGTGGCCTGCCGCGAGCTCTGGGCGCTCGACCACGTCGAGAACGGACTCCTGGAGGAGATCGCCGCCGGTCTCGGCTCGGACGTCCCGTTCATGCTGCACGGCGGCACGGCGATCGGCTCGGGCCGCGGTGAGCGGATCACCCCGATCCTGGCCCGCGGCGAGCTGCACTGGGTGCTGTGGGCGGGGGAGGGGCTGGGTCTGTCCACCCCCGAGGTGTATGCCGAGTGCGACCGTCTCCGCGAGGTAGCGCGCACGCCCGTGCCCGACCCTGCGCCCTCCGGGGAGCTGCTGACCGCGCTGCGACGGATGGACGCGGACGCCGTGGGCGCCGTGCTGCGCAACGACCTGCAGGACGCGGCGGTCTCCCTCCGGCCGGTGCTCGCCGAGGTCCTCGACGCCGGGCTCGACCTGGGCGCCCGGGCTGGCGTGGTGTCGGGCTCCGGGCCCACCGTGGCCTTCCTCGTCGGCTCGCAGGCCGAGGCTATCGACCTGTCTGTCGGGCTGGCGGCCAACGGCCCGATGGGGGACATCGTCCGTGCGGTCGGGCCGGTTCCCGGCGCCCAGCTCGTCCAGCACGTGCGCCCGACCCAGCCCCCGCCGCCCCCCACCCGCCCCGGGCCGCTGGGTCCGGTCACCGGCTGATGGCGGCGCCCCCGCCCGCCAGCCTCGTCGCCCTCGACCGCGCCTCGCTGGTCCTCGGCACGTCGGTGCTGCTCGACAACGTCTCCGTCGGCGTCTCGGACGGCGACCGGATCGGGGTCGTCGGCCGCAACGGCGGCGGCAAGTCCACCCTCCTGTCCGTCCTCGTCGACACCCGGCAGGTGGACTCCGGCCGGGTGATCCGCACCGGCCACGTCACCGTCGGCATGCTCGGCCAGGTCGACGCACTCTCCCCGGCCGCGACCGTGCGCGAGGTCGTGCTCGGCGCGCTCGCCGAGCACGAGTGGGCCGGGCAGGCCCAGGTCCGCGAGGTCCTCGGCGGTCTGCTCGGGGGCACCGACGCGGCAGGAATGGGCGGCTGGGACGCGACAGTCGGCCCGATGTCCGGCGGCGAGCGGCGCCGACTGGCACTGGCCGCGCTGCTCGTGGAGGACCCCGACCTGCTCGTGCTCGACGAGCCCACCAACCACCTCGACGTCGAGGGGGTCGCCTGGCTCGCGACATACCTGTCCACCCGCCGTCCCCGTGCCGGCAACGCCCTCGTCGTCGTGACCCACGACCGGTGGTTCCTCGACGCCGTCAGCACCCGCACCTGGGAGGTCGAGGACGGCCGGGTGCACACCTACGACGGTGGCTACGCCGCCTACGTCCTGGCCAAGGTCGAGCGGCAGCGCGTCTCCCAGGTCACCGAGGAGCGGCGCGCCAACCTGGCCCGCAAGGAGCTGGCCTGGCTGCGGCGCGGCGCGCCCGCCCGCACCAGCAAGCCCAAGTTCCGGATCGACGCGGCCACCCAGCTGATCGAGGGCGAGCCGCCGCCCCGCGACACGGTCGAGCTGGTGCGCTTCGCCACCACGCGGCTGGGCAAAGACGTGCTCGACCTCGTCGACGCGACCATCACGGTGGGGGAGCGCACCCTGCTCGAGGACGTCACGTGGCGCATCGGGCCCGGGGACAGGTATGGCGTGGTCGGGGTCAACGGGTCCGGCAAGTCCACCCTGCTGCGGGTGCTGCAGCGGCTGCACCCGCTGACGGCCGGGTCGCTGAAGACCGGCAAGACCGTGCGGATGGCGTGTCTCACCCAGGAGCTGCGCGAGCTGGACCGGGTCGACTCCTGGTCCGTCATCGACTCCATCACCGAGGTGCGCTCGTTCACCACGATCGGGGGCAAGGAGACGTCCGCCTCGCAGCTCGCCACGCGGCTCGGCTTCACGGGCGGGCGGCAGCAGTCGCGGGTGGGCGACCTCTCCGGCGGTGAGCGGCGCCGGCTGCAGTTCGTCCGGCTGCTCATGGACGAGCCCAACGTGCTGATGCTCGACGAGCCCACCAACGACCTCGACATCGACACGCTGACCTCGATGGAGGACGTCCTGGACGGCTGGGCGGGCACGCTCCTCGTGGTCTCGCACGACCGCTACCTGCTCGAGCGGATGACCGACCGGCAGGTCGCGCTGCTGGGGGACGGGAGCCTGCGGGACCTGCCGGGCGGCGTCGACGAGTACCTGCGCCTGCGCAGGGAACGAGCGTCGGCCCGGCGCTCGAAGGGCGGTGCCGCAGCCACGGCCCCGTCGTCCAGCGCCCCGTCGTCGGGCGCCTCGCCGTCGGGCGGTTCGTCGTCGGGCTCGCCGTCGTCTGGTAGGTCGGGCGCCCCGCGCGAGGCCGGGCAGGGGTCGTCGTTCACCCCGGCCCAGGTGCGGGAGGCCCGCAAGACCCTGGCCCGGGTGGAGAAGGGGCTGGACCGGGTGCACGCCCAGGAGGCCCGGCTGCACGACCAGATGGCGGGGGCCGCCACCGATCCTGCGCAGCTGTCCCGGCTCACCGCCGAGCTGGCAGCGCTGCACGACCAGGAGGAGGCGCTCGAGCTGGAGTGGCTCGAGGCGTCGGAGGCCGCCGAGGGCTGACGGAACCTCCGGCGTCTCTCGGCGTCGAGAATCTTGACGGGTCTACCCTGAGGCCATGCCCCGCGACACCGCTGGACCGGACGACGTCGACGGCGTCGTCGCAGCATGGCGGCGGGAGCGTCCCGACCTGGACGTCGCGCCGCTGGAGGTGCTCTCCCGGGTCTCCCGCCTAGCCCGACACCTCGACATCGCGCGCCGGCGGGCCTTCGCCGAGGGTGGGCTCGAGCCCTGGGAGTTCGACGTGCTCTCGGCGCTGCGGCGGTCCGGACCGCCCTACCAGCTCACGCCCGGTGACCTCGTGCGGCAGACGCTGGTGACCAGCGGCACCATGACCAACCGCATCGACGGTCTGGTGCGGCGCGGGCTGGTCTCCCGCCAGGCCGCGCCGAGCGACCGCCGCGCGGTCAACGTCACGCTCACCGACGATGGGCGGCGCCTCGTCGACGACGCGATGGCCGAGCTGCTCGAGGGGGAGCGCACCCTCCTGACGGGGCTGGACGCCGAGGAGCAGGGCGCGCTCGCGGCCTCCCTCAAGCGGCTGCTCGTCGGCTTCGAGGGCTGATCGTCCGGGTCCGGCCCGGCTGGGAGACATGACTACCCGGCAGAAGACGTGCTTCCCGCCGGATACATCCACCGGGTAGAACGATGTCTGCCCGGTAGTGGCGGTGGTGGGTGGCAGTGGCACGGCTCCCCGGGTTGGAATCGAACCAACGTCGCTAATCCTGATTCAAAGTCAGGCGGCCCCTACCAGCAGAGCAACCGGGGAACGTCCGGGCGGACCCGACAAGGGTAGGTCACGGTCGCAGCCCACCTCCGGGTCAGGGCTTGGGCACGGTCCGCAGCACGGGCTTGGCCTCCATGCCCGACAGCCCGTTCCAGGCGAGGTTGACCAGGTGGGCGGCGACGTCCTCCTTCTTCATCCGCCGCGAGTCCAGCCACCAGCCACCGGGGATGGCGACCATGCCGACGAGCATCTGGGCGTAGAGCGGCGCGGTCTTCGGGTCGAGCTTCTGCCGCTTGAACTCCGCGGCCAGGATGTGCTCGACCTGGCTGGCGATGTCGCTGATGAGACTGGCGAAGGTGCCCGTGGCCTGGCCAGGTGGGCTGTCGCGCACCAGGATCCGGAAGCCGTCGGTGGAGGTCTCGATGTAGTCGAGCAGCGCCAGCGCCGCCGCCTCCAGCAGCGCGCGGGCGTGCCCGGGCTTGGCCAGCGCCTCGGTGATGTGGCCCAGCAGCGCCTGGATCTCCCGGTCGACGACGACGGCATACAGCCCCTCCTTGCCCCCGAAGTGCTCGTAGAGGACCGGCTTGGAGACCCCGGCGCTCGCCGCGATCTCCTCCACGGTCGTCCCCTCGAACCCCCGCTCGGCGAAGAGCGCACGACCGACCTCGATGAGCTGCTGCCGTCGCTGCGGCCCCGTCATCCGATTGCGCTGGGTGGCCTTCGGTGGGGGAGTCGTCACCCGCCCATCATGCCAACAGGGCACGGATCCCCCGGTACGCGGCACGGGTAGAGTCTGGTCCGTGACGTCATACCACCCCGCCGCGGTCATCATCCTGGCCGCCGGCGAAGGAACGCGGATGAAGTCGACGACTCCCAAGGTGCTCCACCGCATCGGTGGGCGCACGCTGCTGGGGCACGCGCTGCACGCGGCCCGTGAGGCCGCCCCCGAGCACCTCGCTGTCGTGGTGCGCCACGAGCGGGAGCGGGTCGCCGCCCACGTAGGGGAGCTCGACGGCACGGCCGTCGTCGCCGACCAGGACGAGGTCAAGGGCACCGGTCGCGCCTGTGAGTGCGGCCTCGACGCGCTCCCCGCGGGCCTCGAGGGCACGGTCCTCGTGACGATGGGCGACGTCCCGCTGCTCACCGGTCGGACGCTGACCGAGCTCACCGAGCGGCACGAGGCCAGCGGTGCGGCGGTCACCGTCATCACCGCCGAGCTGCCCGACGCCGGGTCCTACGGTCGGGTCGTGCGCGACGTCGACGGTGACGTCGTCGCGATCATGGAGTTCAAGGACGCGCTGCGCCACCGCGAGGCCGGCGACGAGCTCGCGCACGTCGTCGACATCCGCGAGATCAACTCCGGCATCTACGCCTTCGACGCCGCGGTGCTCCGCGCGGCGCTCACCGAGGTGGGCACGGACAACGCGCAGGGCGAGAAGTACCTCACCGACGTCATCGGCATCGCACGGCGGGAGGGCCGCAGGGTCGCCGCCCACCTCGTGGACGACCTGTGGCAGACCGAGGGCGTCAACGACCGGGTCCAGCTGGCGGCCCTGGGCAAGGAGCTCAACCGCCGCACCGTCGAGCACTGGATGCGCGAGGGGGTGACCGTCGTCGACCCGGACACCACGTGGATCGACGCCGACGTCACCATCGGCCGCGACACGACCGTCCGGCCCGGGACCCAGCTCCTCGGCGCCACCACCGTCGGGGCCGAGGTGGTCGTCGGCCCGGACACCACTCTCACCGACGTCGAGGTCGGCGACGGGGCCAGCGTGGTGCGCACCCAGGCCGAGCTCGCGCAGATCGGGCCGGGTGCCACCGTGGGGCCCTTCTCGTTCCTCCGCCCCGGCACGGTGCTGGGCGCCCGCGGCAAGATCGGGGGCTTCGTGGAGACCAAGAACGCCACGATCGGCGAGGGGGCCAAGGTGCCGCACCTGACCTACTGCGGCGACGCGACGGTCGGCGAGGGCGCCAACATCGGGGCCGGGACGATCTTCGCCAACTACGACGGGGTCGCCAAGCACCACACGAGCATCGGGCGGCACAGCTTCGTCGGGTCGAACTCGGTGCTGGTCGCACCGGTCGACATCGCCGACGGGGCGTATGTCGCAGCCGGCTCGGCGATCGAGGGCCGGGTCGGCCCGGGGCAGATCGCGGTGGCCCGCGGGCGCCAGCGCAACGTGGACGGCTGGGTCGCACGGCGGCGCGCCGGGACCGCGACCGCCGGGGCCGCCGAGGCGGCGCTCGCCGGGCAGGGGGACGGCGCACCCCCTACCTCTCCGTCCCCCACCTCCCGCCCGACCCCCACCCAGGAGAGCTGAATGACCGGCATCCACCGCAGCTCGGACAAGACCCTCATGGTGTTCTCCGGGCGGGCGCACACGGCGCTGGCCGAGGAGATCGCCGAGAACCTCGAGATCTCGCTGGTCCCCACGACCTCCTACGCCTTCGCCAACAGCGAGATCTACGTGCGCTTCGACGAGTCGGTCCGCGGGTGCGACGCCTTCGTGATCCAGAGCCACACGGCGCCGGTCAACGAGGCGATCATGGAGCACCTGATCATGGTCGACGCGCTCAAGCGCGCCTCGGCCAAGCGGATCACGGTCGTGCTCCCGTTCTACGGGTACGCCCGGCAGGACAAGAAGCACCGCGGCCGTGAGCCGATCTCCGCACGACTGATGGCCGACCTGTTCAAGACTGCAGGGGCCGACCGGCTGATGGCCGTCGACCTGCACACCGCGCAGATCCAGGGCTTCTTCGACGGGCCCGTCGACCACCTCATGGCCCTGCCGATCCTGGCCGACTACGTCAAGAAGAAGTACGCCGGGGAGGACCTCGCGGTCGTCTCGCCGGACGCCGGCCGGATCAAGGTCGCGGAGTACTGGTCCAACCGCCTCGGTGGTGTCCCGCTGGCCTTCATCCACAAGACGCGTGACACCACCCGCCCGAACCAGTCGGTCGCCAAGCGCGTGGTCGGTGAGGTCTCCGGCCGGATGTGCGTGCTCGTGGACGACATGATCGACTCCGGCGGCACCATCTGCCAGGCGGCCGACGCGCTGATGGCGGAGGGCGCCAAGGGCGTCGTCGTGGCCGCCACCCACGCGATCTTCTCCGACCCGGCGGTCCAGCGGCTGCGCGACTCCGTAGCCACCGAGGTGATCGTCACCAACACGCTGCCGCTGTCGGACGAGGCGCGGGCCCTCGACAAGATCACCGAGCTCTCGATCGCACCGCTGATCAGCCGGGCGATCCGCGAGGTGTTCGAGGACGGCTCGGTCACCTCGATGTTCGACGGCCAGGCCTGAGCGGCGAGGTCCGAGAAGCGGTTTTCCTCGGGAGCCGTCGGGACGCTAGACTCTTCGGGTTGCCTCGGCGAGGGACGCTGCACGACGCAGCGGGCCGTGATTCGACGAAGCGTGTCTGAGCCAACCGACTCCTCCTGTCGGTGCCGTCCGGACGCCTCCGCGATCAGCACGCACGTGCCGTGTCCCGCGTCGAGGCCCGAACCCCTGACCCGATCTCACGACAGAAGGCCCTGACACATGTCTGACTCCATCACCATCTCCGCCGAGAAGCGCACCGAGTTCGGCAAGGGCGCCGCCCGCCGCATCCGCCGCGCCGACAAGATCCCCGCGGTCCTCTACGGCCACGGCACCGAGCCGGTGCACCTCACCCTGCCGGGCCACGAGACGATGATGGCGCTCAAGGTCAGCAACGCCGTCCTCACGCTCGACGTGGAGGGTGCCGAGCAGCTGGCCCTGGCCAAGGACGTGCAGCGCGACCCGATCCGGCGCACCATCGAGCACGTCGACCTCGTCGTCGTGCGCAAGGGCGAGAAGGTCACCGTCGACGTGGGCATCCACCTCGAGGGCCAGGCCGCCGTGGAGACCGTGGTCACCCTCGAGAACAACACCCTGACCGTCGAGGCCGAGGCCACGCACATCCCCGAGTTCATCGTCGTCTCGGTCGAGGGCCTCAAGGCCGGCACCCAGATCCACGCGGACGCGGTGGAGCTGCCTGCGGGCACCACCCTGATCACCGACCCCGAGGTGCTCGTCGTCAACGTGACGCAGTCCATCACCGAGGAGGCACTGGAGGCCGAGCTTGCCGAGGCCGAGGCCGAGGCCGGCATCGAGCACGAGGAGGCTGGCGACGAGGCCGAGCCCGCCGAGGACGCCGCCTCCGAGGAGACCTCCGAGGACAAGACCGAGGAGTGAGCCGCCGGCGGTTCGCGCACTGACGCTCGACGTGGCCACGTCACCCGCGGGACCTTCCGCGCGGTGACGTGGCCACGTCCGTCCCGAGAAGGAGAACACCCACGGACGAAGCCTGGCTGGTCCTTGGGATGGGCAACCCCGGTCCCCGGTATGCCGCACACCGCCACAACGTGGGCGCGATGGTGGTCGAGGAGCTGGGCCGGCAGACGTCGGCGACCCTGAAGCAGCACCGGTCCGCGCAGGCCCGTGCGGCAGAGGTGCGTCTGGGCACCCTGCAAGGCGGACTGCCCGGCCCGCGCGCGGTCATCGCCGTGCCGATGACCTACATGAACGTCTCGGGCGGCCCCGTCGCCGGGCTGGTCTCCTTCTTCAAGGTCCCCCCGGAGCAGGTCGTCGTCGTCCACGACGAGCTCGACATCGACTTCGGCTCCGTCCGGCTCAAGCGCGGCGGCGGCGAGGGCGGCCACAACGGGCTGCGCTCCGTCAGCCAGTCGCTGGGCACCAAGGACTACCTGCGGGTGCGGCTGGGCATCGGTCGCCCCCCGGGCCGTCAGGACCCGGCCGACTACGTGCTCTCGGACTTCCCGGCCAGGGACAGGGTCGAGGTGGAGCTGCTGGTGGGCGAGGGCGCCGACGCCGTGCTCGACCTCGTCTCGCTGGGTCTGGAGGCCACCCAGCAGCGGTTCCACTCCCGGTAGGAGACGACCGAGGGGCCGCCAGACCCGGCAGAACGCCGGCCCGACGGCCCCGGTGCCCTCGTCGGGGAGGGTCAGGCCTGGTTCTTCAGCGCCTGCAGCCGCGCCTCGACCTCGGCGTTGGTGTCGTTGTCCTCCAGCTCGGCGAACTGGTCCTCCAGCCGCGTGGCCTGCGCCTCGGCGCGCCCCTGCACCATCGCCTCCTGCCGGCGGATGTTGTCCTCCCAGCGGGCGAGGTCGCTGGACGGGTCCATCACGTCGATCGAGGACATCGCGTCGTGGACCTTCTCCTGGGCCTCGACGCTGCGGGCGCGGGCGACGAGGGTCCCGCGGCGCGACCTCAGGTCCTCCAGCTTGACCTTCATCTGGACGAGCCCCTCCTTGAGCTGCTCGACCGTCGCGTTCTGCTGCTGGATCGCCGGCTCGCTGGCCGTGATGTCGTTCTCGTGCTGGATCTGGCGGCCCAGCGCGACGCGCGCCAGGTTGTCGAACTTGTAGGCCCCGTCCGGGTCGCCCCCGCCCCGCATCTGCTCGGCCTTGGCCGAGGCAGCGGCCGCCTTGCGGCCCCACTCGCTGGAGGCCTCGCGGTCGGTCTGCAGGTCAGCCTCGGCCATGCGCACGTTCGCGATCGTCTGGGCGACCGCCTCCTCGGCCTCGGCGATGCTGTTGGTGTAGTCGCGGATGAGCTGGTCCAGCATCTTCTCGGGATCCTCCGCGCGGTCCAGGAGGGAGTTGATGTTGGCGCGCGTGAGCTGGCTGATGCGGCCGAGGATCGTCTGCTTCTGGGTCATGCTCGGTTCCTTTCCTTGACCGCCGTGGTCGGCGGTGGTTCGTGGGTAAGAGGGAGAGTCGGGGGTGGGCGGACGGGCAGCGGCTCGGGCAACGGCCCCGGGTGCGGGTCAGAAGCGCCCGCCGGAGAAGGAACCTCCACCACCTCCGCCACCGAAGCTTCCGCCACCGAAGCTGCCGCCGCCGCCGAAGCCGCCTCTGCCGCCGCCGCCCCAGCCGCCGGAGTGGTGGTGGCCGCCGCCGCGGCCGCCGAGGAGGATGCCGCCGAGGATGACGGACCAGGGATCGATGCCGCCGGAGCGGTTGCCCCCGCCGAAGCCGCCCGATCCGTCCCACGAGCTGAGGTCGTTCTGCGCCTCGGTCAGCGCCTGCTCCCCGAGCTGCTCCGCCCGCGTCAGCAGGCCCATGGCCGTCGTCGGGTCGGTGCTCGCGACCTGCTGCGCCTCGTCGAAGACTCGCAGCGCCTCGGAGATGCGGGTGCGGGCGCCGCTGCTCACCGCACCGCGGCGGGTGCGGATCGTCTCGTCGATGCTGCGCAGGCGGGCGCCTACGCGGGCGACCCGGTCGGTGAAGTTGTCGCGCATCTTCGCGGTGTGCGCCGCGGAGTCCCGCATCGGCTCCAGGAGGGTGTCGAGGTCGTGCTCGGCAGCGTCCAGCTCGGCCAGCGCCCGCAGGGGGTCGCCGGAGGTCCGGGCAAGCCGCGCCTGGTCCACGGCCGCGCGGGCGCGCTGGGTGGCCTGGGCGACGGTGGGCTCCTGGGGCGCCAGGCGGGTGGCGTCCTGAAGGTCGGCGGTGATGGAGGTGATCCGTCGGGTCAGCTCGTCGCCGGACCGGGCGAGGTCGGCGTCCGCGCGCGAGATCTGGTCGAGCAGCGTCGCGGCCTGACCGATGGCCTCCTCCGCGGCACGTGCGGCGGCGACGGCCGAGGGCCGGTCGTCGCGCTCGAGGGACTGCTGTCCGGCGGTGACGAAGCCGTCTGCAGAGTCGAGCAGGTTGCCGGCCTGTGCGCGGTGGTCCCGGACCGTGGCCAGGGCCTCGGCGGGGTGACGGGCCTGCAGCCCGCTGATCTCCTGGTCCGCGACCGGCAGCCGGGCGCGCGTCTCGCGCAGCCGGGTGCCGAGCTCGGCGAGGAACTCGGGCGCCCGGTCCTGCAGGGAGCGCAGCGTGGCGAACTCCTGGGTGTGCTCGTCGAGGGCCTTCCGGGAGGTGCTGGTCAGTTCGACGATGCGCGCGAGCATGCTGCGCTCGACGTCCTCGGGCTCCTTCTGGTCGTCGTCCAGCTGCTGCCGCAGCGAGAACGCCTCCTTGGCGGCCGCCTTGGCCCGCTGCAGGGCCTCGCGGAACTGGTCGGTGCGCTGGGTGCCGAACTGCGCCTCGGCGAAGGCCAGCTCCTCGTCGGCGGAGCGGACGGCGTTGTCCATCGTCACCAGGGCCTCGGAGGCCTCGCGCTGCAGGTCCTGCAGGGGGACCGTGCGGACGTTCGGCGGCACGGGGATGCCGCTGCTGGGCCGGCGACCCTTCTTCCTGCCCAGCCGGCTGATGACCCCCGCCCCGGCGAAGATCAGCAGGGGAGCCCCGAAGAAGAGGGCGCCGAAGCCGCTGCCGAGGCCGTCGGAGGACTGCGGGTAGACGGGGCCGCCGTCGTCGGGGACGACCACGCCACCCCCGCCGCCGGAGTCGTCGCCGTACACGCGGGCGAAGCCCTGCGCCGCGCCGCTGACGGCACCGGCCCAGTCGTCGTTGGCCAGGAAGGGCTCGATGTCCTGCAGCTGCACCGACTGCAGCGCCGACTCGCTCAGGGTGCTCCCGACGTCACCGACGGCGTACTGGCGCTGGTCCACGGCCACGGCGAGCACGAGGTCGCCCGTGCCCATCCCGGAGGCGTCGGAGGTCAGCTCGGCCCACGTCGGGCCGTCCACCTCCTCGCCTCCGTCGGTGAACCGGTCGACGAAGACGACGAAGAGCTGCAGCCCGGTCTCCTCGCGCAGCGCGTCGATGTCCTCGATCGCCTGCTCCTCATCGGCGGGGGACAGGGCGTCGACGGGGTCGTGCACCGGCCCGGGCAGGTTGAGGGGGTCCTCGGCCGACGCGGGAGGCACCGCCACGACGGTGACCACGACCATGGCCACCAGCAGCGCCACCGCCACCAGCACGGCAGACCACCACGGTCCGCGGTCGGCGCCCCTGCCCACGAGCTGTCTCATCACGTCTGCGATCCTCCCTGACCTGCTCCGGCCCGTCCACCGCACCGGCGGTTGCTTCCTCGAAGCATCGCACGGGCCGCCGGCCCGGAGTGTTGTCGGGGCGCGCCCGTAGACTGGGGGACCGCGCCGCCCTGCGGCCCCTCCCACCGCCACCGCCACCGCTCCCCGGCCCCGCCGGCGTTGCTCCGCGAAGGATCACCATGCACCTGGCCCCCGTCGTCGACCTGCTCTGCGCCGACCCCGGCACGGACCGTGTGCTCGAGGCGGCGCGCGCCGGGGACCCGACGGTCGACGTGTCGCTGGCGGCCGGGGCCCATCCGGCCCTCGTCGCAGCCCTCACCCGCACCGACGAGACGCCTGTCCTGGCCGTCACGGCGACCGGCCGCGAGGCCGACGACCTCGTGGCCGCGCTGCGCGAGCTGCTGCCGGACGGCGGCACGGGGGTGGCCGCGTTCCCGAGCTGGGAGACGCTCCCGCACGAGCGGCTCAGCCCCCGCTCGGACACGGTGGGGCGCCGGCTGGCGACCCTGCGCCGCCTCGCCCACCCGGACCACGACGACCCGCAGGCCGGTCCGGTGCAGGTGGTCGTCGCCTCGGTGCGGGCGCTCCTGCAGCCGATCGTCCGGGGGCTCGGCGAGCTCGAGCCGGTCCGGCTGCGCGCCGGCGAGGACCGGTCCCTCACCGAGGTCGTGGAGGCCCTCGCCGCCGCGGCCTACACCCGCACCGACATGGTGGAGCGGCGGGGTGAGTTCGCCGTGCGCGGCGGCATCCTCGACGTCTTCCCACCCACCGAGGAGCACCCCGTCCGCATCGAGTTCTGGGGGGACACGGTCGAGGAGGTCCGCTGGTTCAAGGTCGCGGACCAGCGCTCGCTCGAGATCGCCGACGACGGCCTCTTCGCGCCGCCGTGCCGCGAGGTGCTGCTCACCGACGACGTGCGCGCCCGCGCCGTCGCCCTGCAGGACACCCTGCCGGGGGCCACCGACATGCTCGCCAAGATCGCCGAGGGCATCGCGGTGGAGGGCATGGAGTCGCTCGCGCCGGTGCTCGTGGACGGGATGGAGACGCTCGTCGACGTGCTGCCCCCGGGTGCGCGGGTGGTCGTGCTGGAACCGGAGCGGGTGCGCACCCGCGCGCACGACCTGGTCGCCACGAGCGAGGAGTTCCTGCAGGCCAGCTGGGCCGCCGCGGCAACCGCAGACGGCGCCGCCCCGATCGACCTGGAGAAGGCCCTCGGCACCGCCTCGTCGTGGTCGTTGGCGCACATGCGCAGCCACACCCTCGACTCCGGCCATCCCTGGTGGTCGCTCACCGCCTTCGTCGCCGACGCCGAGCTGGCCGAGCTCATGGAGCCCGGTGACGACGACGTCACCACCCTGGTCGTCCCCAGCACCCACGTCGACGCCTACCGCGGCGACCGGGAGGCGATCGCCCGCGACGTTCGGGCCTGGCTGGCCGCGGGCCGGCAGGTCCTGGTGAGCCTGGACGGGGCAGGTATGGCGCGGCGCGTCGCCGAGGTCCTGGGCGAGCACGACATACCCCACCGGTTGGTGAGCCCGCTCGACCCGGACGCGCCGGTCGACGCGGCCCTGGTGACGGTGACGACGGGCGCCGCAGGACGCGGGTTCGCGCTCACCGGCAGCGGGTTCGTGCTCGTGGGGGAGACCGACCTGACCGGTCAGCCGTCGACGACGGGGGGCTCCACCCGCGACATGCGCAGGATGCCCTCGCGCCGCCGGTCCCAGGTCGACCCGCTCTCGCTGCGCCCGGGTGACTACGTCGTGCACGAGCAGCACGGCGTCGGCCGGTTCGTCCAGATGGTCCAGCGCACCGTCCAGAACGCGACGCGCGAGTACATCGTCCTGGAGTACGCCTCGTCCAAGCCGCGCGGCCACAACCAGCCGGACCGGCTCTTCCTGCCCACCGACCAGCTCGACCAGCTCACGCGCTACTCCGGGGGCGAGGCGCCCACCCTCAATCGGCTCGGCGGCTCGGACTGGCAGAAGACCAAGAGCAGGGCGCGCAAGCACGTCAAGCAGATCGCCGCCGAGCTCATCCGCCTCTACTCCGCGCGGATGGCCAGCGAGGGCCACGCCTTCGCCCCCGACACCCCGTGGCAGCGCGAGCTCGAGGACGCCTTCGCGTTCACCGAGACCCCGGACCAGCTCTCCTCGATCGAGGAGGTGAAGGCCGACATGGAGAAGTCGGTCCCGATGGACCGGCTGATCAGCGGCGACGTCGGCTACGGCAAGACCGAGATCGCCGTGCGCGCGGCCTTCAAGGCCATCCAGGACGGCAAGCAGGTCGCGGTGCTCGTTCCCACGACGCTGCTCGTGCAGCAGCACTTCCAGACCTTCTCCGAGCGCTACGCCCAGTTCCCGGTGACGGTGCGCGCGCTGTCCCGCTTCCAGGCGGAGAAGGAGGCGAAGCAGACCATCGCCGGGCTGGCCGAGGGGTCCGTCGACCTCGTCATCGGCACGCACCGGCTGCTCGGCTCGTCGGTGCGCTTCAAGGACCTCGGGCTGGTCATCATCGACGAGGAGCAGCGCTTCGGGGTCGAGCACAAGGAGCAGCTCAAGGCACTGCGCACGAACGTCGACGTGCTGGCGATGTCGGCCACCCCGATCCCGCGCACCCTGGAGATGGCGGTGACGGGGATCCGCGAGATGTCGACGCTGGCCACCCCGCCGGAGGAGCGCCACCCCGTGCTCACCTTCGTCGGCGGCTACGACGAGAAGCAGATCGGGGCGGCCGTGCGGCGCGAGCTGCTGCGCGAGGGCCAGGTCTTCTACATCCACAACAAGGTCGGGTCCATCGAGAAGGCCGCGTCGCGGCTGCGCGAGCTCGTGCCCGAGGCCCGGATCGAGACCGCCCACGGCCAGATGGGTGAGCACAAGCTGGAGCAGGTCGTCGTCGACTTCTGGGACCGCAAGTTCGACGTGCTCGTCTGCACGACGATCGTCGAGACGGGCCTGGACATCTCCAACGCCAACACCCTCATCGTGGAACGTGCGGACATGCTCGGCCTGTCCCAGCTGCACCAGCTGCGCGGGCGCGTCGGGCGGGGGCGCGAGCGCGCCTACGCCTACTTCCTCTACCCGCCGGAGAAGCCGCTGACCGAGACGGCGGTGGACCGGCTGCAGACGATCGCCGCGAACACCGACCTCGGGTCCGGCATCGCCGTGGCGATGAAGGACCTCGAGATCCGCGGCGCCGGCAACCTGCTCGGCGGTGAGCAGTCGGGCCATATCGAGGGCGTGGGCTTCGACCTCTACGTCCGGATGGTCGGCGAGGCGGTCGCGACCTACAAGGGCGAGGCCGACGAATCGCCGGCCGAGGTCAAGATCGAGCTGCCCGTCGACGCCCACCTCCCGCACGACTACGTGCCGGGGGAGCGGCTGCGGCTGGAGGCCTACCGCAAGCTGGCGCAGGTCAAGGACGAGACCGAGCTCGACGAGATCAGGGCCGAGCTGGTCGACCGGTACGGAGAACCGCCCGCCCCCGTGCAGGCGCTCCTGGAGGTCGCCCGGCTGCGCACCGTCGCCCGCGCGGCCGGCGTCGCCGACATCGGGGTGCAGGGCAAGATGGTGCGCTTCGCGCCGGTCGAGGGCCTGCGCGACAGCCAGCAGCTGAGACTGAACCGGCTCTACCCCGGGACGATCATCAAGCCCGCGCTGCGCCAGGTCCTGGTGCCGGCACCGATGACGGCACGTGTCGGCGGCAAGCCGCTGCGCGACAGCGAGGTCCTGGACTGGGCCTCCCAGCTGCTCCGCGCGGTGCTGCTCGACGACATCGCGGCCGCGGCGAAGCAGGGCGGCTAGGTCAGAGGGTCGTCACGGCGCCGTCAGGGGCCATCAGGACCGTCGACGCCCGGCGTGGCGGATGCAGGCCCGTGCGGTCGGCCGGGCTCCCAGCCTCCCGTCGCCGATGGGCTCCTGACAGACCTCGCAGCGGCCATAGGTCCCGGCTGCCAGCCGGGCGGTCGCCGCGTCGATCTCGGCCAGGGCGGCGTGGGCCTGGCCGGTGAGCGACGCCAGCTGCGCCCGCTCGTAGGCGATGGTCTGCCCCTCCGGGTCGTGCTCGTCGTCGGCGTTCGAGCCCCGGGAGGCGTCGACGAGGCCGACCATGTCGTCATCCATCTGCGCGATCCGTCCCTGGGCGGAGGCGCGCATCTCCGCCAGGCGGGCAGCCGCGTCCGGCGCGGGGTCACGGTCGGGTGACGAGCCGGGCGGCGCCACGGCCAGCGTCAGCCGCGCAGGGTGTCCAGCGCCTCGACGATCGGCACCGGACCGTTGTTGAAGGCCACCGTCACGCCCGCGAGGTCCTGACGCTCCACGACCGCGGCGACGACGCGGGCCACGTCCGCGCGGCTCACCTCACCCGCAGTCACGTCGCTGCCCGGACCGGCGACCTCGATGTGCCCGGTCGCGGCGTCCAGGGTGAGCGTGCTCGGGGCCACGACCACCCAGTCGAGCGTGCTCGACCGCAGGTGCTCGTCGGCCTCGGTCTTGGCCTGCGCGTAGGGGTAGAACGCGTGGCCCTCAGGGACGCCGTGGTCGGGTCCCGCCCCGAAGTAGGACACCATCACGTAGCGGCCGACCCCGGCCCGCACGGCGGCGTCCATCGACCGGATCGCGGCGTCGCGGTCGACGGCCCAGGTGCGCTCGGCGCTCCCCCCGCCCGCGCCCGCCGACCAGACGACCAGGTCGTGCCCGGCCAGCAGGTCCGTCAGCGCGTCGGCGTCGAGCGCCTCCACGTCGGCCACGACCGGCAGGGCCCCCGTCGCGCCGACCTCCTCGGCGTGGTCGGGGTTGCGGATGATCCCGTCGACGTCGTGCCCGGCCTGCCGCAGCAGCGGCCCGAGCTCGAGGGCGACCTTGCCGTGTCCTCCGATGATGGCGATGCGCATACCAGGGTCAGCACCGCGCACCCCCGTGTCATTCCCGGGGCTGCCCGTTCCAGCGCTCGGTCGGGGACCGGCGCCGGTCCCCGACCGTGGCATCCTGACGCCCATGACCAGCCTCAGCACCCGACTCCTCGAGCCCGCCACCCGGCCGCAGGTGGTGGACGCCCTCGTGCAGCTGGCCGACACCGAGATGGCCGCCAAGACGGGGCTCTCGGGTGCGGTCCTGCGGACCGCCTACGGTGCGGCGAAGAGGCTCGGCGAGGGCCGGGTGCGCCGGGCCGTCGACGCGGTCCTGCCCGGTGTGGCCTCCACGCTGGACCCCTACCACGACGCGGCCGGTGCGACTCCGTTCGGTGCCTACCTGGCCGACCCTGCCCGCAGCTCCCAGGTCGCCGACCAGCTCCTCGCCGTGGCCGACGCGAAGGCCGCGGCGGTCGAGGGCAACCCCCTGGGCAGGGTGTACTCCTCCGTCCGGGGCAGGGCCAAGGACCACGTCGTGGCCGCCCTGCCCGGGCTGGGCACGACCCTGGAGCGCTTCGCCCGCTGACGCGGCGTCGTGCGATGATGGCCCACGTGTTGCGCTCGCGTCTGATCCCCGCCCTCGCGGTCACCGCCGCCCTCGTCCTGTCCGGCTGCTCCGGTGTCGGCTCCGATCTCGGGGTCGCCGTCGACGACCGCGAGTTCTCGGTCGCCGAGCTCCAGGAGGCCACCTCCCAGCTCAACGCGGCGTCGGCCCAGGTCGGCGCACCGCAGCAGGTCGGCGGACCGCAGCAGGTCGTGGCCGACCTCGCGCTCCTGCCGGTCCTGGAGGGGATCTTCGCCGGCTCGCCCGCCGAGGTGAGCGACGCACAGGTCCGCAGCTTCCTGACCGCGAACGGCGTTCCCGACCCGGGGGTCGCCACCATCGCGGCGGCGCGCTCGCGGCAGTACCAGGTCGCGCTCGGCGACCCCGCCACCTTCGAGGACCCGGCCATGGCGGAGGTGCTGGCCCGCGCCCAGTCCGTCACCACCGAGGACCTCGCGCAGGTCGACGTCGAGGTCAACCCCCGCTACGGCGCGTGGGACGTCAACAACGGCGGCGTGGTGCCCGAGGTCCCCGCGTGGATCCAGAGCAGCACCGACAGCTGACGCTGCTGCTGAGCAGCCCCCGGGTCGCGCCGGGGCTGCTGTCGGCGACCGCCTGGGAGTCCCTCCGCGCCGCCGGCGCCGTCCTCGCGGCGGACCCCGCCGCCCCGCACCCGGCGGCGGTCGCCGCCGCCGGGATCCACGTGGCAGCCCCCTCGCCGGCCGACGCTCACACCCCCGGGACCCTCGCCGAGCACCTCCTGCAGCTCGTGGCCGAGCACGGCCACGTCGTCTGGCTCGGCTCCCCGGACGGGGACCCCGGCCTGTCCGAGGCGCTCGCGGTGGCGCTGCCCGACGAGGACCCGCCCGCCCTGGAGCTCCTGGTCGGCTCGTGGGACACGACGGGCGCCCGCCTCCTCGACGCGGTCGCGGTCATGGACCGGCTGCGGGCACCGGGCGGGTGCCCGTGGGACGCGGCGCAGACGCACGCCAGCCTCACGCCCTACCTGCTCGAGGAGGTGCACGAGGCGGTCGAGGCGCTGGAGGTGCTGGACGACCCGGCGGCCGACCGGTCGCACGCTCTCGAGGAGCTCGGTGACGTCCTCCTCCAGGTCCTCTTCCACGCGCGGGTGGCCGCCGAGCACGAGGACGACCCGTTCGACGTCGACGACGTCGCGGCCGGGCTCGTCGACAAGCTGGTCCGGCGTCACCCGCACGTCTTCGCCGACGTCGAGGCGGCCGATCCGGCTGAGGTGGAGGACAACTGGGAGCAGATCAAGGCCCGGGAGAACCTCGGCAAGCCAGGCCGTCAGCACGCCCTCGACGGGATCCCGGAGGGTATGCCGGAGCTCGCGCGGGCGGTCAAGGTGGCCTCCCGGCTGGGTCGGGGCGGGCGGTCGGACTGGCTCGCGGGATGGGTGTCGGACCGCGGTTCCCAGGGGGACCCGGGGGTCGAGGTGCTCCGCGTCGTCCTGGACCTGCACGAGCGCGACGTCGACGCAGCGGCCGCACTCCGGCATACCCTCCGCGCCCTGGTGGCCGACGCACGCTCGGTTCCTGACCGGGGCTAGGCTCGGGACGGACACAGACCACCCACGCCCGCCCACCGACAAGGAGAGCCCATGGCCGTCATCGACGCCATCATCGCCCGCGAGATCCTCGACTCCCGCGGCAACCCCACCGTCGAGGTGGAGGTCGGACTGGACGACGGCACGGTCGCCCGCGCCGCGGTCCCCTCGGGCGCCTCGACCGGCGCCTTCGAGGCGGTCGAGCGCCGTGACGGCGACGACAGCCGCTACCTCGGCAAGGGTGTCGAGCAGGCAGTCACCGCCGTCATGGACGACCTCGAGCCGCGCCTGCTGGGCTTCGACGCCTCCGAGCAGCGGCTGGTCGACGGCGAGATGCTCGCCCTCGACGGCACCGACAACAAGGCCGAGATCGGCGCCAACGCGATCCTGGGCGTCTCGCTCGCCGTGGCCAAGGCCGCCGCCGACTCCGCCGGACTGCCCCTCTTCCGCTACGTCGGAGGGCCCAACGCGCACGTGCTGCCCGTGCCGATGATGAACATCCTCAACGGTGGGTCGCACGCGGACTCCAACGTCGACATCCAGGAGTTCATGATCGCGCCGATCGGCGCCGGTTCGTTCCGGGAGGCCCTGCGCTGGGGCGCGGAGGTCTACCACGCCCTGAAGTCGGTGCTCAAGGAACGCGGACTGGCGACCGGCCTCGGTGACGAGGGTGGCTTCGCGCCCGACCTGGAGTCCAACCGTGCCGCCCTCGACCTCATCCTG
Organism: Ornithinimicrobium jinqii; assembly: GCF_045032595.1. Taxonomy (NCBI): domain Bacteria; kingdom Bacillati; phylum Actinomycetota; class Actinomycetes; order Micrococcales; family Ornithinimicrobiaceae; genus Ornithinimicrobium; species Ornithinimicrobium jinqii. Next base: position 54,173 of record NZ_JBJFZS010000007.1, read on the forward strand.
GAGGCCATCGCCAAGGCCGGCTACACCGCGGGATCCGACATCGCGCTCGCGCTCGACGTGGCTGCCTCGGAGTTCCACGACGGCGGGTCCTACGCCTTCGAGGGCGGGACGCGCTCCGCCGACGAGCTGATCGACTACTACGCCGAGCTCGTCGACGCCTACCCCCTCGTCTCGATCGAGGACCCGCTGGACGAGGACGACTGGGAGGGCTGGGTGCGCATCACCGAGCGCCTCGGCGACCGCGTGCAGCTGGTCGGGGACGACCTGTTCGTCACCAACCCCGTGCGTCTCCAGCGGGGCATCACCGACGGCGCCGGCAACGCGCTGCTCGTCAAGGTCAACCAGATCGGCACGCTCACCGAGACCCTCGACGCGGTCGCCCTGGCGCACGCCAACGGCTACCGCTGCATGATGAGCCACCGCTCCGGCGAGACCGAGGACGTGACGATCGCCGACCTGGCGGTGGCCACCAACTGCGGCCAGATCAAGACCGGTGCCCCGGCCCGCTCCGAGCGCGTCGCGAAGTACAACCAGCTGCTGCGCATCGAGGAGGAGCTCGACGACGCCGGCGTGTATGCCGGTGCCGGCGCCTTCCCGCGCTTCCGCCAGCAGGGCTGAGCACGACCGAGCACGAGGACCCGGCCCGGGTCGTCGCACCACGACGGTGCGCAGGCACCATGTCGGTGCACCCGGGGCCGGGTCCTCGTGTCTGGGCGACCTCCCGGCCTGCCTGACCCACCAGCCCAGGCGCACGGCATACCCTGATCCCACGTCGGCCCACGCCGACCAGGTGCTGCACCACCCCGCCCACCCGACGCAAGGAGCGAGCCAGATGAGCGCCACCCGCGGACCGCGCACGCCGCGGACCCCCGCGCCCCGTGGCTCGTCGGGCGGTCCGGGCGCACCGGCCGGTCGCGCGCCGAGACGGGGGTCGAGCAGGCCAGCGCCGTCGCGACGACCGGGCGCGCGCCCGGGTGTGCGCGGCGTCGCCGGCGCCGGCGCCTCGGCCGCGACGTCGGTGCGGCGGGCGCCCGCGCACGTGCGGAGGATGCTCGGGCTGCTGGTCCTGGTGGTCGTGATGAGCCTGGTGGTGGCGCCCGTGCTGTCGGGCTACCTGCGCCAACGCGCCGAGATCACCGCCGCGCGGCAGCAGATCGTCCAGGAGCAGCAGGAGATCGACCAGCTCGAGCAGGAGCTGGCCAAGTGGGACGACAAGGACTACGTCGAGCAGCAGGCCCGCGAGCGCCTGCGGTTCGTCAAGGAGGGCGAGACCGCCTTCACCGTCATCGACGACACCGGCACGGACTACACCGAGGCGCTGCCCGGGATGGCACCGGTCAGCGACGAGGTCCTGACCGCCAGCCCCTGGTACGGCCAGGTCTGGGAGTCGGTGAAGATCGCCAACGAGGGTCTTCCGGAGACCAAGGAGCCATGAGCAACCCCGACCGCACCACGCTGGACGAGACTCCGACCGAGGAGGACCTCCGCGTCATCGGACGTCAGCTGGGCCGCGAGGCCCGCGGCGTCGTGTCCATCGCCCACCGCTGCCCGTGCGGCTGCCCGACGGTGGTCCGCACCGAGCCGCGGCTGCCCGACGGCACGCCGTTCCCGACCAGCTTCTACGCCACCTGCCCCCGGCTCACCGGCGCCATCTCGACGCTGGAGAGCTCGGGCCTGATGCGCGAGATGTCGCACCGTCTGCAGGAGGACGAGTCGTTGCGTTGGCACTACGCCCAGGCGCACGACGACTACCTGCGCCGGCGCGACGAGCTGGCGGCGGTCCCGGAGATCGCAGGGATCAGCGCAGGCGGCATGCCCAACCGCGTCAAGTGCCTGCACGTGCTCGTCGCCCACGCTCTGGCGGCCGGGCCCGGGGTGAACCCCCTGGGTGACGAGGCGATCGCCGCGCTGCCGGAGTGGTGGAGCGACGGGTGCTGCGGCGCGCTCGAGGGCGAGGACACCGGGCAGGTCGCCACGGTGCAGCGCACCTGTCGCGCGCACCACCCGCTGGATCAGGCGTCGGAGGAACGGCCCGAGGTCACCACGTGAGCCGGGTCGGGGCCGTGGACTGCGGCACCAACTCGATCCGGCTGCTGATCGCGGACGTGGTCGAGGGTGCGGACGGTGACGCCGGGCCGACCCTGCGGGAGGTCACCCGGCAGATGCAGATCGTGCGCCTCGGTGAGGGGCTCGACGCGACCGGCCGGATCTCCGACGAGGCCATGCGCCGGACCCTGGCAGCGGCGGAGGGGTATGCCGTGGAGTGCCGGCAGGCGGGGTGCTCGACGGTGCGCTTCGTGGCCACGTCGGCCTCCCGCGACGCCTCCAACTCCGAGGACTTCGTCGCCGGGGTCCGGGAGGCCTTCGGGGACCTCGACGTCATGCCGGAGGTGGTGTCCGGGCAGGAGGAGGCCCACCTGTCCTTCCTCGGCGCGACCGGGGGACTGCGTGCCGCGGGCGCCCCGGGACCCTACCTGGTGGTCGACATCGGCGGAGGCTCGACCGAGTTCGTGCTCGGGGACGCTCAGGTCGAGTCGGCGCGGTCGGTGGACATCGGCTGCGTGCGGATGACCGAGCGCCACCTGCACGACAACCCGCCGACCGAGGACCAGGTGTGGGCCGCGCTGTCCGACATCGTGCGGGCGGTCGACGACGTGGCGCAGGACGTGGACCTCAGTGGTGTGGGCACGCTGGTGGGGCTCGCCGGGTCGGTGACGACGGTGACGGCGCACGCGCTGGGACTGCCGGCCTACGACGCCGCGCGCATCCACGGGGCGGACCTGCCGGTGGCGGACGTCATCGACGCGTGCACCGACCTGTTGCTGATGCCGCGCTCCCGGAGGCGCGAGCTGCCGTTCATGCACGAGGGGCGCGTCGACGTGATCGGCGCCGGTGCCCTCGTGTGGCGCACGGTCGTGCAGCGCGTGGCCCACGACTCCGGTCTCGCCACGGTGCGCGCGTCCGAGACCGACATCCTGGACGGCATCGCGCTCTCGCGCGCCTGAGGTGGGATCCGGCAGGGGGTCGTCGACGCCGTCGCCGCTGTCGCCGTCGCGGCACCCGGTCACCGGCCAGGCCTTCACCTCACCGGTGCCGCCGGGCACGGGGTGGCCGGGCGACCCCGCGACCCCCCTCACGCGGGTGGCCCGGACATCGGCGGGCGTGCGCCGGCTGGCTTCGGGGGCGGCGGACGTGGCGGAGCTCGACGCGCGGGTCTCGGTGTGCCGTGCCTGCCCGCGCCTGGTGGCCTGGCGCGAGGCGGTGGCGACCACCGGCCGTCGGGCCTCGTTCGCGGACCAGCCCTACTGGGGCCGCCCGGGGCCCGGGTTCGGACCGCCCGGTGCGCCCGTCCTCGTCGTCGGGCTCGCGCCCGCTGCCAACGGCGCCAACCGCACGGGGCGGATGTTCACCGGGGACCGCTCGGGCGACTGGATCTACGCAGCCCTGCACCGGGCCGGGTACGCCACCCAGGCCGCGAGCCACCACGGTGGCGACGGTCTCGAGCTGCGAGGCATCCGCATCGTGGCCGCCGTGCGCTGCGCCCCGCCCGACAACAAGCCGACGACCGAGGAGAAGGCCGCCTGCGCGCCGTGGCTCGAGCACGACCTGCAGCTCGCCGAGCCCGGGTTGCGGTCGGTGCTGGCCCTCGGCGCCATCGGCTGGGACGCGTTCCTGCGCTCCGCGCGCGCGGTCGGCTGGTCGGTGCCGCGGCCCAGGCCGAGGTTCGGGCACGGGGCGGAGGCCGTGCTGCACACCTCCTCCGGACGCGAGGTGCGGCTCCTCGGGAGCTACCACGTGAGCCAGCAGAACACCTTCACCGGCAGGCTGACCGAGGAGATGCTGGACGCGGTCATCGCGCGGCTGTGATCTGCGGTGCCGCGACGGCCCGTCCTGCGGGGGACCGCCTCGTGCCTCGGGGCTATCCTGACGGCGCCCCCGTAGCCCAACCGGCAGAGGCAGCCCACTTAAAATGGGTCGAGTGCGGGTTCAAGTCCCGTCGGGGGCACCACTCACCGCCGTCGATGTCGGTGCGCTGCAGGGCACCGGCGCTCGGCCCACCGCCATCCCGCAGTGTGCCATCGCTCAGTTGTTGTAGAGCCGGTTCCGCGACGTCAGCACCTGCAGCGGCACCGCCGGCCCGTCGACGGTGGCGGTGCTCGGGATCGTCGTCCAGGAGCCACCGTCGACACTGACCTCCCCGCCGTACTCGACCGAGATGTAGGGAGCGAGCTCGGCGGCGGCGGTGTACTCGTGCGTGATGTCACCGTGGGGGTAGGGACCGCCGAGGCTGGTCGTCGGGCCGATCGTGCGCCCGTCTCCGGTGACGTAGCTGACGCCTGCCAGCGTGGGACGGATCCTGACCTGGCGTCCCACGAGTGTGGTCGTGTCCACCTCGCTCGGCTCGAACCCGGCGTCGGGCCACGCGAGCTCGAAGTAGACGGGCAGGTTGACCAGCGTGGAGCCGTCCGGGGGCTGGATCACCGCCTCCGGCAGGGCGAACTGGGTCTTGTGGAACTGCTCGACGATCATGGCCTCGGTCAGCTCCTCGGCCGGCTCACCGCTGCGGGTCGGCACGAAGGGCGTGAAGCACGTGGGCGCCACGCTCTCCCAGCCGCCCAAGGGCCCGCTGGCGTCGGCGACGCGTCGGAAGATGATGGCGTAGGGGCCGGGTGACGATGGTGCGTAGATTTCGCAGTAGACGATCGCGGAGCCACAGAGCTCGAGCCGCGGCTGCTCGGGACTGTTCTGGTGGCAGTTGATGACGGCGACGTAGTCGTACCAGGACGTGGGGGTCTCAGCTGAGGCGCCGTCAGGATAGGAGTCGGCGAGAGCCCGGACTTGTGCCTCCGTTAGTCCGGTCACCTTGATCCCATCACCTGGGCCGTCGAAGCACCCGGTCAAACCGCAAAGGAGGAACGCAGCCTGCAGAATCACTGCTCCTCCACGAGGAACAGTCTGTCGACACGCCAACTCCCGTCATAGAGGAGGTTGAACTCCATGACGACGTCATCCTGACGGGGGTAAGTCTCTACCACCTCATCCTCCGCGTTAAGCACATCAACCTGCTGTTGTGCGCCCTTCACGGTGACAACGGCGGAAGTGCCGGCGACAACAGAAGTGGGGGAGCCCATCTCAGCAATAGGGCCTGTTTGCCGTGTGTCCTCCGCCTCAGCCTTCGCGACGGACTCCGAGAACTGCAGGCAGGTTCCGCAGTTGTTTGTTGAATTCTGTTCGAGCAGGCCAACTTCGGGATGCATGCCCGTGTAGTTGATGAGGTCGATGTAGTGCAGGACAAACGCCTCAGCGCCTGCCTCCGTCTGCTCCTTCGCCTCCTCGGGCATCTTGGGAGGTCCGGCGGCCTCGGTCGGCTCCGCCGTCGTCGCAGCGGCCTCGCTGGTCTCGACGACCTCGTCAGGGGTGGCGGTCGCGGTGGTCAGTGCGGGCTCACTCGTCGGGGGTGCGCTGGGTTCGGCCCCTCCGCCGCACCCGGTCAGCACCAGCGCCGCCAGCGCGGCAGCGACATACGCAGCAGGTCTCAACTCGTCACCCCTCCAGGCGGACGCCCGCGGTCCCCACGAGCTCGGTACCCCGCAAGTGTGCCTGACCGCCGGTCAAGAATCCGTTGTCCACAGGTAAAAAGTTCGTCAGGACGCCCCGCGCCTCACCCTGTGGACACCTGCTCACGCACACCGGGTGCCGGACGGTCTCAGTCGCTCAGCGACGACCAGACCAGAGCGCGGGCGACGGTGGCGTACTGCCCCTTCGGGTGGGCGCGGAACAGTGGTTCCGACCCCATCAGGACCGCCCGCGAGCCCGTCTCGGCGGACGTCCCGCTGATCACCAGTGCCTGGCCCGCCGCCGACTCCGGCCCGTCCCCGCCCTGGGGCGACGGCCGCCAGTGCCCGCTCACCAGCGGGTCCGCGGCGTACCGCTGGTCCACGAGGACCTCCGGCCCGAGCTCGGTGAACCACAGGGGGGAGTAGACGAACGTGTGCGCGGGCGCGCCGGCGGTGAGGGGACCGTCGGAGTTCTCGACCGCCACCACACCGTTCGCGTCGCCCCGACCCCTGACCGTCGAGACGTCCAGGAGACCGAGTGCCTCGTTGAGCGCCACGCCGGCGGCACCGTGGGCCACGATCCCTCCACCGTCGGCGACGAACGCCTGCAGCTCGGCCTGCGCGTCCTCGTCGAGGTCCCGCCACACCAGCCCGCTCGAGACGTACAGCGCGTCGAGGTCCGACAGCTCCAGCCCGTCGTTGAGCGCGGACGTGCTCAACGCCTCGACCGTCAACCCCAGCTCCTGGAGCGCCCAGCGTTCCTCCGGGCCGGCGGACACGCCGACCACCACGGGAGCCGTCAGCGACGTCCCTCCGGCTCCAGGAGGAGCGGCAGCGAGGACGACGCCCTCGTCCGCCACCACCGCAGCCGCGGCCGGCCGGGCCTCGGCCGGCACGAGAACGCTGCCGTCGTCCAGCCACTCCAGAGCCACGCCCGCAGCCAGCAGGTGGCCGGTCGCGCGCACGTCGGCGGGGTCGTCCATCCGGAGTGTCCAGCCGGTGGACGAGGGCGGCATCGTGCCGCTCGCAGCAGCCGCAGCAACGGACTCCCCGAAGAACCTGACCCGTTGCCCCTCCGGAACGCTCACGACGTCGGCGCCCCACAGCAGCGCGTGGCTCCACCCGGAGATGTCGTACGTCGCGTCGACGCGCGAGGAGATGTCGGTGCCCACCCCCAGGATGGTGTTCGCCATGCCGCGCTTGGCCTGGTGCAGGTCGACGACATACGTCCCGAGGGGGTATGGAGTGCCACCGAGGATCGCGGGGCGGGTCAGCCGCGAGACCTCGACGTCGTTGGCCACCAGGTGGTCGACGAGCCGCGCGGCCGCCGGTGCGGACCGTTGACTGCTGCCGACCGGGATCACGAAGGCGCGCGGGTAGTCGGTGAGGTAGACGTCCTCGGGTCCGATGACGCCGAACAGCCCCTGCTCGACCGGGGTCTGCCGCTCCCCGGACCGGCCGCGACGGAAGATCTCGATCTGGTCGGCGACGAGCTCTGACCGGTGCTCCACGGCATACCCGACCGTGGCCGTGATCGCGGCGTGCGCGATGTCGGTGTTGGTCGCGGCCAGACGACGCAGCTTTCCCTCGGGCAGGTTGTAGGACCTGTTGTTGACGCGCAGCGGCACCTCGATGGTGTGCGACACGGCACCGTGCAGGGCGGCGTACTGCGGCGTGAAGATCGGGGGCCAGTCGTCCCAGCCTTCCGCCCAGTCGCGCAGCGGGACCTGCGGCGGCCGCACCCCGTCCGACTCGCCCAGGCCCAGCTCGAGGATGGCCTCCTCGACGCCGAGCGCGTTGGGGAGGGCGTGCTTGACGAAGAGGTCGTACTCGTAGTTCTCCCCGTGCGGCGGTGTCGTCGGCTCGACGAGCGTGCCGTTGACGTAGCCGTGGAGGTCGATCATCAGCGTCGGCTGGGTGCGGATGAGGGCGTCGCGCACCCCGACCACCTCCGGCTGCGAGGCGGTGACGAGATCGCGGTTGAGGTCGAACCCTGCGGTGTTCTGGCGGTTGTTGGTGACGCGGCCGTCGGGGTTCATCGAGATGACGAGGTGGATCCGCATCGACGCGAGCGCGCCCTGGACCGAGGGGTCCTGCGACGTGGCCCACTCCTCGACGAACCGCAGGGCCGCGTCCGTCCCCTCCCACTCGTTGCCGTGGATGTTGGCGTTGACGAAGACCGGGACCTTGTAGGACCGGGCGAGCTCCCGGTCGCCCGCCGCCTGCGCCGGCTGGTCGACGATCCGGTCGCGCATCACCTGCTGCAGACGGGTCTGGGCCGGGCTCTCCGGCGCCGTGAGCGTCACCATGACGACCTCGCGACCGCCAGCCGTGGTGGCGAGGACCTCGGCCGAGACCCGGTCGGAGGTCGCCTGCAGGGCGTTGATCCGGCGGGACAGGTCGTGGTAAGGAGCGAGCCCGAGCCGCAGGGCCGCGTCCGTGGGGTCCGGGGTCGGTTCGGTGAGCCACGTGGTGGAGGGGTAGGCGACGGGTCCGCCTCCCCGGGTGGCGGGCGCGGACAGGTCCGGCAGCGCCTGCCCGGTGAGGGAGGTGGCGGCCACGAGGGCAGGGCTGAGGGCGACGCCTGCTGCCACGGCGAGAGCCAGCAGCCGACGACGGGGGAGTGCACCGCGCGAGGGGCGCGACGTCATACCCACCTCTTCTCGACGGGGACCTCGTCCAACACTAACCGTCCTCGTCGCAGGGGGGAATCCCTGCTGCAGGTCGAGGCACCGGAGGCGGAATGGTGCAGCCACCTCGCTCGTTCTAAAGTGTGAACCTGACACCCCGGGGGACTTTCCCGGTGTGCCGCACGACAACGGAGGTATCTCGATGGCCGTCAACCCGGTCTTCAGCCGCATCGACAAGGAAGCGTCGCGGGGCGGCTACGCAGGCGTCGGCTCCCAGCCGTCCGGCTACCCCGCGGCCCCGCAGGGCTCCCCGACCGTCCCCGGTCCCAACTTCCAGCCCGGGCCGAGCGAGTCGCTCAGCAGCGAGCAGCTCCAGCAGATGTACGCGCAGGCGTCCGCCGGCCCGGTCCAGACCGGCCGCGTGACCCTCGACGACGTGGTGGTGAAGTCGCTCGTCCTCTTCGGGGTGGTGCTCGCCGTGACGGGTGCCACCTGGTTCCTCGTCGGCGACCAGCCCGGCCTCACCATGCCGCTGTGGCTGCTCGGCATGTTCGGCTCGCTGGGCCTGTCCTTCGCCATCGCCTTCAGCAAGAAGGTCAACGTCCCGCTGATCATGGTGCATGCCGTGCTCCAGGGCCTGTTCCTGGGTGCCATCAGCCCCACGTTCAACGCGATGTACCCCGGGGTCGTGACGACCGCGGTCGTCGCCACGATGGCCACCTTCGCGGGCATGTTCATCGCCTGGAAGGCCGGCTTCATCAAGGTCACCGACAAGTCGCGCCGGATCTTCGGCATGATGGCGATGGGCTACCTGGTCTTCCTGCTCGTCAACGTCGGCGCCAGCTTCCTGGGCTTCGGTGACGGCTGGGGCATCTACGGCGGCCCGCTGGGCATCATCATCTCGCTCTTCGGTGTCGGCATGGCGTCCTACTCCCTCGCCGTGGACTTCGACTCGATCGACCGCGCGGTGAGCGGCGGCGCCCCCCAGAAGTACTCCTGGCTGCTCGCCCACGGCCTGATCGCCACCCTGGTGTGGCTCTACATCGAGTTCCTGCGCCTGTTCTCGATCCTGCAGCGCGACTGATGCGCGAGCCCGACGGAGACGTCGGGACAGAGCTGGAGCGCGTGGTCCGGCGGTGGCAGCAGCTGCCGCTGGACCGCGCGCTTCCTGCTGTCCCGGGGGTGCGTGCGGTGGTGCAGGGGCTGGCCGACGCGGTCGACGCAGCAGTGGGGGCCGGGGACGGGGGTATGGCGTCCGCGCCCCGGGAGAGCGGGACCGTGCCCGACCTGGGTCCGGCCGTGCTCATGGACCAGCTGCGGGTGATGGCCTACGACTGGCGGGTGGCCGGGCTGCCGACGGACGAGCTCGCCGACCGGCTGGCGACGTTGCGGCGCAGCCTGCCGTGAGCTGGTCGGAGTGCTCCGGTCAGGGTGGTTGACCCGGGGGTTCAGTGGGCGGCGTCGGCGTGACCCGTGGTGTCCGCGTGCTCGTCCTTGGAGCGGCGGGGCACGAGCTTGAGGATGCCGACGACCACGAGGCCGACGGTCAGGCCCAGGATGGCCGAGAAGAAGGTGTTCGTCAGCCACGTGAGACCTCCGGCCATCGACGGCACCCAGCCGGAGACGACCCCCTCGGCGTGGTGGACGAAGTCGTAGACGGGATGGAAGCCGAGCTCGTCCATGCCGACCAGCAGGATGTGCCCACCGACCCAGAGCATGGCGACGACGCCCACGATCGAGAGCATGCGGAGGATCACGGGCATCGCCTTGACCAGGAACCGCCCGAACCGCTGCAGGCCCTCCTGCTCCCGGGCGGCGAGGTGCAGCCCGACGTCGTCCATCTTCACGATGAGCGCCACCACGCCGTAGATGAGCAGCGTGATGCCGATGGCGACGACGAGCAGGATGATGGCGCGGTTGAAGAGGGGCTCGTCGGCCACCTCGTTGAGCGCGATGACCATGATCTCGGCGGAGAGGATGAAGTCGGTGCGGATCGCGCCCGCCACCATCTTCTTCTCCTGCTCCGGGCCCTGCTCGACCACCGGCTCGTCGTGCGCTGCGTCGTGGTGGCCCACCCCCAGCCACTCCAGGACCTTGTGCGCCCCCTCGAAGGACAGGTACGTCCCCCCCGCCATGAGGATCGGCGTGAGCAACCACGGCGCGAACTGGCTGAGCAGCAGCGCCGCCGGCACGATGAAGAGGAGCTTGTTGCGCAGCGACCCCAGCCCGATCTTCTTGATGATCGGCAGCTCGCGGGTGGGGTCGAACCCCGTGACGTACCGAGGGGTGACAGCCGCGTCGTCGACGACGACGCCCGCGGCCTTCACACCGGCGCGCCCGGCAGCGGCGCTGATGTCGTCGACCGACGCCGCAGCGATGCGGGCGATCGCCGCGATGTCGTCGAGCAGGGCGGCCAGACCAGCAGCCATGGAGGCACCTCACCGGGATGGGAACAGATCGGGCGTCAGGCTACCCCTGGACGTCCGGTCGCGCCGCATCGGCGAGCGGGTGAGCGGCTCAGCTCAGACGCTCGAGGACGATCGCCATACCCTGTCCGCCGCCGACGCACATCGTCTCCAGCCCGAACTGCACGTCGCGCGTCTGCATCGCGTTGATCAGGGTGGTGGAGATGCGGGCGCCGGTGGAGCCGAACGGGTGGCCCAGGGCGATCGCCCCGCCGTGCACGTTGAGCCGGTCGTAGTCCATGCCCAGCGCGTCGGCGGAGCCGAGCACCTGCACCGCGAACGCCTCGTTGATCTCGTAGAGGTCCATGTCGTCCATGGACATCCGGGCCCGTGCAAGAGCCTGCTTGGATGCTTCGACGGGACCCAGCCCCATGATCTCGGGGGAGAGCGCCGAGACGCCGGTGGAGACGATGCGCGCCAGCGGCGTCAGGCCGAGGTCCTTGGCGCGGGTGTCGCTCATGACGACGAGCGCAGCGGCCCCGTCGTTGAGGGGGCAGCAGTTGGCGGCGGTGACCGTGCCGTCGGCGCGGAAGACCGGCTGCAGCTGCGAGACCTTCTCCAGGGTCACACCTGCGCGCGGGCCGTCGTCGGTGCTCACCACCGTGCTGTCGGCCAGCGTCACCGGGGCGATCTCCCGCTCGAACACACCGGCCCGGATCGCGGCCTCGGCGCGGTTCTGGGAGGTCACGCCCCACTCGTCCTGCCGCGCACGCGAGATCCCCAGCGAGGCGGCCACGTTCTCGGCGGTCTGGCCCATCGAGATGTAGACGTCCGGCAGCAGGCCGTGCTCGCGCGGGTCGGTCCAGGTGGCGTTCGTGCGCGCCGTCTCCTCGGTGCGCGCCATGGCCTCGGCGAACAGCGGGTTCTTCACGCTCTGGTCGCCGCCGCCGGCGCCGGCGAAGTTCTGGTAGCGCGACACGGACTCGACCCCGGCGCTGAGGAAGACGTCACCCTCGCCGGCCTTGATCGCGTGAAAGGCCTGACGGGTCGTCTGCACGGACGAGGCGCAGAAGCGGTTGATCGTGGCCCCCGGCAGCCCGTCCAGCCCGAGCAGGACGCTCACCACCCGGGCCATGTTGAACCCGTGCTCGGCCGACGGCTCGGCGCACCCGAGGTAGAGGTCTTCGATCGTCGTGGGGTCGAGGCCGGGCACCTGGTCCAGCGCAGCCCGGATCACCCCGGCCGCCAGGTCGTCCGGTCGGACGGTGGTCAACGATCCCTTGAACGCGCGGCCGATGGGGGTGCGGGCGGCGGCGACGATGACGGCCTCGGCCATGATGTCCTCCTTGACGAGCGGGTCGACGTACGTGGCGAGTCTAGGAGACGTCCGGGGTGCTGCCGCGACCAGTGCCGTGCCTAGCGGCAGGCCGCGGCCAACCGCTCCAACCCCTCGTCGAGACCCACCCTCGGCGCCCACTGCAGGACCTCGCGCGTGCGTCGCTGGTCGAACCAGTGGGCCGTGCTCAGCTGCTCGGCAAGAAACCGGGTCAGCGGCGGCTGGGTGATCGCCGTCAGACCCGGTGCGCGCTCGGACACCGCGACCGCGCCCTCGACGGTGGCGCCCAGCGCCCAGGCCAGCGGTCTCGGCACGTGGAGGCGCGGACCCGGGACGCCGCACGCGTGGCAGATGGACGTCACGAGCTCGCCGATGGGCCGGGGCTCGCCGTTGGTGACGACGAAGGCCTGCCCCCGCGCGTCCTCGACGTGCTCGAGCGCGGCGACGACGGCCTCGACCGCGTTGTCGACGTAGGTGGTGTCGACCAGCACCGTGCCCGACCCGACGAGCGCCAGGCGGCCCTGACGCGCACGGTCCACGATCCGCCCGACGAGCTGGGTGTCTCCAGGACCCCAGACGATGTGCGGGCGGACGGCCGTGACGGCGAGATCTGGGCCGTCGGCCCCCAGCGCGAAGAGCTCGGCCGCAGCCTTGGACCGGGCGTAGTGGCCCCGCGCCCGCATCGGGCTGGCCGGTCCGGCGCCCGCTCCCGCCAGCGAACGACCGGTGTGGGCGACCGACGGCGAGGAGACCTGCACAAGGCGGCCGCCCCCGTTGCGGCGGAGGGCCTCGATCACGTGCCGGGTGCCGGTCGCGTTGACCCGCACGTAGTCGAGCCACGGTCCGACGACGTCGACCTTGGCGGCGAGGTGCACGACGGCGTCCTGGCCGTGCACCGCGCGCTCGACCGCGTCGACGTCCCGGACGTCGCCCAGGACCTCGCGGTGGCGTCCGCCCGCGGTGCGGCGCTGCATCACGGTCACGTCCCAGCCGCGTTCGGCGAGCAGATCGGCGACGGCACCGCCCAGCATGCCGCTGGCCCCGGTGACCAGCACCCGTTCCGACGTGCTCATCAACGGCTCCGACGACGCGGGGCACCCGGCGCCGCCCAGTCACGGGCGCGGTCCAGCAGTCCTCGCCCGTGCAGCACGGTGTCCGCCCACCGAGCCAGCGCCGTCCGGTCGATCTTGCTGGCGTGCCGGACGTCGACCGGCAGCCAGTCGCGCAGCAGGACGGCGGCGACCGGTACCCCGGCCACGGAGCGCACCTCCCGCGTCAGGTCCTCCGACGCGAGCCGACGGTGCCCGAGCGGTGCGCCTGTGCCGCGCGCGACCGGTCCGAGCCGGCGCTCCGGGACGACGACCACCACGGCTTGCTCGGTGCCGCGCGGTCCCACGCCGACGAGCGCCACGTCCGCGACGCCGGGGACGGCACGGACGCGCTCCTCCACGGCATACGGGGTCACGGGACCCTCCGCGGTGACCAGGAGGTGCGCGAGGCGCCCCTCCACCCACAGCCGTCCGGCCCTGTCGAGGTGTCCGACGTCGCCGGTGCGGTGCCAGCCGTGGGGTCGGTCGCTGGCGTCCTGGCGCGCCCACTGCTTGTCGTAGCGGTCCTTGACGTGCGGACCCCTGACGACGATCTCGCCGACCGTCCCGGGTGTGGTCACCACGGCGTCGGACGGCACGCCTCCCGCGTCCAGCGGTGCGACCGACACGTCGACACCGTGGACCGGCGAGCCGACGCACACCCCACGCTGACCGGCGGCGTCGTGCGGGAGGAGGCGCGTGGGGTCCAGGGTGGCGACCGGGAGCGCCTCGGTCATCCCGTACGGCGTGTGCGTCACCGCGGAGGGCAGCAGCTCCTTGACCTGCAGGAGCAGCCGCACGGGGACGGGCGCCCCCGCGGAGAGGACCAGCCGCGGACCGGCGAGGGCACGACGCTGGGCCGGGGTGAGCGCCTCGGCGGTGGCGACGATGTTGCGCAGCGCGGCGGGGGCCGCGAACACCGCCGACGCGTCGACCGCGGCCACGGCGTCGGCGAGCGCCGCCGCCGTCAGCGTGTGCGGCGCGGTGACGTCCATGTCCGGGACGGCGCTGGTCAGACCGAGGGCGGGACCGTAGAGGGCGAAGGGGGCGAAGGCCGCGACGAGCCGCCCGCCCGGCGCCAGCCCGAAGGTGTGCCGCAGCAGGGCGACCTGCGCACCGAGCTGGTGGCGCGTGTAGACCACGCCCTTGGGTGGACCGGTCGCACCGGAGGTGAAGAGGACGGCGGCGTCGGCGGAGGGGTCGAGGTCGGCCGCGGCGGGCAGATCGCGCGGGGCCACGGTCGTGTCGCCGACCGCTGCGTCGCCGGCCGCCGCCAGCAGCCCCAGCTGCGGACCACCCAGCTCGACCCGCAGGCGCTGTCCGGGGACGCGGGTGAGGGCGGTGAGGGCGAGCGCCCTGCCGATCCCGACCACGTGGCGGGGCGCGGCCGAGCGCAGGGCGGCACCCAGCCGACCGAGACCGAGACCGGCGTCCGCGACGACGACCACGGCGCCGAGGCGCCACAGCGCGTAGGCCAGCGTGGTGAGCTCGATCCCGGGCGGCACCAGCACCGCGACGCGGTCACCGGGTCGCACGCCACGCACGGCCAGGCCACGCGCGACCGCCTCGACGGACTCCGCGAGCTCCCCGAAGGTGACGGAGCGGCCGGCTCCGCCGAGCTCGACCACCGCGAGGTCGGACGGGGCGGAGCGGTCGACCGCGATCGGGACCCGGCCCACGACGCTCCCGGCGTCCCGGGCCGGCCCCCCGGCGCGCCCCGCGTCGAGGTCCGGGGCGACGTGCTGCTGCAGCCAGCGCCACACCACCTCGACGCCCTCGGGGCGGTCCTCCAGCACCAGGTGGGAAGCCCCCGTGTAGCGCTGCACGTCCGCGTGCGGCAGCCGGTCGAGCAGGTCCTCCAGGTAGCGCTGACCGAACACCGGGTCGCGCGGGCCCCACACCAGCAGGGCCGGCGTGTCGCGCAGCGCGGTCAGTCCCGAGGCCACGGCGTCGAGCGTCGGGCGGCTCGGGTGGTCGTCCTCGAAGGGGATGTCGCGCACGAAGTCGGCGACCGCAGCTCGCCGGCCGGGGGTGAGGTACGGAGCGGCGAACGCCCGCCGCACGGCGCGGGGCAGCGGCGGCAGCGAGAGGGCGGTGGTGGCCCGCACGAAGGTGGGGGTGTCGCGGCACACCCGGTCCAGGACGCCGGGGGAGCGCGCGAGCCGGATGGCGGCGGGGGAGGGTTGGTCGGAGGGCTGGTGGACGGCCGTGTTGGTGAGGACGACCGCAGCCAGGTCCGCAGTATGGCGCAGCGCCCACCCGAGGGCGACCGGGCCGCCCCAGTCGTGGGCGAGGACGGCCACCGGGGTGCCCGACCCGGTCAGACCCAGGGTGTCGGTGAGACCATCGAGGTCGTGGATGCGCTGGGCGAGGCTGCGCGGGTGTCCGGGGCGCTCGGAGAAGCCCATGCCGAGCTGGTCGACGGCGACCACGCGCCAGCCTGCGGGAGCCTGGTCGAGCACGCGGCGCCACAGGTAGGACCACGTGGGGTTGCCGTGGACGCAGAGCAGCGTCCCGACCGGCTCGGGGCCTGCGCGTGCGTCCGTCTCCGGGGCGGACTGGTCGGCGGCCTCGCGCGGGGCGTGGGTGTCCAGGACGTGCCAGTGCCGACCCGTGCCCTCCGCGTCCGGCGCGACGACGACCCGCGACCAGGACCGGTCCAGCCCGGGCAGCTCGTGCGGCGGCAGCCCGGCCGGGTCGTCGGGCGCCCGACCGGCAGGACCGTGCACGCGCTGCGACGTCACCACCGGGGTCGCCTCACCAGGTGAGCTCGAGGCAGGTCATGTTCAGGCCCGAGCCGATCCCCATCATCAGCACCCTGTCCCCGCTGTGGAGGCTGGGGGCCTCCTTGGCCAGGGTGATGGCCACCGCGGCCGGGCCCACGTTGCCGTGGGTCGGGAAGATCAGCGGGATGCGGGACTCGTCGATGCCGAGCGCCTCCGCGGTGCGGGAGGTGTGGACGCGGGAGACCTGGTGCACGACGTACCGGTCCATGTCCGACCAGTCGAACTCCGACCGGGCGTCGCGCCACAGGTCGGTGGCCAGCTGCATGCCCGCGACGAGCAGCCCCTGGGTGTCGGTGCGCATCTCGGTGAAGTCCCCGACGCACAGCTCGTGGTGCTGGGTCGCGGTGCGGGTGACGCCGCCGACGACGCGGTGCCCCTCGGGGTGCGCGGAGGCCCGGCCCAGGACCATCGCGGCGGCGCCCGAGCCCAGGGTCAGCGTCGCGAACTGGGCCAGGATGTCCCGCGCCGTGGCGTCCGGGGAGGACAGGCGCGCCAGGGTGTGCTCCTGCGGGGTCTGCGACCCCTCGCCGTTGACGATCAGGGCGTAGTCGATCTGGCCGCCGTCGATCATCGTCGCGGCGAGCTGGATCCCGTTGACGAAACCCAGGCAGGCGTTCGTCAGGTCGAAGTTGAGGCAGCTCGTGGCCAGCCCCAGCTCGGCGTGCACCCGCACCGCGATCGAGGGCTCGAGGTGGCTGCGGCTGACGGAGGTGTTGACGAGCAGCCCGATCCGGGAGGGGTCGACCCCGGCCTCCTCCAGGGCCAGGCGTCCGGCCTCGATCGCGCCGTCCACGAAGTGCTGGTCCTCGCCCCACCAGCGTCGTTCGTCGATGCCCGCGAGGTGCGAGAGCATCCCCGGCCGCAGACCGTTGCGGCCGTAGGAGTCCCCGATGATCTCGTCGAACTCCGCGGAGGTCTTGACCACGGGCGCGTCGACGGCCGTGACCGACAGCAGTGCCGTGTCGTGGTGGCGGAAGACGGCGTTGCCGTTGGTCGTGCCCGAGGCCTGCGGGCCGTGGCCGTTTCCGGAGTCGTTCACTCGAGGGATCCTCGCGTTTCGTCGTAGGAGGGTCTGCGCACGCCGAAGACGTGGGTCGACACGCCATTCGACCACAGGGGGGCCACCCGCACCGAACCAGCGGTCGCCGTGACGCAGTGCCGTGCCAGACTCCTGTGCCACCATGAACTCAGCTTGCAGCCGTGCGCCTCTCGGCGCGTGCGCACCACCGAGGGGAAAGGACCCGACGACATGAGGACGACGCACCTGCGCTGGGGCGGTCTGCTGACCGCCGGCGCTCTCACCCTCTCCCTCACCGCCTGCGGCGGCGACGACGAGGAGGGGGACGGCCCGACCACCGCGGCGGTCGCCACCGACGGGGCCGAGGCCACCACCGAGGCCACGAGCGAAGCCACGACCGACACCGCCGCCGACTCCGGGCCCGCCGAGGACACGGCGGACGCCGGCGCGGGCGAGGAGGTCCCCGTCGACGAGTTCATGGCGATGCTGAAGTCTCCGGGCGAGGAGATGCTGAGCAGCTACACCGTGGACATGACGGTGAACATGGGCGCGCAGGGGCTGGACATGAGCGGCGACGTCGACCTGTCCGGGAACGAGCCGGCGATCGACATGGACATGACGATGCCGGGGATGGGCGCGATCACGATGGTCGTCGTCGACGACGTCGTGTTCATCTCGATGCCCGGGCTCACCGACGAGGGCATGTTCATGGAGGTGCCGCCCGAGCAGCTCGGCGACGCTGGCGCCACGCTGGACGAGGTCGACATCACCGCCACCTGGGACTCCTGGGACGAGGGTGCGCAGCAGATCCTCTTCCTCGGCGAGGAGGACGTGGACGGCACGCAGATGCGCCGCTACGAGGTGACCGTCGACGCCGAGGTCGCGCTGGACGCCGCCGGGCAGACCGGCGACGACGCCGCAGCCGCTTCGGCGGCCATCGGTGACGAGATCGTCTACGACGTGTGGGTGGACGACGACGACCTCATGCGCAGGGTCACCTTCGCCATGGAGGGCGCCACCACCGAGCTGCTCGTCTCGAACTGGGGCCAGGAGATGGACATCCAGGCTCCCGACGCGGACCAGATCCAGGAGCCGGGGCTTCCCACCGACGAGTGACGCAGGACGTCGGTCACTCGCCGGGCGCCAGCACGTCCTGCTGCGCCGGCAGCTGGTCCTGACGCACGAGGCCCACGGGGCAGGTGTAGCCGGTGGGCCCGTGGTTGCAGTAGCCGCCGGGGTTCTTGTGGAGGTACTGCTGGTGGTGCTCCTCCGCGTAGTAGAACGGGTCGGCCTCCTGCGCCGACCGGAGCTCGGTGACGATCCTGCCGTGCCCGGCCGCGGTGAGCACCTGCTCGAAGGCGTCGCGGGTCAGGCGCGCGGCCTGCTCCTGCTCGGGCGTGGTCCAGTAGACCGCCGAGCGGTACTGGCTGCCGACGTCGTTGCCCTGCCGGTCGCGGGTGGTCGGGTCGTGGTTCTCCCAGAACGCGCGCAGCAGCGCCTCGGGCGACGTCCGCCCACGGTCGTAGGCCACGAGGACGGCCTCCGCGTGCCCCGTCCGGCCCGTGCACGTCTGCTCGTAGGTGGGGTTCGGGGTCGTCCCACCCATGTAGCCCGCCGCGGTGGTCACCACGCCGGGCATCGTCCAGAAGATCCGCTCGGCTCCCCAGAAGCAGCCCATCGCCACGTAGAGGACCTCGGTGCCCGCCGGCCACGGCCCGCGCATGGAGGTGCCGAGGACGACGTGCGTGGTCGGGATGCCGGGCAGCGGGGTGGCCCGACCGGACGGGGTGCCGAAGATCTGCATACGGTCCAGTCTCGCACGCGTCGCACGGTCGGTCCGGTGGCGCGGACCCCCGCCGCTGTGGCACCTTGCCTCACATGCCCATGCCCACGCCGCTGCTCCTGCTGACCGCCCCGATGTCCACCGCGGCGACCGCGACGGTCACCAGCTCGGCGACCGAGTCCTGGTCCACCGCCGACTGGGTGATGCGCGTCGTCCTGCCCCTGGTCCTCGCGGTGGTCGGTGCCGCGCTCTACCTGCGGGGACGCGCCGCCCACCGCGAGGCGACCCGGATCACGAGTGGCTTCGGCGGTCCGCCCGGCTCGCTGGACGTCGGCACCGAGCTGGGGTTCGGCGTCGAGGACGGCTCGGCCGCCCGCCTGTCCGCGATGCGCACCCGGCTGTGGGGGCTGGTCCTGCTCGCGGTGGGGCTGCTGTGGCTGGGTGTCGCGCTGCTGGTCAGCCTCCTGTGACGCTGCTCCTCCTCGACGTCGGCTCGACGTTCACCAAGGCCGCCCTCGTCGACGACGGGGGCGGTCTCCTCGCGCGGTCCGCGGTGCCCACCACGGCCGGCCCCGGCCGCGACGTGCTCGAGGGCGTGGTCGGGGTATGCCGTGCGCTCGCGTCCGCGACGCACGCGCCGGTCCCGGACCCCCTTGACCTGGCGCAGCGCGAGCGGGTGCTGGCGTGCTCCAGCGCGGGTGGGGGGCTGCGGCTGGCCGTGGTGGGCTACGAGCGGGCGGTCACCGCCGAGGCCGGTCACCGGGTCGGGCTGTCGGCCGGGGCCAGGGTCGTCCACGTCGCCGCCGGGCCGCTCACCGCCGCGGACGTGGCGCGCCTGCGGGCGGCGCGGCCGGACGTCGTGCTCCTCGTCGGCGGCACCGACGGCGGCAACGCCGAGGTGCTGGTGCACAACGCCCGCCGTCTGGCCCGGTCGAGGGTCGGCGCGCCCGTCGTCGTTGCCGGCAACGTCGAGGCCCGCGACGAGGTGGCGGCCGAGCTGGCCACGACCGGTCGGAGGGTCACCCTGACCGACAACGTCCTGCCCCGCATCGGGGTCGTGCACCCCGGACCGGCCCGCAGGGCCATCCGCGAGGTCTTCCTGCGCCACGTCATCGGTGGCAAGGGGCTGTCGCCCGGGCCGCGGTTCCCGCAGCTGGTGCGGGCCGCGACGCCGGACGCGGTGCTCGCCGGCGTCGAGGTGCTCGCCGACGTCCTGGGTGAGGACGTCATGGTCGTGGACGTAGGCGGGGCGACCACGGACGTCTACTCGGTGCTGACGCCGCAGGGCGAGGACGCGTCGCTGCGCAAGCACGTCGTCGAGACGCTGTGGCACGCGCGGACCGTGGAGGGCGACCTGGGGATGCGCTGGGGGGCCCCGGGCGTCCTCGGGGCGGCCGGGGTGGAGGGCCTGCTGGACGAGGGCACCGACCCGGTGCTGTCCGCCTGGGTGCGGCGGGCGCACGCCGAGCCGGGTCTGCTGCCCGGGGGACCGGCGCAGGAGGCCCTCGACCTCCGGCTGGCGAGGCTCGCCGCCACCGTCGCGGCCCGCAGGCACGGACGCCCAGGTTCGCCCGGTGAGGCGCCCCGCCCGCTCGCCGACGTGCGTCTGCTCGTCGGCTCGGGCGGCGTGCTCCGGCACAGCGACCCCGCCGCCTCCGCCGCCGTCCTGCACGCCGTGCTCGAGGACCACGGCGGCGGGTGGCGCCCACCGGCGCGAGCGCGCGCCCTGGTCGACACGGCATACCTCCTGTTCGCGGCCGGCCTGCTCGCCGATCAGCACCCGCGTGCCGCGCGGGCCGTCGTCACCCAGCTGCTGCAGGATGTCTCTCGGTAGGGTGAGCGGGTGCAGCAGACCACCGTGACCCTCGCCGACGTCCTCGCCGCGCGCGAGGTCCTCGCCGACGTGCTGACGCCCACGCCCATGGAGTTCAGCCAGGCGCTGACCGACCGCATCGGGATGCCCGTGCACCTGAAGTGCGAGAACCTCCAGCGGGCCGGCTCGTTCAAGATGCGTGGCGCCTACACGCGCATGTCGCGCCTCACCGAGGACGAGAAGTCCCGCGGGGTCGTCGCGGCCAGCGCCGGGAACCACGCCCAGGGGGTCGCGCTGGCCGCCCGGCTGCTGGGGATCGACGCGGCCGTCTACATGCCGTTCGGTGCCTCGATGCCCAAGCTCGCCGCCACCAAGGGCTACGGCGCGACCGTCATCCAGGTCGGGACGACGATCGACGACTGCATCCGGGCCGCGCAGCAGCACGCGCAGGACACCGGCGCCGTGTTCATCCCGCCGTTCGACCACCCCGACATCGTCGCCGGGCAGGGGACCTGCGGCCTGGAGATCCTCGACCAGGTGCCGGACGTCCGCACGATCGTCGTGTGCACCGGTGGCGGTGGTCTCGTCGCGGGCATCGCCGCCGCGGTCAAGGGACTGCGCCCCGACGTGCGCGTGGTCGCCGTGCAGGCAGAGCAGGCGGCCGCGTGGCCCGCCTCGCTCGAGGCCGGGCACCCGGTGGCACTGGCCTCGATGAGCACGATGGCCGACGGCATCGCGGTCGGTCGTCCCGGCGACGTGCCGTTCGGACTGGTCGCCGAGCTCGTCGACGGCATGGAGACGGTGAGCGAGGCCGCCCTGGCCAGGAGCGTGCTGTTCCTCGTCGAGCGCGCGAAGCTCGTCGTGGAGCCCGCGGGCGCCGCGGCCACGGCCCACCTCATGGAGCTGGGGCGGGAGGCGGAGAACCGTTACGAGGGGCCGGTCGTCGCCGTCCTGTCCGGCGGCAACATCGACCCGGTGCTGCTGCTGCGCATCCTGCGGCAGGGGCTGACGGTGGCGGGCCGCTACCTGCAGCTGCGGGTGCGCGTGCCCGACCGGCCCGGCTCGCTCTCCGGCGTCCTGGCGCTGCTGGCGGAGATGCGCTGCAACGTCCTGGAGGTGCAGCACCACCGCCGCGTGCCCGACCTCACCGTGGACGAGGTCGCCATCTCGCTGACCCTGGAGACGATGGGTCACGAGCACGCCGCCGAGGTGCGGCAGGCCCTGCTGGGCCAGGGCTACAGGGTCGACCAGAGCTGAGGGCGGGGCCCCCGGTGCCCGTCCGCCTCGACTCCCGGGCCGACACCACGTAGACTGGGGCGTTCAACCACGGTCCGGGCAGAGGGTGCCCGGACCTTGTGTTTGGGCGGGGGATCGACCTTCGACCCCCGCCGCACCAGGACAGGAGTGGACGACGTGACGACCGAGACCAGAGGCGCCAGCTACCTCACGCAGGAGGCCCACGACCGCCTCCGCGCCGAGTTGACCACCCTCACCGGCGAGGGCCGCTCGGAGATCTCCAAGCGGATCGAGGCCGCCCGCGACGAGGGCGACCTGAAGGAGAACGGCGGCTACCACGCGGCCAAGGAGGAGCAGGGCAAGATGGAGCTCCGCATCCGTCAGCTCGAGCAGATCCTGCAGACCGCGGTCGTGGGTGCCGCGCCCGCCGACGACGGCGTCGTGGAGCCCGGGATGGTGGTGACCGTCGAGATGTTCGGCGACACCGAGACCTTCCTCCTCGGCTCCCGCGAGATCATCCACGAGGGCGACGGCCTCGGCGTCTACAGCGAGCAGTCGCCGCTCGGCGCCGCGCTCATGGGTGCGCTGCCGGGCGACACCGTCACCTACCAGGCTCCCAACGGGTCCTCGGTCGAGGTGAAGGTCGTCGAGGCCAAGCCCTACCAGCCCTGACGACGCTCGAGGCACCACCGCAGGACAGCACCACCGCAGGACAGCACCACCGAGGCGCTGCCCCCGGACCGCTCACCGGTCCTCGGGCGGCGCCTCGTCCGCGTACCAGCACCGCACGACATACCCCGTGATCGCCGGTGAGGCGGTGCGCACCTGCTCGACGTGCCGGCTGGGAGACTCGGCGGCCGGCGGCACGGTGACCTCGGTCCGCCCCACCACCGCATGGCCGAAGTCCTGCGCCTCGAGCTGGCAGACCGCGGCCCGGCTCGGGTCGCGGCGCAGGTCGAACCGCACGTCCACCGTGCTGTCGGAGACGATCTCGTGCCCCGTGTCGACCCAGTGCACCCGGCCCTGCGTCGCCGCCAGCCCGAACCACACCGACGTCGCGACCATGGCGACGACCGCCAGCGTGCCGACCACCCACCAGGTCCGTCGCTGCGTGGGACCCAGGCGGCGCGGACCCCGCCGCGCCTCCGCCGACTCCTCCTCCGCGTCCCAGTCCACCGCAGCGGACGCCCCCTCCCTCACCCCGTCGGGGGGCGCCGGTGGGTCGGGCTGGGAGGCGGGGGGCGTCGCGGTCACGGTGGTCCGTCCTGGCTGTGGTCGGTGAGAAGATGGTCCGGTGCCTGCGCCCGGCGGCGCGGTGCACCCCCATTGTCCGACACCACAGCGGGCGCCCCGCGCAGGGTCGCACGAGTTCCAGAACGCGAGAACGAGAAGGAGTGCAGCGATGACCCCGACCCGGGCCCTGCGCCTGATGGCCGTGCACGCCCACCCCGACGACGAGTCCTCCAAGGGGGCGGCCACCTCGGCGAAGTACGCCTCGGAGGGCGTCGAGGTGCGCGTCGTCTCCTGCACGGGGGGAGAGCGCGGGGACATCCTCAACGAGGCGCTCAAGAACGACGCGCACACCCTGCAGGACATCGCCCAGGTGCGTCGCGACGAGATGGCCCGGGCCGCCGCGGTGCTCGGGGTGAGCCACACCTGGCTCGGGTTCGTCGACTCGGGCCTGCCGGAGGGCGACCCCCTCCCGCCGCTTCCCGAGGGCTGCTTCGCCCTCGAGCCCGTGGACGTGGCGGCCGAGGCCCTGGTCCGCGTCATCCGCGAGTTCCGTCCGCACGTGGTCACCACCTACGACGAGAACGGCGGCTACCCGCACCCCGACCACGTCCAGACCCACGTCGTGACGGTGGCCGCCTTCCGGGCGGCGGGGGACCCCGACGCGTTCCCGCACGCCGGTGCCCCGTGGCAGCCGCTCAAGCTCTACTACAACGGCTGGTCGGTCGAGCGCATGGAGCGGCTCGACGCCGCGATGGTCGAGGCGGGGCACGAGCCCCCCTACCGCGACTGGCTGGTCAACCTGCGTCGTCGCCCACCGCGGGCCCTGACGACCCGGGTGCCCTGCGCCGACCACTTCGCGGCGCGCGACGACGCACTGCGCGCGCACGCGACGCAGGTGGACCCGGACGGTCACTGGTTCGAGGTGCCCCTGGAGCTGCAGCGGCAGGCGTGGCCCACCGAGGACTTCGAGCTGGCCCGCTCCCTCGTGCCGGTCTCCGTTCCGGAGGAAGACCTGTTCGCCGGGGTCCGCGAGCTGGAGGACCCCGACGAGGTGTGCCGTCGCACCCCCGCCCGCACCCCCGACGGAGAGCTGGTGCTCGCCTTCGTCGGCGAGCCGCCCCTCGACGAGGGACTGGCGCTGTCGACCACGCCGCAGGACGGGGACGGCGACGGCCGGGACGACATGCGCAGCGAGGAAGGGCATACGACATGAACAGCACGAGCGTGGAGATCACCGCCGGCCTGGGCGGCTTCCTCGTCCTCTTCGGCCTGGCGCTCGCGGTCTGGGTGCTCGGCCGCGACCTCACGCGACGGCTGCGGCGGATGCGGCTGGCCGAGGAGGCCCGGCTGGATGCGGAGGGGCCGGGCACGGGGGCGCCGGCGGAGAAGCGTGACCCGCTGGCCTGACGGGGTCAGAGCCTGACGGCGTCAGGCGGAGAGGGCGCCGACCCCCAGGGCGGCCAGCAGTGCTGCGGTCCAGTGGGAGGTGAAGCCCGCGACCGTGAACGCGTGGAAGACCTCGTGGAAGCCGAACCACCGCGGTGAGGGGTTCGGGCGTTTGAGACCGTAGACGACGGCCCCGAGCGTGTAGAGCAGTCCGCCACCGGCGATGAGCGCCACGATGACCGGGCCGCCGTTGCGCCAGAACGGCACCAGGTAGAAGACGGCCACCCAGCCGAGGGCCACGTAGACGAAGGTGTAGAGCAGGCGCGGTGCCGTGGTCCAGAACACCCGGAACACGACGCCGGCGATGGCACCGGTCCAGACCACGAGGAGCAGGGTGCGCGCCTGGCCAGGGGGCAGCAGCAGCACTGCGAAGGGCGTGTAGGTGCCCGCGATGATGAGGAAGATGTTGGCGTGGTCCCACCGCTTGAGCGCGGTGGCGACCCGTGGGGACCAGCGACCGCGGTGGTAGAGCGCGGAGGTGGAGAACAGCAGGACGGCGGTGATGCCGAAGACGACGGCCGCCGCGCGCGCGCGCCCGTCCGGCGCCAGCGCGACGAGGACGACCGCGGCCACCACGCTCAGCGGGACCATCCCGAGGTGCAGCCACCCGCGCAGGTGGGGCTTGACGTGGTCGACGACGTGCTCGACCAGGGAGTCCACGGCCTCCCCGGCCGGTCCCATCGCTCCTCGGGCAGCGTCCCTGGCTCTGTTCATCCCCCAACGGTAACCTACGGTCCGGTAGGTTACGAAGTCGTAGGTTGGTGGGTGCCGACGACGCCGCCTCGCTGGCCGGCCCCTCCGGGCGAGTAGGTTTGGCCCATGCAGACGCCGCGCGACCTGGTCTACCGGGCCTACACGTCGTCGCTGCTGCGTCACCTGCCGGCGGGACAGCTGCCCCGCCACATCGGCGTCATGCTCGACGGCAACCGCCGCTGGGCCCGGGAGCGAGGGGCGGGCTCGGCCGAGGGTCATCGGGCGGGGGCGGACAACATCGCGCCGTTCCTCGGGTGGTGCGAGGAGGCGGGCGTCGAGGTGGTGACGCTGTGGCTGCTCTCCACGGACAACCTCAACCGCCCCGCTGCCGAGCTCGAGCCGCTGCTGGAGATCATCGAGGGCGTGGTCTCCGACCTGGCGTCCGCCCAGCGGTGGTGCATCAGGGTCGTGGGGGCCCTGGACCTGCTGCCGGGGGGCACGGCGACGGGACTGACGGAGGCGGCGGCCCGGACCGACGGGGTGGACGGGATGCTCGTCAACGTGGCCATCGGCTACGGCGGGCGGCGGGAGATCGCCGACGCGGTCCGCTCCATGCTGAGGGACGCCGCTCAGCAGGGCCGGACGCTGGAGGAGCTGGCCGACTCGCTCACGGTCGAGGACATCGCCGAGCACCTCTACACCAAGGGGCAGCCGGACCCCGACCTGGTCATCCGCACCTCGGGGGAGCAGCGGCTCGGGGGCTTCCTGCTCTGGCAGAGCGCTCACAGCGAGTTCTACTTCTGCGAGGCCTACTGGCCGGACTTCCGCCAGGTGGACTTCCTCCGGGCGCTGCGCGCCTACGCCGAGCGGGAGCGCCGCTTCGGCTCCTGAGCTGCAGGTGGGGCGGGCGGCGCGCCACGCGGGCACCGTGGGAGGACTACAGTTCCGGCATGAACATGCGCACCGTCCTTGCCTTCTCGTCGGCCACCGCCCTGACCCTGGCCCTGACCGCCTGCGGCACCGACGACGCGGACCCTGCCGTCGCCGGTGACCTGGGCCTGGTCAGCGACGGCACCCTCACGGTCTGCTCCGACGTGCCGTACCCCCCGTTCGAGGACTTCGACGACTCCACCGAGTCGGGCTACACGGGTTTCGACATCGACATCGTCTCCGCGGTGGCCGAGGGCCTCGAGCTCGAGCTCGAGGTCAAGGACTCGTCCTTCGACGCGCTCCAGTCCGGGCTCGCGCTCAACGCCGACCAGTGCGACCTCGTTGCCAGCGCCATGACGATCAACGAGGACCGCAAGCAGAACCTGGACTTCAGCGACGGCTACTACGACTCCAAGCAGTCGTTGCTCGTGGCCGAGGGCTCCGACATCGCCTCCATCGACGACCTCGACGGCAAGAAGGTCGGCGTCCAGCAGGGCACGACCGGCAAGGCCTACGCCGAGGAGAATGCCACCGGGGCAGAGCTCATCACCTTCCCCAGCGACGCCGAGATGTACCAGGCCATGCAGGCGGCGCAGGTGGACGCCCTCCTGCAGGACCTCCCCGTCAACCTCGAGCACACCCGTGACGGTGGCTACACCATCGTGGAGGAGTACGAGACCGACGAGCAGTACGGCTTCGCCGTCAAGAAGGGGAACACCGCCCTCGTCGAGGCCGTCAACGAGCAGCTGACCGCCCTCCGCGACGGCGGCGAGTACGACACCCTCTACGACACGTACTTCAGCGAGGACTGAGTCGGCGGACGAGGAGGAGGGTGCCCCCGTGAAGAGGTCCACGAGGCAGCGACTGACCCGTCTGACGCTGTATGCCGTGCTCCTCGCCGTCGCGGTGGTCGTGGGGTCCCTCGTGGACTGGGGGCGGATGCAGGCCAACTTCTTCTCGCTCGAGGGTCTGGGCCCCAACCTCACGATGCTGGTCGTGACGGGCGTGCGCAACACCCTCTTCTACACCTTCATCGCGTTCGTCGGTGGTCTGGCCCTGGCCTTCGTCCTCGCCCTGATGAGGCTCTCGCCCATCGCCGTCTACCGGTGGCTCGCCACGGCCTACATCGAGTTCTTCCGTGGGCTTCCCTCGCTCATCGTCATTCTCGCCATGGCCTTCGGCGTCCCGATCGCCTTCGGCTGGACGCCGCCGGGCGGTCAGGTCGGCGCGGGCCTGCTCGGGCTGGTGCTCGTCGCCGGCGCCTACATGGCCGAGACCCTCCGCGCCGGCATCCAGGCCGTGCCGAAGGGTCAGGCCGAGGCAGCCAGGTCGCTCGGGATGTCGCCCGGCTGGACGATGGCCTCCATCGTCATGCCGCAGGCGCTGCGGATCGTGGTGCCCCCGCTGACCAACGAGTTCGTCCTGCTCATCAAGGACACCGCGCTGCTCTTCGTGATCGGCCTCGCCGCCAGCCAGCGCGAGCTGACCACCATGGCCCGTGACCTGCTGACCAGCGGCCCGACGGCCGGGACCGCCACGAGCCTGACCCTGGCGGCGATCCTCTACCTGGCCATCACCCTCCCGCTCACCCGCCTCGTGGCGTGGATGGAGTCCAAGCAGAACAGGTCCCGCTGATGACGACGACGCCCCCCGCACCCGAGGTCCAGCCCGAGGCCGGTGCCCCGGCCATCCAGGTCCTGGACCTGCACAAGAGCTTCGGCGAGAACGAGGTGCTCAAGGGCATCAACTTCCACGTCGACCACGCGGAGGTCGTCTGCGTCATCGGCCCCTCGGGCTCGGGCAAGTCGACCCTGCTGCGGTGCGTCAACCGGCTCGAGGAGCCGACCTCGGGAAAGATCATCGTCGAGGGCATCGACATCACCGACGAGGAGACCGACCTGGACAAGGTGCGGACGCGCATCGGCATGGTCTTCCAGCAGTTCAACCTCTTCCCGCACATGACGGTGCTGCGCAACCTCACCATCGCCCAGCAGCGCGCCAAGAAGCGCGACCGGGCGGAGGCGGAGGCGATCGCCCGGGAGAACCTGGAGAAGGTCGGGATGGCCGACCGGGAGGACGCCTTCCCCGCGCACCTGTCCGGCGGGCAGCAGCAGCGCGTGGCGATCGCCCGGGCACTGTCGATGAACCCCGACATGATGCTCTTCGACGAGCCGACCTCGGCGCTCGACCCCGAGCTCGTCGGCGACGTGCTCGACGTCATGAAGGCGCTGGCGGGCAGCGGCATGACGATGATGGTGGTCACGCACGAGATGGGGTTCGCGCGCGAGGTGGGTGACAAGCTCGTCTTCATGGACGGCGGCGTGATCGTCGAGGAGGGCGACCCGGTCGAGGTCCTCGCCAACCCCCAGCACCAGCGCACCCAGTCGTTCCTCTCCAAGGTCCTGTAGACCCCCGACCCCCTCGGGCAGTTCGACCACTTGGGTCACTCCCGGAACACCGACCTCCCCTGTCACACGGTTGGCCCGCTGTTCACCTCCCAGCCACCGACACGCCGGGGTGACGCAGGCCACTTCCGGACGAGACGCCATACGGTCGGGTCAGACGCGGGACACCCGTCCTGCCTCTCGGGAGGCCCACCACATGGAGCTCAGGCTCTGCGGCGGAGGGTCGGCACCGGCTCCCCGCCGAGGTGGCGAGGCCCGGTCCCGGTCCACCGACCGACGAGACGCGTGGCCGCCCCGCGCGCGTCCGCCAGGGAGCCGCCCATGACCAGCAGCCCACGCCCCGCCTCCGCGACGCGCACGCTCGACGCCGTTCCTCTGGACGCCGTGCCGCCCGTCGACGTCCTGCCGGAGACCGACCGCAAGACCTACGTGCTCGACACCTCCGTCCTGCTGTCCGACCCGCGGGCCCTGCTGCGGTTCGCCGAGCACGAGCTGGTGCTGCCGGTCGTGGTCATCACCGAGCTGGAGGCCAAGCGGCACCACCCCGAGCTCGGCTACTTCGCGCGTGAGGCGCTGAGGATGCTGGACGACCTGCGCATCACCCACGGCACGCTGAGCGAGCCGGTGCCGGTCGGGCCGGCCGGCGGCACCCTGCACGTCGAGCTCAACCACACCGACCCCACCGCGCTCCCTGCCGGGTTCCGGCTGGGGGACAACGACTCCCGGATCCTCGCGGTCGCCAAGAACCTCGCCGCCGAGGGCCGTGACGTCACGGTGGTGAGCAAGGACCTCCCCATGCGGGTCAAGGCCTCGGCGGTCGGCCTGGACGCCCAGGAGTACCGGGCCGAGCTCGCCGTCGACAGCGGCTGGACCGGCATGACCGAGCTCGAGGTCGACGACGACCAGATGCAGACCCTCTACGAGCACGGCCGACTCGAGCACGAGGGTGCGGGCGAGCTGCTCGTGCACACCGGCCTGACGGTGCTCGGCCCCTCGGGCAGCGCCCTCGGGAGGGTGGCGCCGGACCACAGCGTCCGGCTCGTGCGCGGCGACCGCGACGCCTTCGGCCTGCACGGGCGGTCGGCCGAGCAGCGGATCGCCCTTGACCTGCTCCTCGACCCCGACGTGGGGATCCTCAGCCTGGGCGGGCGCGCCGGCACCGGCAAGAGCGCGCTGGCCCTGTGCGCCGGCCTGGAGGCGGTGATGGAGCGCCGGCAGCACCGCAAGGTGATCGTCTTCCGGCCCCTGTATGCCGTGGGCGGCCAGGAGCTCGGCTACCTGCCCGGGTCGGAGAACGACAAGATGGGCCCCTGGGCCCAGGCCGTCTTCGACACCCTCGGGGCGGTCGTCTCCAAGGAGGTGGTCGAGGAGATCCTCGACCGCGACATGCTCGAGGTGCTGCCGCTGACCCACATCCGCGGCCGGTCCCTGCACGACGCCTTCGTCATCGTGGACGAGGCGCAGTCGCTGGAGCGCAACGTGCTCCTCACGGTGCTCTCCCGCATCGGCCAGAGCTCGCGGGTCGTGCTGACCCACGACGTGGCCCAGCGGGACAACCTGCGGGTCGGCCGGCACGACGGTGTCGCGGCCGTCATCGAGGCGCTCAAGGGGCACCCCCTCTTCGCGCACATCACCCTCACGCGCAGCGAGCGCAGCCCGATCGCCGCCCTGGTCACCGAGCTCCTGGAGACCGGCCCCGGCTGGCACTGAGGGGTGGCAGTCCCCTCCTGACCACTCAGTCGTCACGGAAGTGACGTGTGTGGCAGGAGCGCCCAGGGGGGCTGGAAACCTGTGACCTTGGTCACCTGGCAGGCCCGTGGTTTGACGTGAGGCGACCCTTCCGGGCACGGTTGATGGCAGATCACGATTTGGTAACGCCGACATGTCCCCCCTCAGGTTCGTGATCGGGAGTTCTCTCCCGTACCTGATGACGGCGTTCCTCCCTCGAAAGGTTCCGCTGCCATGACCGATGTCCATACCCCTGCGCCCGTCGACGGACGGCACCGTCCCCGCCGCCTCGGCGGCCCCGCCTCCGCCGTGACCGCCGGGATCCTCGCCTGCTCCCTCGGGCTCGCCGCCTACGCCGGCACCCAGGGCAAGACCGTCGAGCAGGCGGCCCCGGAGGCCTCCGTCGGCCGGACGGAGGCCCAGCTGCCCACCGGCGTCGTCTCCGCCCTGGGTCAGGAGTCGGCCCGTTCGCTCGCCGAGGTCCGCGCCGAGCGCGCCTCCCTGAGCCTGTCCACCGATCTCGCCGGCGACGGCGTCGACGTCCTGCGTGGCGCCTCCAAGACCGTCGGCGAGGAGCGTGCGGCCAAGGCCGCCGCCGAGGCCGAGGCCGAGCGTCAGGCTGCTGCCGAACGGGCCGCTGCGGAGCAGGCTGTCGCCGACGAGGCTGCCGCGCAGGCCGCCGCCGCGCAGACTGCCGCCGACGAGGCCGCCGCGCAGGCCGCTGCCGAGGCGGAGTCTGCCGCCGAGCAGGCCGCGACGGCCGTCCGCTCCGAGGAGGAGTCCGCCTCCCGTTCCGCTGCTCGCGAGCCCGCCCCGGCCCAGCCGGCGCCGGCCCAGCCGCAGCCCGCGCCGGTCGAGCCGCAGCCCGCGCCTCAGCCCGTCTCCTCCGGGGACCCGCGCTCGATCGCCCGCTCGATGCTGTCCAGCTACGGCTGGGGCGATGACCAGTTCGGCTGCCTCGACGCCCTCTGGGAGCGCGAGTCCAACTGGAACCCCTCGGCGATGAACCCCTCGTCGGGCGCCTACGGCATCCCGCAGTCGCTGCCCGCGAGCAAGATGGCCACCGCCGGCGCCGACTGGCAGACCAACCCGGCGACCCAGATCAGTTGGGGCCTGGGCTACATCTCGGGCCGCTACGGCAGCCCGTGCAGCGCCTGGGCGCACTCCGAGTCCGTCGGCTGGTACTGAGCACCGAGCACGTTGATCTGCCGGCCCAGGGCCTAGTCTGGGCCGGTGAGCGCTGCTGACCGGGTGGACGAGGTCTCCGACGACGCCAAGGAAGCGGCCCGCCGGCTGAGCGACCACCCGTGGCTGGAGCGCCTCGCCCGGGGCGGTTTCGTCGCCAGCGGGCTGATCCACGTCATGATCGGCGGTATCGCCGTCCGCCTCGCCACCGGTGGTGGCGGGGAGGCCGACCCGAGCGGGGCGCTCCAGGCCCTCCGCGGGGCGCCGCTGGGCGTCCTGCTGCTGTGGGCCTGCGCCGTGGGGTTCTTCGCCCTGGCGCTCTGGCAGGTGCTCGACGCCGTCTTCGGCGGGCCCGAGATCACGGACCGGCTCAAGGCGGTAGGCCGCAGCGCCCTCTATGCCGTGCTCGGCGGCACGACCACCACGGTGGCGCGCGGGGCGCAGTCCGACAGCGGGGAGAGCAGCACCGACCTCACGGCGACCCTGCTGTCCGCGCCCCTGGGCCGGGTGCTCGTCGTCGGCGTCGGTCTCGGGGTCGTGGCCGCCGGCCTCTACCACGTGTACAAGGGCGTCACCCGGAAGTTCCTCGAGGATTTCGAGCGGCAGGCGGGTGGATCGGTGGGCCGCGGGATCCGCCTGGCTGGCACCCTCGGCTACGCGGCCAAGGGGGTGGCGCTCGTGGTCGTCGGTGGGTTGTTCCTGCTGGCCGCCTGGCAGTCCGACCCGGAGGAGGCCTCCGGCATGGACGGAGCGCTCAAGGCGCTCGAGGGCCGACCGTTCGGACAGGCCCTGCTCCTCACGGTCGCCGTCGGACTGGCGCTCTACGGGGTGTTCAACATCGCCCGCGCGCGCTACGCGGACATGTGAGCGAGGGCGGCCGAGAGGCGGACGCCCACGCCATACCCCGTGGCGGTCGGGGAGACGGCCGCAGCGGGTCAGAGGCGGCGCAGGCGTACCCGGTCGACCGTGTGGTCCGCGCCCTTGAGCAGCACCAGTGTCGCGCGGCTGCGGGTGGGCAGGATGTTCTCGACCAGGTTGGGGGCGTTGATGCCGTCCCAGATCCCCTCGGCCGTCTGAACCGCCTCGGCGTCGGTCAGCGTCGCGAACCGGTGGAAGTGCGAGTGCGGGTCGGCGAAGGCCGTCTCGCGCAGCGAGAGGAAACGCTCGGTGTACCAGCGCCGGATGTCGCTCACGTGCGCGTCAACGTAGACCGAGAAGTCGAAGAAGTCGCTGATCGCCAGCCCCGCGCTCCGCCCGTTGGGGTGGGGGTGGGGCGGCTCGAGCACGTTGAGGCCCTCGACGATCAGCACGTCCGGGCGGCGCACCACGACGTGCTCGCCCGCGACGATGTCGTAGCGCAGGTGGCTGTAGACCGGGGCGACGACCTCGGCCCGGCCGGACTTCACCTCGGCCACGAAGCGCAGCAGGGCCCGTCGGTCGTAGGACTCCGGAAAGCCCTTGCGGTCCATGATCCCCCGCTCCTCCAGCACCCGGTTCGGGTGCAGGAAGCCGTCGGTGGTGATGAGGTCCACCCGGGGCCGGGAGTCCCACCGGGAGATCAGCTCGGCCAGGATGCGGGCGGTCGTGGACTTGCCGACGGCCACCGAGCCGGCCACCCCGATGACGAACGGGGTGCGCTCGGCGCGCTCGTCGAGGAAGTCGGTGGTGACCTGGTGCAGTCGCGCCGTGGCCTGCTCGTAGAACGACAGC
This sequence comes from Ornithinimicrobium jinqii, assembly GCF_045032595.1. Classification (NCBI taxonomy): domain Bacteria; kingdom Bacillati; phylum Actinomycetota; class Actinomycetes; order Micrococcales; family Ornithinimicrobiaceae; genus Ornithinimicrobium; species Ornithinimicrobium jinqii. The sequence continues at coordinate 87,156 of NZ_JBJFZS010000007.1, forward strand.
AGACGGCTGATCGGCAGGTAGACCTGCTCCACCTCGGCCAGGTCCAGCCGCTCGCCCAGACCGCGCAGGCGTTCGACGTCGTCGGCGTCCAGGTGCATGGGGTGGTTCTCCCGCAGCCGCGCCCAGTCCGAACGGTCCAGCTCGACGTAGGGGGAGGGAAAGCCGGCGCCGTTGCCCTGGGATGCCATGCGCGGCATTGTCGCACTCCCGGCGCCAGCGTCGACACCAGCGCCGGCGCCGGGATCACCCACCCGAGGACTTACGCTGGGGCCCATGTGTGGAATCGTCGGATACGTGGGGCCCGAGACGGGCACGAAGGCGCTGGACGTGGTCATGGAAGGACTGGGTCGGCTGGAGTACCGGGGCTACGACTCCGCGGGGGTGGCGGTCGTGGGCGCGGACGCGGTCGAGACACGCAAGCGCGCGGGCAAGCTCGCGAACCTGCGGGAGGCCCTCGTCGACGCGCCGGTGGGCGAGACGGCCACCGCGATCGGGCACACCCGCTGGGCCACCCACGGAGGACCGACCCACGACAACGCCCACCCCCACCGCGGCGGTCGTGACGGCAAGCTGGCCCTGGTGCACAACGGCATCATCGAGAACTTCCACTCGCTGAAGAAGACGCTGCTGGAGCAGGGCGTGGAGTTCAGCTCCGAGACCGACACCGAGGTCGTGGCCCACCTGCTCAGCGAGGCGTTCGACCGCAGCGGCGACCTGACCACGGCGATGCGCGAGACCGTCGCGATGCTGGACGGCGCCTTCACCCTCCTGGCCGTGCACGCCGACCAGCCCCACACGGTCGTGGGCGCGCGCCGCAACTCCCCGCTCGTCGTCGGGCTCGGCGAGGGTGAGAACTTCCTCGGCTCCGACGTGGCCGCCTTCATCGGCCACACCCGCCACGCCCTCGAGCTCGGGCAGGACCAGATCGTCACGATCACCCCGGACACCTACGAGGTGATGAACTTCGACGGGACGCCGTCGGACGGCAAGGCCTACGAGGTGACCTGGGACGCGGCGGAGGCGGAGAAGGGCGGCTACGCCACGTTCATGGAGAAGGAGATCAACGACCAGCCGCACGCTGTCGCCGACACCCTGCTCGGGCGCACCGATGCCGACGGCAACCTCCGTCTGGACGAGCTGCACATCTCCGAGGACGATCTGCGTGCCGTCACCAAGATCGTCATCGTGGCCTGCGGGACCGCGGCCTACGCCGGGATGGTCGCCAAGTACGCCATCGAGCGCTGGACCCGGATCCCGGTCGAGGTCGAGCTCGCCCACGAGTTCCGCTACCGCGACCCGGTCATCGACGAGCACACGCTGGTCGTCTCGATCTCCCAGTCGGGGGAGACGATGGACACCCTGATGGCGGTGCGTCACGCCAAGCACCTCGGCGCCCGGACCGTGTCGATCTGCAACACCCACGGATCGACCATCCCGCGCGAGTCCGACGCGATCCTCTACACCCACGCGGGCCCGGAGATCGCCGTCGCCTCGACCAAGGCGTTCCTCGCCCAGATCACGGCCAGCTACATCCTTGGCCTCTACCTCGCCACGCTGCGCGGTGAGTCCTACGGCCGCAGCGCCGCCGAGGTGATGGCCGAGCTGCACGAGATCCCGGGCAAGATCGAGCAGCTGCTCACGACCATGGACCGGGTCAAGGAGATCGCCTACTTCATGGCCGACTCGCGCTCGGTGCTCTTCCTCGGCCGTCACGTCGGCTACCCGGTGGCGATGGAGGGCGCGCTCAAGCTCAAGGAGCTCGCCTACATCCACGCCGAGGGCTTCGCGGCCGGCGAGCTCAAGCACGGCCCGATCGCCCTGATCGAGCCGGGCCAGCCGGTCTTCGTCATCGTCCCGTCACCGGACGCCGAGCACGGGCTGCACGGCAAGGTGGTGTCCAACATCCAGGAGATCCGCGCCCGCGGCGCCCGCACGCTCGTCATCGCCGAGGAGGGCGACGAGGACGTCGTGCCGTTCGCCGACGAGGTGATCCGGGTGCCCCGCACGTCCGCGCTGCTGGCGCCGCTGCTCACCGTGGTGCCGCTGCAGGTCTTCGCCCTGCACCTGTCCACCGCCAAGGGGCTCGACGTCGACCAGCCGCGCAACCTGGCCAAGTCGGTCACCGTCGAGTGAGCCTCCGCGCGTGAGCCTGTCCGGGTGGGGAGCGGCTCGGTGATCGTCGGCGTCGGCATCGACGTGGTCGACATCGACCGCTTCACGCAGCGGATGGAGGCCAACCCCCGCCTCGCCGAACGGCTCTTCACCGCGGACGAGCTGGGGCTGCGGCCGGAGTCGATGGCCGCGCGGTTCGCCGCCAAGGAGGCGCTGGCCAAGGCGCTCGGGGCACCCGTCGGCCTGCGGTGGACCGACGCGTGGGTCGTCCGCGACAGCACCGGTCGACCTCACCTGCGCACCCAGGGCACCGTCCGGGCCCGGGCCGACGAGCTGGGCGTCGCCCACCTGCACGTCTCGCTGTCCCACGACGCCGGGATCGCCTCGGCCACCGTCATCGCGGAGTCGGGATGATCCGCGGGTATGCCGTTCCGGACGTCCGGGCCGCCGAGGACCTCGTGCGCGCCGGGCTGCCGGAGGGTGCCCTCATGCTGCGGGCCGCGGGCGGGCTCGCCGACGTCGTCGCCCGCCGTGCCCGTCGGCGGGGAGCCACCCGGGTCGTCGTGCTGGCCGGGCCGGGTGACAACGGGGGCGACGCGCTGCACGCCGCCGCCATGCTCATGGCCGACCTCGCCGGTGAGGGGGTGCGGGTCGCCGCCGTCGGCGTGGCGACCGCACTCCACGCCGGGGGCGCGGCCGCGGCACGTGCCTCCGGGGTGAGCGTGCTGACCGTCGACCCGGGCGCGGACCGGCTGCCCGACGAGGTGGTCCGGGTGGTCGCCTCCGCCGACCTGGTGGTCGACGGGCTCCTCGGGATCGGGGGTCGGCCGGGGCTGCGCGGCGCGATGGCGAGCGTCGTCGACACGGTGCCGGACACGGCATACCTCGTGGCGGTCGACCTGCCCAGCGGGGCCGACCCGGAGGGCCTGGAGCCGCTCGGGGTGGCGGTCTACGCGGACGAGACCGTCACCTTCGGCCCGGCCAAGCCCGTGCACCTCCTGCCGGCGACGAGCGCGGCCGTGGGCCGGCTGACGGTGCTGGACATCGGCGTGGAGCCGGGCGCACGGCCGGTCGTGGAGCGGGTCGAGGCCGGCGACGTGGCCAGGATGTGGCCGGTGCCAGGACCGGGGGACCACAAGTACACGCGGGGCGTGCTCGCCGTGGTCGCGGGCAGCGATGCCTACCCGGGGGCGGCGGTGCTGTGCGTGACCGCGGCGGTGGAGGCGGGGGCGGGGATGGTGCGCTACGTCGGGCCCCCGCGGGCGAGCGGCCTGGTGCTGGCCGCCTGCCCGGAGGTCGTGCCGGGACCGGGGCGGGTGCAGGCCGCGGTCGTGGGACCGGGGGTCTCGCCGCCGGCGTCCGAGCACCGCGACGGGAAGGACCACCAGCTCGACGCCGTGCGCCAGGCGCTCACCGACGAGGCGCCGCTCGTCGTCGACGCCGGGGCCCTGGAGGTGCTGGCGGGGTGGTTGGTGCAGGGCCACCGTCGGACCGCGCCGACCCTGCTGACACCGCACACCGGCGAGCTGGCACGGCTGCTCGGCACCCTGGACGGGGGCGAGGTCACGCGCGAGGAGGTCGACGCCGCGCCCGTGCAGCACGCCCGGCGGGCCGCGGCGCTCACGGGGTGCACGGTCCTGCTCAAGGGGTGGACGACCCTCGTGGTCGACCCCGACCCGGAGGTCCCGCTCCGGTCGCAGGCGGACGCCCCGGCCTGGTTGGCGACCGCGGGCGCCGGTGACGTGCTGGCTGGTCTGGCAGGAGCCCTGCTCACGGCCGGGCTCACGCCCCTGGACGCCGGGTCGGTGGCCGCGCTCGTGCACGGCACGGCCGCACACCTCGCCAACCCCGGGGGGCCGGTGCGGGCGCTCGCGGTGGCGCGCGCGCTCCCCCTCGCGGTGGCCCGCCTCCTCGCTGTGTAGGTTGGCCGCATGGATCAGCGTCTGTCCCTCGTGACCCTCGGCGTGTCCGACATGGATCGGGCCCGCGACTTCTACACCTCCCTCGGCTGGGTCCCCGGGCCGTCGCCGGAGAACATCGTCTTCTTCCAGACCGGTGGCATGGTCGTGGCCCTGTGGGAGCGGATGGCGCTCGCGGTCGACTCGGGGATCGACGTCGAGGAGGACACCGAGGACACCCCCGGCAGCGGTGACGGGTGGGGCGGCAAGGTCCTGGGGATCAACGTCCCCAGCGCCGCCGAGGTCGACGAGCAGTTCGCCGCGGCGGCCGCCGCGGGCGCCGAGGTGCTGCGCCGTCCGTGCACCCGCTTCTGGGGTGGCTACTCAGGCGTCTTCTCCGACCCGGACGGCCACATCTGGGAGATCGCCCACAACCCCTACTGGAGCATCACCGAGGACGGGCAGACGCGGCTGGGCGACGGCCGGGGCTGACCGCCCCGGCGGGTCGCCCCAAGGGTCGCCCCGGGGGTCGCCCCAAGGGTCGCCCCGGGGGTCGCCGCGCCGAGCGCCCGGTCGGGCGTCAGTGCCGTGGCCGGTTGACGGCGCTCGTGACCGCCCTCAGGGCCGCGGTGACCGTGCTCGGGTGGATGCCCACGCCCCAGCGCACCTCCCCGTCGATCGCGCACTCGACGTAGGCGGCCGCATACGCGTCGGCTCCGGAGCTCAGCGCGTGCTCGTGGTAGTCCAGGACCCGGACGTCGATACCGACGGTGCTCAGGGCGTCGGTGAACGCGGCGATGGGGCCGTTGCCGGTCCCGCTCACCTGCAACGGAGTGCCGTCGAGGGTGATCGAGGCGTCGAGCCGGTCGTGACCCGCGTCCTCGTCGTGCGTGACGGTGTGGTCCGTGCCGGTCAGGGGGCCGTCCTGCTCGAGGTACTCGTGCTCGAAGGCGGCCCAGATCTGGGCCGGGCTCATCTCCCCGCCCTCGCTGTCGGTGTGCCGCTGGACGGCGCCGCTGAACTCGATCTGCAGACGCCTCGGCAGGTCGAGCTTGTGCTCCGACTTCATCACGTAGGCGACCCCGCCCTTGCCGGACTGGCTGTTGACCCGGATGACCGCCTCGTAGGTGCGACCGATGTCCTTGGGGTCCACCGGCAGGTAGGGAACCTCCCAGCGGTGCTGCTCCACCGCGACCCCGGCCTCGGCCGCTTCCCGCTCCAGCGCCTCGAGCCCCTTCTTGATCGCGTCCTGGTGGCTGCCGGAGAAGGCGGTGAACACGAGGTCGCCGCCGTAGGGGTGGCGCTCGGGGACCGGCAGCTGGTTGCAGTGCTCGACCGTGCGCCGGACCTCGTCGATGTCCGAGAAGTCGATCTGGGGGTCGACGCCCTGGCTGAACATGTTCATCCCCAGGGTCACCAGGCACACGTTGCCGGTGCGCTCGCCGTTGCCGAACAGGCAGCCCTCGATCCGGTCGGCGCCGGCCAGGTAGCCCAGCTCGGCGGCGGCCACGCCGGTCCCGCGGTCGTTGTGCGGGTGCAGCGACAGGACGACGTTCTCGCGGTGGTTCAGGTGCCGGCTCATCCACTCGATCGAGTCGGCGTAGACGTTCGGGGTGGCCATCTCCACCGTCGCCGGCAGGTTGATGATGACCGGCCGCTCGGGCGTCGGCACGAAGACCTCCATGACCGCGTTGCACACGCGCACGGCATACTCCAGCTCGGTGCCGGTGTAGGACTCGGGGGAGTACTCGTAGGAGATCTCGGTGCCGGGCGGCATCTGCTCCTCGTACTTCTTGCAGATGCGCGCGCCCTGGGTGGCGATGTCGACGATCTCGTCCTCGGTCGCGCCGAAGACGACCCGGCGCTGCAGCGTCGAGGTGGAGTTGTAGAGGTGGACGATGGCCTGCTTCGCGCCCACGATCGACTCGTAGGTGCGCTCGATGAGGTGCTCGCGCGCCTGGGTGAGGACCTGGATGACGACGTCGTCGGGGATCAGGTCCTCCTCGATGAGCATCCGCACGAAGTCGAAGTCGGTCTGGCTCGCCGCGGGAAAGCCGACCTCGATCTCCTTGTAGCCCATCCGCACCAGCAGCTCGAACATCCGCCGCTTGCGGTCCGGGGTCATCGGGTCGATCAGGGCCTGGTTGCCGTCGCGCAGGTCCACCGCGCACCAGCGCGGGGCCTGGGTGATGGTCCGTCCGGGCCACGTGCGGTCGGGAAGGTCGACGGCGGGGTAGGCGGTGTAGCGCGCCACGGGCATCCCGCTGGGCTGCTGAGGGTTGCGCTCGACGCGTGCGGCGACGGCGGGGGAGACGGGGCTCTGGATGCTCATTCTGGTCTGACTCTCTTCGCTGGGGGCTGTCGTGGGTCCGAGGCGACAGCAGATCTCCGCAGCGAGGGCCCGGACCTAGAAGGTCTCGCTGCGGCGACGAAGGAGGAGCAGGGAAGTCATTGGGGAGCACTCTAGCCCAGGACCGTGACGTAGCGTCAAGGGGTGCCCCCGGGTCTCCAGCGGTGTCTGGCGGTTCCGGGGCTCCAGCACCGCCGGCGCCGGACACAGCTGCCGGACACCGTCGAGGGGAGGGGCGCCGCCCGCCACGCCCGCCACGCCCCTGACGGTTGTCCACAGGCCGCTGACGTGCTGCTGCCGCTTGAGCGACGATGGTCGTCATGGTGGAGGACCTCCGGACGATGTCACCGGCGCAGAGGCGCGCTGTGGTCCAGCGCGAGCTCGGCCACCTTCACGAGGGGGTCGTGAGGCGCGAGGATCTCTACGGCCTCGGGCTGACCTACGACCAGGTCAGGGCCGAGGTCACGGCCGGACGATGGCACCGTGTGGGGCGCCGCACCATCAGCCTGGCCGGTCCCACGCTCTCCCAGGAGGCTGAGTGGTTCGCCGCCGTGTGGGAGGTGGGAGCGGGTGCCGTGCTCGACGGTGTCTCGTCCCTGCTCGCGGCCGGGCTCTCGTCGTGGGAGGAAAAGGTCATCCATGTCAGCGTCTGCAAGGGCACGCGCACCAGGACCCGGACGGGGGTCCGCATCCACCACCAGCGCGACCGTGGGCGGACCCTGCCGTCCTCCCCGCCACGGACGGCCCCGGAGGTGGCCGTGCTGCGTGCGGCGCAGTGGGCCGTCTCGGACCGGCAGGCGCTGACCCTGCTGGCGATGACGGTGCAGCAGCGACTGGTGCTTCCCGCCCGCCTGCTCGACGCCTGGGAGGCGACGGAGCGGCACCGCCGCCGCAGGTTGTTGCTCGACGCCGTTCCGCTCGTGTGCGACGGTGCTCAGGCCTTGGGCGAGCTGGACTTCGCCCGCGCGTGCCGTCGCCGCCAGCTTCCTGAGCCTTCTCGTCAGGAGGTCCGGCACACGTCGCAGGGCAAGGTCTACCTGGATGTCCTGTTCGAGGACTACGGCGTCCACGTCGAGCTCAACGGTGCCCATCACTACTCGAAGCTGGCGCCGGTCGACGACGCTCGTCGACGCGACGACCGCACCCTCGAGAAGGAGCTCACCCTGGAGATCCCGGTCCTGGGACTGCTGGTCGACGAGGAGGGATTCCTCGCGCAGGTGGAGCGAGCGCTGCGTCAGCGGGGCTGGCGCGGCCGGGCGGCATGACGACGACCAACGACCGTCCGACGCCTGTGTCTGGCGATCTGGGCGCCCCAGCCCCGGCGGTGCCAGACACTGGTGCCAGACACGGGTGCCCGACCGCAGCCGGTTACCCGACCGCCGCGGTGACGACCGGCTTCCAGCGCGGCCGCGTCGCCTCGTAGGCGGTGATCTCGGACTCGTGCTGAAGGGTCAGCGAGATGTCGTCGAGACCGTTCTCCAGGCGCCAGGCGACGTAGTCGTCGACCTGGAAGGGTGCGACGACGTCGCCGCAGGTGACCCGTCGGGCGGGCAGGTCCACGGTGACGGTGGTGCCCGGCTCGGCCTCGAGCTGCTTCCAGATCTGCTCGACGTCGCCCTGGTCGAGCTGGGCGGTCAGGAGCCCGCCCTTGCCGGAGTTGCCGCGGAAGATGTCGGCGAACTTGCTGGAGAGCACGGCCCGGAAGCCGTACTGCTGCAGCGCCCACACGGCGTGCTCGCGACTGGAGCCCGTGCCGAAGTCGGGCCCGGCGACCAGGACCGACCCGGTGCCGTACACCGGGTCGTTGAGCACGAAGCCCGGGTCGTCGCGCCAGCGGGCGAAGAGCCCGTCCTCGAAGCCGAGCCGCGACACCCGCTTCAGGTAGTGGGCGGGGATGATCTGGTCGGTGTCGACGTTGGACCGGCGCAGCGGGACGCCGACCCCGGTGTGCGTGGTGAACTTCTCCATCAGACCAGCGCCTCCTGGGACGGGACGGGGGACAGGTCCGCCGGCGAGGACAGGGTGCCGCGCACGGCCGTCGCGGCGGCCACCGAGGGGGACACGAGGTGTGTCCTGCCACGGGCACCCTGCCGGCCCTCGAAGTTGCGGTTGGACGTCGAGGCGCAGCGCTCCTCGGGAGCCAGCTGGTCGGGGTTCATGCCCAGGCACATCGAGCACCCCGCCAGCCGCCACTCGGCCCCGGCGGCCAGGAACACCGTGTCGAGCCCCTCGGCCTGCGCCTGCAGGCGCACGTCGTGAGAGCCCGGGACGACCAGCATCCGCACGCCCTCGGCGACCGTGCGTCCACGCAGGACCTCCGCTGCGACCCGCAGGTCCTCGATCCGTCCGTTGGTGCAAGAGCCGAGGAACACCGCGTCGACGGCGACCGCACGCATCGGCGTGCCCGCCTGCAGGCCCATGTAGTCCAGCGCCCGACGCGCAGTGTCCTTGGCGTCGTCCTCGCCGAACGACTCCGGGTCCGGCACGGCCCCGCCGAGCTGGACCGACTGCGCCGGGTTGGTCCCCCAGGTGACGTAGGGCGACAGCGTGGCTGCGTCGATGTACACCTCGGCGTCGAAGACGGCGTCGTCGTCCGTACGCAGCTCGCGCCAGGCCTCCACGGCGGCGTCCCAGTCCGCACCCTGCGGTGCGTGGGGCCGGCCCTGCACGTAGGCGAACGTCGTCTCGTCCGGGGCCACCATCCCCGCCCGCGCACCGGCCTCGATCGACATGTTGCAGATCGTCATCCGGCCCTCCATCGACAGCGAGGTGATCGCCGACCCGCGGTACTCCAGGACGTAGCCCTGCCCGCCGCCGGTGCCGATCCGGTTGATCACGGCCAGGATGATGTCCTTGGCACCCACCCCCGACGGGAGCTCGCCCTCGACGGTGATCGCCATCGTGCGGAACGGCTTGAGCGGCAGCGTCTGGGTGGCCAGCACGTGCTCGACCTCGGAGGTCCCGATCCCCAGCGCGAGCGCCCCGAAGGCGCCGTGGGTGGAGGTGTGCGAGTCGCCGCACACGATCGTCATCCCCGGCTGCGTCAGCCCCAGCTCGGGGCCGATCACGTGCACGATGCCCTGCCCGCGCTCGCCGCGGGCGTGGTGCACGATGCCGAACTCGGCACAGTTCGTCTTCAAGGCGTCCAGCTGCGTCCGCGACACCAGGTCCGTCACCGGCCCCGGGGTCGTCGGCACGTTGTGGTCCTCGGTCGCGACCGTCAGATCGGGGCGGCGTACCGGCCGGCCAGCCTGCCGCAGGCCGTCGAAGGCCTGCGGGCTCGTCACCTCGTGGATGAGGTGCAGGTCGATGTAGAGGAGGTCGGGCTCACCCTCCGCCGACCGGACCACGTGCTGCTGCCACAGCTTCTCCGCCAGGGTCTGGCCACCCACGGACAACCCTCCTTCGTCGACGACGCCTGAGATAGGCAAGAATGCAGACCACTGTAAGCCGCTGCACTGACGCGACGTCAACGGAGGTCCCCATGCGCCGTCACACCCTTGCCGTCCTGCCCGGAGACGGGGTCGGGCCCGAGGTCACGCGCGCGGCCCTGACCGTGCTGGACGCCGCCCAGGAGCGCTTCGGCTTCAGCACCGCGCGCACCGAGGTGCCGCTCGGTGCGGACCACTACCTGCAGACCGGCGAGCTGCTCACCGACGAGGTGACCGCCAGCCTCGGCACGGCCGACGCCATCCTCTTCGGTGCGATCGGCAGCCCGAGGGTCACTCCCGGCATCCTCGAGCGCGGCATCATCCTGGAGCTGCGCCGCCGGATGCAGCAGGCCATCAACCTGCGCCCGGTCCGGCTCTACGAGGGGGTACCCACCCCGATCGCCGGCCTGACCCCGGCGCGCTGCGACCTCGTCATCGTCCGTGAGAACACCGAGGGCGCCTACGTCGCGCAGGGCAGCACGGTGCACCGCGGCACCACCGCCCGGGTGGCGGTCCAGGAGTCGGTCAACACCTGGTATGCCGTGGAGCGCGCCGTCGACTTCGCCTATCGCCTGGCCTCCGTGCGGCGCAAGCGGCTGACCCTGTGCCACAAGACCAACGTGCTGGTCGAGGCCGGTGCGCTGTGGACCGACGTGATGAGCGCGGTGGGCGAGCGCTACCCGGACGTGGAGACCGACTACGTCCACGTCGACGCCATGTGCATGCACCTGCCGGTCAGCCCCGAGCGCTTCGACGTCGTCGTCACGGACAACCTCTTCGGCGACATCGTCACCGACCTGGGCGCGGTGCTCCAGGGTGGGCTCGGGGTCGCGGCCAGCGGCAACCTCAACCTCGACGGCTCCCACCCCAGCATGTTCGAACCGATCCACGGCTCTGCCCCGGACATCGCGGGTCGGGGCTGGGCCAACCCGGCGGGCGCCTGCCTGTCGCTGGGGATGATGCTCGGTCACCTGGGCGAGGGCGAGGCCGCCGCCGCCGTGGAGTCCGCGACCGCAGCAGTGCTCGCCGACCTCCCGGCGCTCGCCGGGGAGGGCATGGGGGCGAGCACCCAGGAGCTGGGCGAGCGGATCGCCGCCACCCTGACGGAGGGCTCGGCGCCCACGATCACCGGCAGCCTCATGAGCCAGCTCGCCCGGGTGATGGGCGGGGACGACGTCGCGTGGTAGCCACGTGGGTGACCGGCGACCTCGGGGGCGACGATGCCGCCGACGGGCCGGCGGGGGAAGGCGGCCTCTGGCCCGCCGTGGCCACCGTCGACCTGGACGCGATCGCGGACAACGTCCGCGTGCTCCGGCAGCGGGCGGGCACCGCCGCGCTGATGGCCGTCGTCAAGGCGGACGGCTACGGCCACGGGCTGGTGGCCTCGGCCCGCGCCGCGCTGAGGGGCGGAGCGGCGGCGCTGGGAGTGGCCCAGCCGACCGAGGCCCTCGCCCTGCGGGCGGCGGGGATCCAGGCTCCGGTCCTGACGTGGCTCGTCGCCCCGGGCGCCGACGTGCGGCCGCTGGTCGAGGCGGGGGTGGAGGTGGCTGCCTCGGCCCCGTGGGTGCTGGACGCCCTCGCGGCCGCGGCCAGGGCCACCGGCACCCCCGCGACCGTCCAGCTCAAGGTCGACACGGGCCTGGCGCGGAACGGCGCCTTCGCGCGCCCCGCGCGTGACGGCGACCCCCGTACCGACTGGTCCGACCTCGTCGAGCACGCGGCACGGCTGCAGGCCGGGGGTGCGGTGCGGGTGCGCGGGGTGTTCACCCACTTCGCCTACGCCGACGCGCCGGACCATCCCACCGTTCGGGCGCAGCAGGAGGCGTTCGCCGACGCGGTGGCGCTGGCCGAGCGGGCCGGGCTCGACCTCGAGCTGCGCCACATGTCCAACTCTGCCGCGACGCTGACCACCCCCTCGGCCGCCTGGGACATGGTGCGGCCCGGACTGGCGGTCTACGGGCTCTCCCCCGTCCCGCACCTGGCCACCGCCGCCGAGCTCGGCCTGCGCCCGGCGATGCGGGTGACGGCCCGGGTCGCCGTCACCAAGCGGGTGCCGGCGGGGCAGGGCGTGTCCTACGGGCACACCTACGTGACGTCCCGCGAGTCCACGCTGCTGGACATACCCCTCGGGTATGCCGACGGCGTGCCCCGGCACGCGTCCGGTACCGGCCCCGTCCAGGTGCACGGGCGTCGGTTCTCGGTGTCCGGCCGGGTGTGCATGGACCAGTTCGTCGTCGACGTCGGCGACCTGCCGGTGGCGGCGGGTGACGAGGTCGTGCTCTTCGGGGCGGGCGACGCGGGCGAGCCGACCGCGCAGGACTGGGCGGACGCGGCGGGGACCATCTCCTACGAGATCGTCACCCGGTTCGGCCCGCGGGTCCCGCGCGTGCACGTCGGGGGAGCCACGTGACCGCGGCCGGCTCGCTGGTGCTGCCCACCGACGACGACACGCGCGCGCTGGGCCGGACCCTGGGTCGGTCGCTGCGCGCCGGCGACCTCGTCGTCCTCACCGGTGACCTGGGGGCGGGCAAGACCACCCTGACCCAGGGACTGGCGGAGGGGCTGGGGGTCCGCGGGCCGATCACCTCCCCGACCTTCGTCATCGCCCGCATCCACCCCTCGCTGGTGGGGGGGCCCGCCCTCGTCCACGTGGACGCCTACCGGCTCGGTGGCGAGGCCGAGCTGGACGACCTCGACCTCGACGCCCTGCTCGAGGAGTCCGTGACGGTGGTGGAGTGGGGTCACGGTCTGGCCGAGCACCTCGCCGAGGACCTGCTGGAGGTCGTCCTCGAGCGCTCCGGCAGCGAGGAGGGCGACCAGCAGGCCCGGCTCGTGACGCTGCGCGGGGTGGGTGGTCGATGGCGGGACCTGCCGGACCTCGCGCCTGAAATAGGCTGACGTCGTGGACGAGGGGCTGATCCTGACCGTGTGCACCGGCAACGTGTGCCGGTCACCGCTGCTCGAGCGGCTGCTGCAGGCGGCGTTGGACGAGCGCTACGGCGCCGGCGCGGTCCCCGTGCGCTCGGCCGGGACCCGTGCGCTGATCGGCTCCCCGATGGACGAGCGGGCGGCCGGTGTGCTCGGCGCCCTGGGCGGCAGCCCCGCCGGGTTCGTCGGTCGCCGACTGAGCGAGCCGATGGTCCAGCAGGCGGAGCTGGTGCTGACCGCGACGCGCGAGCACCGGGCGGACGTGGCCCGGATGCACCCACGCGCGCTCAAGCGCACCTTCACCTTCCGCGAGCTGGCAGACATCCTCGACCGGCTGCCGCCCGAGGAGCTGCCGCAGGACGCGGACCCGCAGGCGAGGGTCGCCGCGCTCGCGCGGGTGGCCGCCGCGCGGCGCGGGGTGCGGCAGCCGCGGACCTGGACCGACTTCGACATCGTCGACCCCTACCGTCGCGACGACGCCGTCTACGCGACCATGCGCGAGCAGGTGGAGTCCGCGCTCCCCGCAGTGCTCAGAGGACTCGTCGGACCTGATTTTCGCCAGCGGTAGACGCAGGGGCTACTGACTGGTTTACTCTGCATACAAGGTAAAGGGAAGGTAAAGGACCGAGGCTCTCTGCCCGTGACGTGGGGCCGGTCCTCCTGCAGATGGGATACCCGTGACGGCTTCGATCGAGGTCCCACGCGTGCCAAGGGGTGGCCGCGTGGACCCAGGTGTTGCGCAGGCGATGCGTGCTGCCCCGTTGTTCGTCGTCCCGGACACCTGGGTCGACGACCACGCCCCGGACACGCGGCAGGGCGCCACCCGCGCGCGGCGCTACCTGGAGGGCTACCTGCGGACCGTCCTGCTGGTCGACCTCGCGGTCGTCTCACTGGCGGTGCTGGGGGCGCAGCTCTTCCGCTTCGGGATGGACCTCCGCGAGCTGCAGACGCTCTACGGCACGATCAACTACACCGTCGTCTCGCTCGTCCTCGTCCTGGGCTGGATGACGGCCCTGCGCCTCCAGAACGCCTACGACGGGCGGCTGGTGGGGCACGGCGTGCAGGAGTACCGCCAGGTCTTCCGCGCCTCCACGATGCTCTTCGCGATCCTCGCGATCGCCTCGCTGGCCTTCAAGCTGGACTTCGCCCGCGGCTACGTCCTGCTCGCCTTCCCGCTCGGGACCGTCATGCTGCTCACCGGCCGGTGGGCGGCCCGCCGGTGGCTGGTCACGCAGCGCCGAAGTGGCAGGCTGTCGGACCGGGTGCTGCTCGTCGGGGACCGCGAGCACGTCGCCTCCTTGGTGGTCGCCCTCCGTCGTACACCGGACGCGGGCTACAACGTCCTCGGCGCGTGCGTCGACCACACGAGGGAGGGGCGTGTCGCCGGGGTCCCGGTGCTGGGCCCGGAGTCCGACGTGCTGGTCAGGGCCCTCGAGCTGGACGTCGACGTCGTGGCCGTCTCCTCCTCCGCCGGCCTCGGGCAGACCGGTCTCCGCAAGCTCGGATGGGCTCTGGAGGGCACCCACATCGACCTCGTGGTCGCTCCCGGCATCATGGACGTGGCCGGCCCCCGGGTGCTGACCCGCCCGGTGCAGGGCCTGCCGCTCATCCACGTCGAGGCGCCGACGTTCGCCGGGCCCCACCTCGTGGTGAAGGGCGTGATGGACCGGATGGGGGCGTTGCTGGCGATCCTGCTCCTCGCGCCCGTGCTCCTGGCTGTCGTGCTGGCGATCCGTCTCGAGGACCGCGGCCCGGTCATCTTCCGACAGGAGAGGGTGGGCCGCGAGGGACGCACCTTCTCGATGCTCAAGTTCCGCAGCATGGTGCCCGACGCGGAGACCAGGCTTCCCGAGCTGCTCGACGCCAACGAGGGCGCCGGTCCGCTGTTCAAGCTCCAGCGCGACCCGCGCGTCACCCGGACCGGCGAGTGGATCCGCCGCTATTCCCTCGACGAGCTGCCGCAGCTGTTCAACGTGCTGCACGGGGACATGAGCCTGGTGGGCCCGCGGCCCCCGCTGCCGCGCGAGGTGGCGGAGTACGAGGTGGACACCCGTCGTCGTCTCCTCGTCAATCCCGGGATGACCGGACTGTGGCAGATCAGCGGACGCAGCGACCTGTCCTGGGACGAAGCTGTCCGCCTGGACCTCTACTACGTCGAGAACTGGACCCCGGTGCTCGACCTGATGATCCTGTGGCGGACCCTCCACGTGGTCCTGCACCCGGACGACACCGGCGCCTACTGACGGCCGGTCCGGTCGCGCAGAGCAGGGTGGGGAGGCCCGAGGGCGTGGGCGCACCGATATCGTGCCCCCATGATCCGCATCGCCTACCTGGGACCCGCCGGCACCTTCACCGAGCAGGCCGCCCAGCAGTGGGACCCTGCGTCCGCGCCGTCGGCCTGGCCGGCCCCCAGCGTCCCCGCCGCGATCGACGCGCTGCGCGAGGATCGGGTGGACGCGGCTGTCGTGCCGTTCGAGAACTCCGTCGAGGGGTCGGTCCCCGCGACCCAGCAGGCTCTGCTGGAGGCTGCGGAGGAGGGCGTGCGGATCACCGCGGAGGTCCACGTGGAGGTGCAGTTCTCGCTGCTGGTGCGCCCCGGGACCACGCTCGAGACGGTGCGGACCCTGGCGACCCACCCGCACGCGGCGGCCCAGACGAGAGAGTGGGTGGCCGACCACCTGCCCCGGGCGCAGCTGGTCCCGGAGAGCTCCACCGCGCGGGCCGCCCAGGCCGTGGCCGAGGGGCGGTACGACGCGGCCGTCGCAGCCCCGGGCGCCGCCGCCTCCTACGGGCTGGTCCCGGCAGCCGAGCACATCGCCGACCGTGACGGCGCGGTCACCCGGTTCGTGGTGCTGCGCAGCGGGGCCCCGGTGCCCGAGCCGACCGGCAGCGACTGCACGACGCTGGTCGCCCTGATCTGGCAGAACCGCCCCGGGGCCCTCCTCGAGCTGCTCGAGCAGTTCGCGGCGCGCGGGATCGACCTCAGCCGGCTGGAGTCACGCCCGACCGGCGAGGGGTTGGGGGAGTACTGCTTCTGGATCGACGCGAACGCCCATCTGGCCGAGCCGCGGCTGCGGGAGGCGCTGCTGGGGCTCCGGCGCACCTGCCGGGACGTGCGCTTCCTCGGGTCCTACCCGCGTGCGGACGGGCGCGCTGTCCAGGTGCCCGACCACGCCGGTGACGAGGCGTATGCCGCCGCTCAGGCCTGGGTGGACGGGCTCAGCCGTCCAGGCGCAGCCACGGCTGCCAGCCACCGTTGAGGACCAGCCAGGCGATCAAACCGTACCCCGCCTGACCGGGGTGGACCGTGTCGCCCGCGGCGAGGTCGGACTGCCACTGGTCGTGGCCCTGCAGCGGCGCGAAGCAGTCGACGTGGGGGACGCCGCGGCGCTGGCACACGTCGGCCTGTGCGTCCGCGAGCACCCGCAGGCGCTCGTTGACCTCGGCGTCCAGCGTCGGCGTGGGGCCGACCACGAAGCTGGCGATGCCGGTGGAGCTCGCCTCGTCGAGGATGTTGGCCAGGTTGAGCCGGGAGCGGGCCGTGGTGATGCCCTGCGCCACGTCCTCGGCCCCGACGCCGATCACGAGGCGGCGCTCGGAGCGGCCCACCCAGCGCGGCGGGCACTCCACGCGCCACCGGGTCATCGCGTCGGCCGAGCTGCTGCCGCGGACGCCCAGGTTGTAGGCGGTCAGGGTCGCGTCCTCGGCCGCGGTGCGCCCCACCACCCTGCTCACCCAGCCGAGCGCCTTCGGGTCGCCGTAGCCGGCCACGAACCCGTCGCCGAGGAAGCACAGCCCGATGTCGCGGGGCCCCTCCTGGACCTGGAAGTCCGGGCTGGGCGTGTACTCGATCTCGGCGGGGCCGGGTCGTCCCTCGCTGCTCACGTGGCTGCTGCCTCTCTCACTCGTCGTCATCGTCGTCCCGCGCCAGCCAGGTGGCCAGCCGGTCGATGGGTACCTCGAACTCCGGGTGCAGGTCCACGAACGTCCGCAGCTGCTCCGCGACCCACTGCAGGCTCACGTCCTCCTCGCCGCGCCGCGTCGCCAGCTCCTCGATCCCGCGGTCGGTGAAGTACACCCCCGCAGGCTATCCCGCCGCCGCCCCGGAGCCGGTGACCGACAGGGCGCGGTGCCAGGACTGCGTCGTGTAGGCGGTGCGCCAGCCGAGGGAGAGGTAGAGGCCGTCGGCCCCGGTGGGCGAGTCGGCGTCGACCTCGAGTCCGACCGAGGCCCTGCCTCGGGCGGCGGCGTCCGCGATCACGGTGCGCAGCAACGACTTCGCGACCCCGCGACCCCTGGCGTCGCGGTGGACACCGATGTAGTCGACGTAGGAGGAGTCGGGTCGGGCCCTGCCGTCCTCGCCCACGCGCCCGGCGGTGGTGGTGGCGACCAGCGCGCCGGCCGGTCGGCCGTCCACCGTCGCCAGCCACCAGTGGTCCCACCGGTGCCCGGGGTCCTCGCGGAGCCGGCTCACGAACTCGTCGAAGGTCTCCCGGTAGGAGTTGAAGTGGTCTGCGAACGAGGCCTCGAGCACGTCGTGGACCGCGCGCAGGTCGCCCTCCTCCGGCATGCCGACGCCCTCGTCGCGACGGACGCGTCGGACCTCCACGCCCTCGCGGGGACGGGGTTGGTCGAGGTCGGCCGCGGGGACGACCGGGCGCGTCATCTGCCACCACGAGCGCACGTGGGTGTAGCCCGCCTCCCGCAGCCACCGCTGCTGACGCTCGTCGTCGGCGAAGGCTCCCGAGTCCAGCTGGGTGCTTCCCATCTCCCGCCGGCCAAGCACCTCCTGCCCCAGGTCCTCGACCCGGGAGAACGCGTAGGCGGCCAGCGGGTCGGCCACCGCGTCCGGCAGCTGCGGGTCGACGGTCACCCCGACGAGGATCCGCCCGGCGGCGCGGTCGTGGCAGTTGATCCACGCCCGCAGGACCCCGTCGGCGTCCCGGACGGTCTCGTGCAGGTGGGTGTTCGCACCCCGGCCGGTGACCTCGGCGGCCACCGCCTCGCTGTCGGCACCGGGCCAGCCCCGGGCCTCGTTCTCGTGCCGCCTGAGCAGCCGGACGAGGTCTTCGACCTCGTCCACGCCGGGGGCGGCTGCGGTGAACCCGGGCAGGAGGGGCGGTCCGGCTGCGCTGACGGTCATGCCGGCCATTCTTCCGTATGCCGTGGCGCGGGTCCGAGAAGGGGCCCCCACCGGCGCGGTGGGGACCCCTTCTCCTGCGTCGGCCGAGCCCGTCAGCGGCGGCCGAACGCCTCTTCCATCAGGGCGTCCTGCTCGACGGCGTGCACCTTGGTGGAGCCGGTGGACGGCGAGGCGGAAGCGGGGCGGGAGGCCACGCGCAGCGGCCGCTCCTCGCCGTGGAAGGCCAGCGCCTCGGGCAGGTTGAGCGCCATGAACGGCCAGGCGCCCTGGTTCTTCGGCTCGTTCTGGACCCAGACCAGGTCGGCGTTCGGGTACTGCTCCATCAGGCTCGCGAGCTGCGCCCCGGGCAGGGGGTAGAGCTGCTCGACCCGAAGGATGGCCGTCGTGGTATCGCCCCGCTTGTCTCGCTCCTCCACGAGGTCGTGGACGAGCTTGCTGCTGGCCATCAGGACCCGGGTGACGCTGCCCTTCTCGAGCTTGGCGGTGTCGGGCAGGACCGGCTCGAAGGTGCCCTGCGTGAAGTCCTGCGGCTGGCTGGCCGCGGCCTTGAGGCGCAGCATCGCCTTGGGCGTGAAGACCACCAGCGGCTTGCGCGGGCGGGCCATCGCGTGGCGACGCAGGAGGTGGAAGTAGGACGCCGGCGTCGACGGGTAGGCCACGACCATGTTGTCCTCGGCGCACAGCTGCAGGTAGCGCTCGATGCGTGCCGAGGAGTGGTCCGGACCCTGACCCTCGTAGCCGTGGGGCAGCAGCAGCACGATGCTCGAGCGCTGGTCCCACTTCTGCTCCGAGGAGGAGATGAACTCGTCCACGATCGTCTGGGCGCCGTTGGCGAAGTCGCCGAACTGAGCCTCCCAGAGCACGAGGGCGTCGGTCCGCTCGACCGAGTAGCCGTACTCGAAGCCCATCACGGCGAACTCCGACAGGAGCGAGTCGTGGACCTCGAAGAACGCCTGGTCCTCGGAGAGGTGGTGCAGGGGCGTCCAGTTTGCCGCGGTGTCGTGGTCGGTGAGGACCGCGTGACGCTGGACGAAGGTGCCGCGGCGGGAGTCCTGGCCCGAGAGCCGGACCGGAGTGCCCTCCATGACCAGCGAGCCGAACGCGATGAGCTCGCCCATGCCCCAGTCGATGCCGCCCTCGCGGGTCATCTGCTGACGGCTGGTGAGCAGCTTGGCCAGCTTGGGGTGGACGGTGAAGCCCTCGGGCACGTCCGCGAAGGCGTCGCCGATCCGCTGCAGCATCTCCTCGCTGATCGCGGTCGGACGCTGCTTGGTGGCGAGGTCGCCCTGGTCCTGGGCCTGCGGGCGTTCCAGCCCGTGGGTGCCGTCACCCTCGCCGCGCAGGGCTGCGCGGGTCTCGGTGAAGACCTGCTCGAGCTGCTTCTGGTAGTCGCGCAGCGCGACCTCCGCCTCCTCCACCGTGATGTCGCCTCGACCGACGAGCGACTCGGTGTAGAGCTTGCGGACCGAGCGCTTGGACTCGATGAGGTCGTACATGAGCGGTTGCGTCATCGAGGGGTCGTCGCCCTCGTTGTGACCGCGTCGCCGGTAGCAGACCATGTCGATCGCGACGTCCTTGTTGAACTTCTGGCGGTACTCGTAGGCCAGCTCGGCGACGCGGACGACGGCCTCGGGGTCGTCGCCGTTCACGTGGAGGACGGGGGCCTGCACGGTGCGCGCGACGTCGGTGCAGTAGACGGCCGACCGGGAGTGGAACGGGGCGGTGGTGAAGCCGACCTGGTTGTTGATGACCACGTGGATCGTCCCACCGGTGCGGTAGCCGGGCAGCTGCGACATCTGCAGGGTCTCCAGCACGACGCCCTGACCCGCGAAGGCGGCGTCGCCGTGCAGGAGAACGGGCAGGACCGTGAAGGGGTCGGCTCCCTGCTCGAGCACGAGCGTCTCCTGCTTCGCCCGGGTGATCCCCTCCAGCACCGGGTTGACGGCCTCGAGGTGGGAGGGGTTGGCGGCCAGGTAGACGCGGGTGCTGCGTCCCTGCTCGGTGGTGAACTCGCCCTCGGTGCCGAGGTGGTACTTCACGTCGCCGGAGCCCTGGACCGAGCCGGGCGTGGACTTGCCCTCGAACTCGCGGAAGATCTGCCCGTAGGACTTCCCGGCGAGGTTGGCGAGGACGTTGAGGCGGCCGCGGTGCGGCATACCCATCGTCACCTCGGCCAGCCCGTCCTCGGCGGCGCGGTTGAGCACCTTGTCGAGCAGGGCGATCACGGCCTCGCCGCCCTCGAGGCTGAAGCGCTTCTGCCCGACGAACTTGGTCTGCAGGAAGGTCTCGAACGCCTCCGCCGCGTTGAGGCGGCGCAGGATCCGCAGCTGCTCGGCGGGCGCCGGCTTCTCGAACGGCACCTCGAGCTTCTCCTGGAACCACAGCCGCTCGTCCGGGTCCTGGATGTGCATGTACTCGATGCCGATCGTGCGGCAGTAGGAGTCGCGGAGGATGCCCAGGATCTTGCGCAGGGTCAGGCGAGGCTTGCCGCCGAACCCGCCGGTCGGCACCTCGCGGTCGAGGTCCCACAGCGTCAGCCCGTGGTTCTCGATGGTCAGGTCCGGGTGGGTGCGCTGGACGTACTCCAGGGGGTCGGTGTCGGCCATCAGGTGGCCGCGCACGCGGTAGGCGTGGATGAGTTCCTGGATGCGGCTCGCCTTGGAGATGTCGTCGTCGTGGGTCGCCGCGATGTCCGGAGCCCAGCGGATCGGCTCGTAGGGGATGCGCAGCGAGGTGAAGATCTTCTCGTAGAAGCCGTCCTTGCCGAGGAGCATCAGGTGCATGACCTTGAGGAACTCGCCCGACTGCGCGCCCTGGATGATGCGGTGGTCGTAGGTCGAGGTGAGGGTCAGGATCTTGCTCACGCCGTTGTTGCCGATGCGCTCGGGCGAGGCGCCCTGCCACTCGGCCGGGTAGTCCAGGGACCCGACGCCGACGATCGCGCCCTGCCCCTTCATCAGCCGGGGCACGGAGTGCAGGGTGCCGATGCCGCCGGGGTTGGTCAGCGAGATCGTGGTGCCCTGGAAGTCCTCCACCGTCAGCTTGCCGTCACGGGCCTTGCGGACCAGCGCCTCGTAGGCGGACCAGAACTCGTAGAACGTCATGTTCTCGGTGCTCTTGATGCAGGGCACGAGGAGCTGACGGGTGCCGTCGGGCTTGGGCACGTCGATGGCCAGGCCGAGGTTGATGTGGGCCGGCTGCACCAGGGTCGGCTTGCCGTCGGTGGTGGTGAAACCGTTGTTCATCTCCGGCATGGCCTTGACCGCCTGCACCATGGCGTAGCCGATGATGTGGGTGAACGACACCTTGCCGCCACGGGAGCGGGCGAGGTGGTTGTTGATCACCGTGCGGTTGTCGATGAGGAGCTTGGCCGGCAGGTTGCGCGCGCTGGTCGCCGTGGGGACCTCGAGGCTCGCCTCCATGTTGGTGACGACCCTGGCCACAGCTCCGCGCATCGGCGTCATGGTCACATCGCTCTGGGGGCCGACGGTCTTCAGACCGGGGGCCTCGCGGGACACCAGGGAGTCGCGGCCGGCAGGCTTCGCGGCGTCCGTGGTCGCGGCATCCGGCTTCGCCGCCGGTGCGGCGTCCTTGGTGGGGGCGGCCTGCTTCACGGGGGCGGACTCCTTCTTCGGGCCAGCCGACGTCGCGGGTGCTGCCTCCTTCGTGGGCGCGGGGGTTGCCCTCGCCACCGGAGCCTGCTTCGTCTGGCGGGGGGGTGCGACGCGCGGACCGCTGCCGGACGGCGCGGGTGCTGCAGCCGCGGCCGGCGCCGCCTCCGCGGTCGCGTCCGGTCGCGCGGGAGCCTGCGCCGACGACCGGGCCTGGGCCCCGTTGGTCTCCGGGGTTCCCCCCTCGAAGTACGTCCGCCAGGCCGGCTCGACCGATCCGGGATCCTCGTCGAACCGCTCCTTCATCTCTTCGGCGAGCCACTCGTTGGCTCCGAAGTCCGCGAGGGTGCTGTCGCTGTTCGGGGGGTTGGCCACGGGGATTGCGCCTCTTCTCACATCCGGGAGCTGCCACGCCGGTGCGCGCGGTGCACGTCGAGGACAGCCTAGCCCGTCGTCCCTGGCCCGGCGCCCCCGGGGCGCCGGGCTCAGCTGACGTCGCGGCGTCGGGTGATGACCCACCCGATCGCCGTCATCACGCCCGCGTAGGCCAGCAGCACCAGCGAGCCGCCCCACCACGACAGCGGGTCGGGGGCGCCCCCCAGGTCCTGGGCCGTGCCCGCGTCCATGCCCTCGTAGACGCTCAGCGCGGACAGGGTCGCCTGGCTCGGGAAGTAGCGCGCGGCCTCGGCCACCCGGTCGAAGGAGGCGACGCCGAAGCCGAGGAGCGGCTCGACGAGGAAGGCGACCGAGACACCGACGAACAGGGCGGCCACCTGGTTGGGGATGAGCACACCCAGCCCCAGGCCCATCAGCCCCCACAGCACCAGCACCAGCAGCATGCGGAGCAGGGTCCACGTCAGGTCCGCGGGCTCGGGGAAGACCGCCACGTCGCCGGCAGCCAGCACCGACGCGCCCCCGACGAACGAGCCCGCCACGTGGGCAAGGCCGTTGACGAGCACCACCACGACGAGAGCGACGAGCTTGGCCACGATCACCCGCCCACGCCGCGGCTCGGCCAGGAAGGTGGAGGTCAGCGTCTGGTGCCGGTACTCGCCGGTGACGGTGAGGATCCCCAGGACGAGGGCGAGCAGGTAGGCCATCTGGATCGCGCCGGTGTAGACCGAGCGGGCGAGGGTGAGCTCGCTCATCCCCTCGGACATCCGGACGTCCATGCCCGGCAGCTCGGCAAAGACCAGGAAGTAGCCGCTGATCGCGGTGAAGGCGACGCCCAGCAGGAACATGGCCAGCGGCATCGTCCAGACCAGGCGGGTGGTGGTGGCCTTGCGCAGCTCGGCACGTACGAGGTTGATCATCGGCCGGCCTCCTGGTCGGGAGCGAGGTTGCGGTTGCGGTGCTCGGGCGACTCGGTCAGCTGCAGGAACAGCCGCTCCAGGTCGGTGCGCAGCGCGCGCAGCTCGTGCACCGGCTGCCCTGCGGCGAGCGCGACGTCGCCGATGCGCACCAGGTCTCCGCTCTGCACCCGCAGTGCTCCTGGGCCGTGCTCCGGGGCGACCTCGACCGTCAGGCCGGCTCGCTCGAGCACCCCGGCGAGCGTGCCCGGGTCGGTGGTGCGCAGGAGAGCGGCGGGGGCACCGTGCAGCTCCTCCATCGCGCCCTCGCGGACGAGCCTGCCGTTGGCGATGATCACGACGTCCTCGACGGTCTGCTCGACCTCGCCGAGCAGGTGCGAGCTGACCAGGACGGTGCGCCCCTCGCCCCGCGCCATGTGGCGGGTGAAGTCGCGCATCCAGCGGATGCCCTCGGGGTCCAGGCCGTTGGCCGGCTCGTCGAGGAGCAGCACGGGGGGGTTGCCCAGGAGGGCGGCGGCGAGCTGCAGCCGCTGACGCATGCCCAGCGAGTAGCCGCCGGCCTTCTTGCGGGCCGCAGCGGGGATGCCGACCAGCTCGAGCAGCTCGTCGGCCCGCGCGTCGGGCAGGCCGTGGGTGGCTGCCAGCACGCGGAGGTGGTCGCGACCGGACCGGCCGGGGTGGAAGCCGTTGGCCTCCAGGGCCGCGCCGACGGTCATCATCGGGTGCGGGATGTCGACATACCGCCTCCCCCCGATCAGCGCCTCGCCGGATGTCGGCCGGACCAGCCCCAGCAGCATGCGCAGGGTGGTCGTCTTGCCGGCCCCGTTGGGGCCGAGGAAGCCGGTCACCCGGCCGGGCTGGACGGTGAAGGACAGGTCGTCGACGGCATGGAGGTCCCCGAAGGTCTTGCTCAGCCCCCGGACGGAGATCCCCATGCCCTCGGGCAGGGCAGCGGTGGTCATGGCGCCAAGTCAAGCAGGTCCCCTCGGCCCGCACATCGGCCGCAGGTGGGACGCCCCGCTCCGTCCTGCGGGGGAGGCGCCGGTGTCGGAGGCGGAGGCCTCAGTCGAGCCGGACGACGACGGTCTTGGTCTGGGTGAAGGCGTCGAGCGCCTCCACCCCCTTCTCCCGGCCGTAGCCAGAGCGCTTGACCCCGCCGAACGGGAGCTCGACGCCACCCCCGGCGCCGTAGGTGTTGACGTAGACCTGCCCCGCCTGGAGCGCGGCGGCGGCGCGGTGCGCACGACCCAGGTCGCGCGTCCAGACGGCGGCGAGCAGGCCGTAGTCGGTGGCGTTCGCCAGGGCGACGCCCTCCTCGTCGTCGGCGAACGGCATGGTCACCAGCACCGGGCCGAAGACCTCCTCCTGCGCGATCGGCGCCGTCGGGTCGACACCGTCGATGAGGGTGGGCAGCCAGAAGGCTCCCTGCGCGAGCCGGTCGTCCTGGGGTGCGCGGCCGCCGGTGACGAGCTCTCCCGAGCCCGTGCCCTCGACATACCGGCGGACCCGGTCCTGCTGCCGCACGGACACGAGCGGACCCAGCTCGGGGTCCTCCAGCCCGGGCCCGAGGGTGGTGGCCCGGAACCGGGCGGCGACCTTGTCGACGAGTTCGGCGCGGACGCTCTCGTGGACGACCAGCCTCGAGCCTGCGGAGCAGGTCTGCCCCGCGTTCTGCAGGATGGCGCGGGTGATCGCCTCGGCGGCCCGGTCGAGGTCGGCGTCGCCGTAGACGACGTGCGCCGACTTGCCGCCCAGCTCCAGCAGGGTCGGCACGACGCGGTCCGCCGCGGCGTGGGCCACCAGGGACCCCGTGGCGGTGGAGCCGACGAAACCGAGGTGCGCGACGCCGGGGTGCGCGGTCAGCGCGGCGCCGGCCTCGACCCCCAGGCCGGTCACGACGTTGAACACCCCCGGCGGCATCCCCGCCTCGACCGCCAGCCTGGCGACCGCGACCGCGGTGCGAGGGGTCTCGTCGGCGGGCTTGACCACGATCGCGTTGCCGGTCGCGGTGGCGGCGGCGACCGCGCGGGCGAGCAGCTGCATCGGGTAGTTCCAGGCGATCACGCTGCCGACCACGCCGAACGGCTCGCGGCGCGTGTAGACGTGCATCCCCTCACCGAGCGGGATCGTCACGCCGTAGTAGGAGTCGACGGCGTGCCCGTAGAACCGGAAGTAGCGCGCACAGATCGTCGCGTCGGTGCGGGCCTGCCCCAGGGGCTTGCCGGTGTCCTCGGACTCGAGCCGGGCCAGCTGCTCGTGGTCGCGCTCGACCAGATCGGCCAGCCGGGTGAGCACGCGGCTGCGGTGCTCCGGGGTGGTGGCCGCCCAGGCGGGCTGGGCCTGAGTGGCGGCGGCGACCGCCAGGTCGACCTCGTGGGCGCCTCCGCGACCGATGGTGCCGACGGGTGTGCCGGTGGCCGGGTCGATGTTGTCGTAGACGTCCGGGGTCGCGAGGGTCTCGCCGGCGACGAAGGGCAGGGTCGTGGTCGCGTCCATGGGGCCCCACGGTATGCCGTTGCCGCCAGGAGCCGTTGTCGACGATCGCGGCCGACGAGTCGCCGGTCGCCAGCAGGTGACCGATCTCGTGGAAGAGGCTGAGGTCGCCGTGCTCCGCGGAGGCCCCTCTGCGCGGTCGGAGCGTCGCCCATGTGACATGTTCCGCACTCCCGCCCCACCGAGAGTTGGGCGGGCGCATTGTACACTATGGATGTACGCGAATTTCTCGCGCACTGCCGAGAGGAGTCCTCCATGTTTCCCACCACTCGCACCCTGGCCGCCGCCGCCATGGTCGGAGTCCTGCTCGCACCGACCGCAGCCCTGGCCGAGACGCCGTCCTCGACCACCGAGGAGAACCTGCACACCGCGCTGACGATCGAGGCCTTCGACTGGGCTCGTTACACCGTCTACGCCGAGCAGGCCGACCGTGAGGATGACGGATCAGCGTCCGCCCTGTTCACGGACACGGCCGCCGAGGACCGCTACGACCACTTGGCCGCGCTGGCCATTCCCGCCGGCCTCGTGGGTGGCAACGCCCAGAACCTCCAAGCCGCCATCGACGGCGAGGTCTACGAGGCGACGGTCATGTACCCCGAGTTCGCCGCGACCGCCCGCGCCGAGGGCTGCACCCAGGCCGCGAGCATGTTCAGGTCCATCGCCGCCGAGGAGAAGATGCACGCCAAGAAGTACACCGTGGCGCTCTCGGCGATCACGAGGGGCAGGGGCTCGATCCCTCGAGCCACCGGGTTGCAGTACATCACCGTCACCCCCCAGCTCCCCGCGTGCGGCGGACAGACCCAGACGAACCTCGTCACCGCCATGCACGGCGAGGCCCTCGCCACGGTCAAGTACCAGCTGTTCGCGGAGGTCGCGCTCAACTCCGGCAACGCCGCACTCGCCGACCTGTTCGCGGGTACCGCGACGGTGGAGTTCCGCGAGCACTTCTCGGACGAGGCGAACCTCTCGGGTCTGATGTGGGACACCGAGACGAACCTCACGGACGCTGCCGCGTCCGAGGACGTCGAGGCCACGGTGACCTACCCCGCCTTCGCCCAGCAGGCCACCGAGGCGGAGGACTTCGACGTGGCCTCGCTCTTCGAGGAGCTGGCGGTCGCCGAGGGACTTCAGCGCGACGCCTTCCTCCTCCTCGCCGAGCGCTGATCCACCGGACCGTCGACGGTCGGCTCAAGCACCGACCGTCGACGGTGGCCTGGGCTCCTGTCGGCGACCCCTGCGCGTCGTGCCGCTCTCTGCGGACCGCCTGTCGCACAGAGAGAAGACCGCCGACCTGTCGTCACAGGTGAGCGGCCTTGTCCGTTGCGCCCCCGGCAGGATTCGAACCTGCGCCACCGCCTCCGGAGGGCGGTGCTCTATCCCCTGAGCTACGGGGGCAACGGCGTCTCACACTACCAGTCAGGAGCCCCCGTCCAGCACAGCGACGTGCGGGGCCCGCCGCGGGGCGGCACTAGACTCGGACGGGTGACTCCAGAGCAGCTCGCCGAGGCCCTTCGTGCCGTCCTGACCGAGGCCGTCGCCGCTGGCGACCTCGATCTTCAGGTGCCCGCCCCCGGTACTCTGCGCGTCGAGCGACCCAAGAACCGCGAGCACGGCGACTGGTCGTGCAACGTGGCGCTGCAGCTGGCCAAGGGCGCGGGTATGCCGCCGCGCGCGCTCGCGGAGGTCGTCGCCTCGGGGCTGCGGAACGTCGACGGCGTGGTCGAGGTCGAGGTGGCCGGCCCCGGCTTCCTCAACATCCGGCTGGACGCCGCGAGCGCCGGCGAGCTGGTCCGCTCGATCGTCGAGGCGGGCACCGCCTTCGGTACCAACGACACCCTCGCCGGGCACGTCGTCAACCTCGAGTTCGTCTCGGCCAACCCCACCGGACCGCCGCACATCGGGCACACCCGCTGGGCCGCGCTCGGGGACGCCCTCGCCCGGTTGCTGCGGGCCAGCGGCGCCGACGTGACGACCGAGCACTACATCAACGACTTCGGTGGGCAGATGGACAAGTTCGCCGCCTCGATCCTGGCCCGCGCCACCGGCGCGGAGATGCCTGAGGGTGGCTACCCGGGGGAGTACGTCGCCGCGCTCGCCGAGCAGCTGCGGACCGAGCGCCCCGACCTCCTGGACCGGCCGCAGTCGGAGGTCCTCCCGGAGGTCAAGGAGATCGGCTACACCCTGATGCTGGAGCAGATTCGGGCGACCCTGCGCGAGTTCAACGTCGAGTTCGACGTCTGGACCAAGGAGTCCCGCCTGCACGAGGAGGGCAAGGTCGAGCAGGCCGTCGGTCGCCTGCGCGAGCAGGGGCACGTCTACGACGACGGCGGGGCGGTGTGGCTGCGCACCACCGACTTCGGTGACGACAAGGACCGGGTGCTCGTCCGCGCCAACGGCGAGCCGACCTACTTCGCCGCCGACGCCGCCTACTACCTCGACAAGAAGGACCGTGGCTTCGTCGAGAAGATCTACATGCTGGGGGCCGACCACCACGGCTACGTCGGGCGGCTCAAGGCCATCGCCGCCTGCGCCGGCGACGACGCCGAGCGCAACATCGAGGTCCTGATCGGCCAGCTCATCAACATCCGGGGCGAGCGGATGGGCAAGCGGCGGGGCAACGCGATCTTCCTCGCCGACCTGCTCGAGTGGATCGGGACCGACCCGGTGCGCTACTCGCTGGCCCGCTTCCCGGCCGACACCCCGCTGGACCTGGACGGTGAGGAGCTGCGTCGCCGCACCCATGACAACCCTGTCTTCTACGTGCAGTACGCCCATGCCAGGACCTGCAACGTCGCCCGGCTCGCGGGGGAGGACGGCGTGCACCGGGCGGACGGGTTCGAGCCGTCCCTGCTCACCCACGAGACCGAGGCCACCCTGCTGGCCACGCTCGGCGACTTCCCCCGCGTGGTGGCCCGGGCCGCGACCCTGCGCGAGCCCCACCGGGTAGCCCGCTACCTGGAGGAGCTGGCTGGCCACTTCCACAAGTGGTACGACGAGTGCCGCGTGCGGCCCACCAGCGCCGACGAGGAGATCACCGAGCTGCACCGTTCCCGGCTGTGGCTCAACGACGCGACCCGCCAGGTGCTCGCCAACGGTCTGCACCTGCTCGGGGTCTCGGCACCCGAGCGGATGTGACCTGCCGCGCCCCGGACCGTGCCTACCCGACCACCACCCAGACCCGCCCACGACCTCCCTGGAGCACGCATGTCCCCCCAGCCCGTCCGTGTCGCCCTGCTGGGCGCCGGCACCGTCGGTGCCGCCGTGGCCCGCCGACTCGACGACCGGGCGCAGCGGTATGCCGCGCAGCTCGGCCGCCCGCTCGAGCTCGTCGGGGTGGCTGTGCGCGACGCGTCGCGCGACCGCCCCGGTGTCGACCCCTCGCTGCTCACCACCGACGCGGAGGCGCTCGTGGACAGGGCCGACGTGGTCGTGGAGGTGATGGGCGGGCTCGAGCCGGCGCGGGCGCTCATCGAGCGGGCCATGAGGCGCGGCGCGCACGTCGTCACCGCCAACAAGCAGCTGATCGCGCAGCAGGGCGACGAGCTGCACGCCCTGGCCGACGAGTGCGGGGTGGGGCTGGACTACGAGGCGGCCGTGATGGCGGCCGTCCCGGTGCTGGCCGTGGTGCGCGAGTCGCTCGCGGGTGACCGCATCACCGCGATCTCGGGCATCGTCAACGGCTCGACGAACTTCGTGCTCGACATGGTTGCTCGGCGGGGAGTGCCCTTCCAGGACGCCGTGCGTCAGGCCGGTGAGCTGGGGTATCTGGAGGCCGACCCGACCGAGGACCTGGAGGGGCTGGACGCCGCCGCCAAGATCGTCATCCTGGCGCGCACGGCGTGGGGTCGTCCGGTCACCCTGGCGGACGTCCAGCGCACCGGCATCAACGGACTGACCGACGAGGACTTCGCCCACGCGGCCGCGGCCGGGCAGGTCATCAAGCTCGTGGCCTCCGCCTGGTGCTCCGGCAGCGGCGAGGACTGCCGCGTCGAGCTGGCGGTGCGTCCGGTGGGGTTGCCGCAGGACGACCCGTTGGCCCAGGCGCGGGAGGGTGCGAACGTCCTGATCATCGAGGCGGAGTCGGCCGGACGTCTGCGCCTGCACGGCGCGGGTGCCGGTGGCGAGGAGACGGCGTCGGCCGTCCTGGGCGACGTCCTGCGGGCGGCGCGCCGCCGCTGACCTCCGAGCATGCGCCGGAGCCGGTGCGTGTTATCTTGGGGACGCCCCGTGAGCATCAGCGGCCGTTCGGCCGGCTCCGGAGCGACTCACCCCGCGGGCCGATGTCACTCGACGTCTGATGCCACACCTTGATCGTCGAGCCTGGCCGCGTCCGTGGCACGTTCCCGTTCATGCGCCGTGAGTGCGCCGTGGACCGACACCCAGCAGCCCCAGGCCCGGACGAGTCCGGACCGAGGGGGAAGGACAAGTACGTGACCGAAACCACTCAGGCTGCCGCAGCCACGACGGGCTCGCTGAGCGCGCTCCGTCTCGCAGAGCTCCAGCAGCTGGCTTCCAGCATGGGCATCAGCGTCGACGCGAAGATGCGCAAGGCCGACCTCGTCTCGGCCATCCGCGACCGGCGCGGCGGCGTCTCGGCCGCGGCCCCGGCCGTTCGCGAGGAGCCACTGCACCGCAGCGACGGCGAGGGGACGCGCCAGGCACGTGAGCCCCGCGCAGACCGTGACGATGCGCCGAGGTCCGGCGGCCGGCACCAGGACGCTCCGTCGTCGCCCGAGCCCGCAGCCACAGGCGAGGGTGGCGCAGTCGACCTCGACGCAGCCCTCGACCGGGCCCAGGCCCAGCGCGAGGGTTCCACCACCCGCACCCGCCGCAGCCGGCGCGCCGGCTCCGGTGCCGGCGCTCCGCCGGCTGCCGAGGACCGCCAGCCGGGCGAGCGTCAGCCGCAGGGCGAGCGCACCGAGCGTGACGACCGTCAGCCGCAGGGCGAGCGCACCGAGCGTGACGACCGTCAGCCGCAGGGCGACCGTCAGCAGCACGGCGAGCGCCGTCCGCAGCAGGACCGTCAGCAGCAGGACCGTCAGCACGACAACCGCCGGCAGCAGGACGACCGTCAGCAGGACGACCGTCGTCAGCAGGACAACCGCGACCAGGGCAACCAGCGCCAGGGCGGCTTCGACGACGGCGACGACGACGGTGGTGGCCGCAACAACCGTCGCCGCAACCGCCAGCGTGGCCGGGACCGCAAGCGCGGTCGCGGGACCGCCGGTCCCGACGGCCAGGGTGGTCAGGGCGGCAGTCAGGGTGGGCCCCGGGAGGACGAGGAGACGTACACCGAGGAGGATCTCCTCGTCAAGGTGGGCGGGGTCCTCGACCTGCTCGACAGCTACGCCTTCATCCGCACCACCGGCTACCTGCCGGGGCCGACGGACGTCTACGTCCCGCTCACCATGGTGCGCAAGTTCAACCTCCGCAAGGGTGACGCGGTCCAGGGCGTCATCAAGGCGCCCAAGGACGGCGAGGACTTCCAGCACTCCGTCTCCTCGACCGGCAACAGGCGCGACAAGGGCAAGTTCAGCGCCCTGGTCCGACTGGACTCGGTCAACGGGCGGGACCCCGAGCAGGCCCGCAACCGGCCGGACTTCAGCAAGCTGACCCCGCTCTACCCGCAGGACCGCCTGCGGCTGGAGACCGACCAGAAGAACCTCACCACACGGGTCATCGACCTCGTCGCGCCGATCGGCAAGGGCCAGCGTGGCCTGCTCGTCGCCCCGGCCAAGGCCGGCAAGACGCTGATCCTGCAGGCGCTCGCCAACGCGATCGTCACCAACAACCCGGAGTGCCACCTCATGGTCGTCCTCGTGGACGAGCGTCCCGAGGAGGTCACCGACATGGAGCGCGCCGTCAAGGGCGAGGTCATCTCCTCGACCTTCGACCGGCCGGCCGAGGACCACACCACCGTGGCCGAGCTGGCGATCGAGCGCGCCAAGCGTCTCGTGGAGATGGGCGGCGACGTCGTCGTCCTGCTGGACTCGATCACCCGCCTGGGGCGCGCCTACAACCTGGCGGCCCCGGCCTCCGGGCGCATCCTGTCCGGTGGTGTCGACTCCGCGGCCCTCTACCCGCCGAAGCGCTTCTTCGGCGCCGCCCGCAACATCGAGGGCGGCGGCTCGCTGACGATCCTCGCGACGGCGCTGGTGGAGACCGGCTCGAAGATGGACGAGGTCATCTTCGAGGAGTTCAAGGGCACCGGCAACATGGAGCTCAAGCTCGACCGGCAGCTGGCCAATCGCCGCATCTTCCCCGCGGTCGACGTCAACTCCTCCGGGACGCGGCGCGAGGAGATCCTCCTGGGCAACGAGGAGCTCAAGGTCATGTGGAAGCTGCGCAGGGTGCTCGCCGCCCTCGACTCGCAAGCCTCGATCGAGCTGCTGCTGGACCGGTTGCGCAAGACCCGGAACAACTACGAGTTCCTGACCCAGGTTCAGCAGACGAGCTCCATCAAGCTCGACGACGAGGACTGAAGCACCCAGCAGGTATGCCGTGCGGCGCCGGTCCAGGTGGACCGGCGCCCGCGCGGTCTGGCAGAATAGTCCGTTGGCCGCCGGTTCACGGCGCGCGAGACCGCGCAGCCGACCCGGCGGAGACACCACCCCGAGGAGAAGACCATGAAGAAGGACATCCACCCGACGTACGTCACCACCCAGGTCACCTGCACCTGCGGTGCGTCGTTCACCACCCGCAGCACCGCCACGTCGGGCAAGATCAGCGCTGACGTCTGCTCCAACTGCCACCCGTTCTACACGGGTAAGCAGAAGATCATGGACACCGGTGGTCGGGTCGCGCGCTTCCAGGAGCGCTACGGCAAGAAGGCCTAGCCCCTCTGACGCCGGTCCCGCGAGCTGCTCGCGGGGCCGGCGTTCGCCGTTCCCCCGTAGTCCCGCCCGACCGTCCGGAGCCCGCCGTGTTCGAGACCGCCCTCCCGCTCCTGGCCGAGCACGCCGAGATCGAACGCCAGCTCGCCGACCCCGCCGTGCACGCTGACCCGGCCGCGCTGCGACGGCTCAACAAGAGGTATGCCTTCCTCACGCCGACGGTCACGGCATACCGGGTCTGGAGGGCCGCGGCCGACGACCTGGCGGCGGCTAAGGAGCTGGGCACGGACGACGCGTCCTTCGCGGCGGAGGTGCCCGACCTGGAGCGGCGGACCGCCCGGGCCGCCGAGCACCTGCACCGCCAGCTGGTGCCGCGCGACCCCGACGACGACCGCGACGTGATCCTGGAGGTCAAGGCGGGTGAGGGCGGTGAGGAGTCGGCGCTGTTCGCCGGCGACCTGCTCCGGATGTACCTGCGCTACGCCGAGCGCCGTGGCTGGCGCACCGAGCTGCTCGACGCCACCGCCTCGGACCTGGGCGGCTACAAGGATGCTCGCGTCTCGATCCAGGCGACCGGCACGCCCGGGCCCGGGGAGGCGCCGTGGGCCCGCCTGAAGTACGAGGGCGGTGTGCACCGCGTGCAGCGCGTCCCCGTCACCGAGAGCCAGGGACGCATCCACACCTCGGCGGCCGGCGTGCTGGTCATGCCGGACATCGAGGACCCTGCCGAGGTGCAGCTCGACGCCAACGACCTGCGGGTCGACGTCTTCCGCAGCTCTGGTCCGGGTGGTCAGTCGGTCAACACCACCGACTCGGCCGTGCGGATCACCCACCTGCCGACCGGTCTGGTCGTGTCGTGCCAGAACGAGAAGTCCCAGCTGCAGAACAAGGAGTCGGCGCTGCGCGTGCTGCGCGCACGCCTGCACCAGCTCGCGGTCGAGGAGGCGGAGGCCGCGGCCAGCGAGCAGCGCCGCAGCCAGATCCGCACCGTCGACCGCAGCGAGCGCATCCGCACCTACAACTATCCCGAGAACAGGATCGCCGACCACCGCACCGGGTTCAAGGCCTACAACCTCGACCACGTGCTCGAGGGGGACCTCGACAGCGTCGTCCAGTCGGCCGTCGACGCCGACGAGGCTGCCCGGCTCGCCTCGGCCGGCGAACGCTGACCCGGTGAGCCCCGACCCGGTGGGCGAGCGCCTCGACACCCTCCTGCGGACGGCGACCGCGGTGCTCGCCGGCGCCGGGGTCCCCAGTCCCGGGGTGGACGCCGAGATCCTGCTGGCGCACGCCGCGGGCCGCCAGCTCGGCGACCTGCGCCGCGCCCGGGTGCTCGGCGAGGACGTCCCGGACGCGACGCGCACGGCATTCGTGGACCTGATCGAGCGGCGCGCGCGGCGCGTGCCCCTGCAGCACCTGACGGGCGTCGCGCACTTCGGCGGGGTCGAGCTGGAGGTGGGACCCGGGGTGTTCGTGCCGCGACCTGAGACCGAGGTGATGCTCGGGCTGGCGCTCGAGGCTCTGGGCGGGCTGGACCGGCCGACCGTCGTCGACCTGTGCACGGGCAGCGGGGCGGTCGCGCTCGCGCTGGCGCTCGCGCGCCCGGACGCCCGCGTGGGTGCGGTGGAGCTCTCGGACGAGGCCCACGGGTATGCGGTGCGCAACGTCGCGCGCGCCGGGCTGCCGGTCGACCTGCGGCTGGGGCGGGCGCAGGACGCGTTCGGCGACTGGGCGGGGGAGGTCGACGTCGTGGTGACCAACCCTCCCTACATCCCCCCGGACGCCGTGCCGGTCGACGTCGAGGTGCGCGAGCACGACCCGGAGCTGGCGCTCTACGGCGGCGGCCCGGACGGGCTCCAGGTGCCGCTCGAGGTGGGGCTGCGGGCGGCCGAGCTCCTGCGGGCCGGGGGTGTGCTGCTGATGGAGCACGCGGACGTCCAGGGCGGGTCGCTGCCTGCCGCGCTCGCGGCGCAGGGCCGGTGGGCGCAGGTGGAGGACCACCGCGACCTCGCCGGTCTGCCCCGCGTCACCCGGGCGGTGCGCGACACGGCCCGGACATGACGGCGCCCCGGACACCGTGAGGCGACCAGGGCGACGTTCCAGGGATCGCGGCTCAGGCCGCGTTCCGAGGGATCGTGATCAGAGGATGTAAATCAGCAGGGCGATGATGAGCAGGATGCCCACGATCGTCCAGATCAAGCCTCCACGCATCGGCGTTCACTCTCCTTCGGTCGGTGTGGGCCGGGTTTGGCCCACGTTCCTTGCCAGCCACTGTGGTGGATGGCCGGGTGCAGCGCAACTCGACCCGCCACCTGGTGCGAGACTGGACCCGGGCCGGCGCAGGACCGGACCGGACCTGATCGGAGGACGCATGGGCGTTGGCTCGCCGCTGCAGGACCGCCTGCTCGACTGCACCGACCCCGACGTCCGCGAGAGCTCGTTGGCGCGCGCTGCCGAGCAGGTGCGTGAGGGCAGGGTCGTCGTCCTGCCCACCGACACCGTGTACGGCGTCGGCGCGGACGCCTTCGACGTGGTCGCCGTGGCGATGGTGCTGGCGGCCAAGCACCGAGGACGGGAGATGCCCCCGCCGGTGCTCGTGCCGGACGCCCGAACCGTCGACGGCCTCGCGACCGACGTGCCGCTCTACGCCCGGATCCTCATGCGTCAGTTCTGGCCGGGCCCGCTCACCCTCGTCGTGCGCGCCCAGCCGTCGCTGCAGTGGGACCTCGGTGAGACGAACGGCACGGTCGCGCTGCGGATGCCGGACGACGAGACTGCCCTCCTGCTCCTCGCGGAGGTCGGGCCGATGGCGGTGACCAGCGCGAACGTCACGGGACGGCCGGCCGCGTCCACGGCTCAGGAGGCGCTCGAGCAGCTGGGTGGGGCGGTGGCGGCCTACCTGGACGACGGCCCGCGCACCGGTGGGCTGCCCTCGACCATCCTCGACTGCACGGGCGAGGAGCCGGTCGTGCTGCGGGCCGGCGCGCTGAGCCCGGCGGACATCCGGGGCGTGCTGGGCACCACGGTGCTGCACGACCCGGCTGAACCGTCCGACCCGGCTGAACCGTCCGAGCCGGCGGAAGCGGCCGAGCCGGCTGAGCGGGAGGAGGCGGGGGAGCGGGTGGAGCACGATATACCCGGGGCCCGGCTGGTGGGCAGCGTGGTGCCCAGCGGGGTGAGCGTGCCGGCGCCGGCGCTGCGCACGCTCTCGCCCTGACGCCCTGACCCACGGCTACAGTGAGCGCATGACGACCGAGGTGACCGCCGACACGTACTACGGCCCCAGTTTCGCCGCCCTCCTCGAGCAGGACCCTGCCATCGCCGGTCTGCTCGTCGCCGAGCTCGACCGGCAGCGGGCCGGGCTGCAGCTGATCGCCAGCGAGAACCAGACCAGCCCCGCCGTGCTGGCCGCCCTGGGCTCCACATTGTCCAACAAGTACGCCGAGGGCTACCCCGACGCCCGCTACTACGGTGGCTGCGCAGAGGTCGACACGGTGGAGAAGCTGGCGATCGAGCGGGCCAAGCAGCTGTTCGGCGCCGACCACGCCAACGTCCAGGCCCACTCCGGGGCCAGCGCCAACCAGGCCGTCTACGGCGCCTTCGTCAAGCCGGGCGAGACGATCCTGGCGATGTCGTTGGACCACGGCGGGCACCTCACCCACGGGTTCAAGGTCAGCTTCTCCGGCAAGTGGTTCAACGCGGTCCACTACGGGGTGCACCCCGAGACCGAGGACATCGACTACGACCAGGTCGAGGCGCTGGCCAAGGAGCACCGCCCCAAGATCATCCTCGCCGGCGGCTCGGCGATCCCGCGGCTCATCGACTTCGCGCGCTTCCGCGCGATCGCCGACGAGGTCGGCGCAATCTTCTGGGTGGATGCCGCGCACTTCATCGGCCTGGTCGCCGGCCAGGTCATCCCCTCCCCGGTCCCGCACGCCGACGTCGTCTCGTTCACCACCCACAAGGTGCTGCGCGGACCGCGAGGTGGGGCCATCGTCTGCAAGGAGGAGCACGCCAAGAAGATCGACCGGGCGGTGTTCCCGATGATGCAGGGCGGACCCCTCATGCACGCGGTCGCCGGCAAGGCGGTCAACTTCGCCGAGTGCGCGACCCCGGCCTACCGGGCCTACGCCCAGCAGGTTCTCGACAACGCGCGGGTGCTCGCAGAGACGCTGGGCCAGCACGGGATCCGGCCGATCACCGGCGGCACCGACACCCACCTGTCGCTGCACGACCTGCGCGGGGTCGGCGTGACGGGGGTCGACGCCGAGGCGCGGTGCGACGCGGCGGGGATCGTGCTCAACAAGAACGCCATCCCCTTCGACCCGGAGAAGCCCAACGTGGCCTCGGGCATCCGCGTCGGCACGCCGTCGGTGACCACCCAGGGCATGGGTACGGAGCAGATGCCCGTCGTCGCCGAGCTCATCCACCGTGCCGTGACGCAGACGGACGGCAGCCCCGACCACCCGGTCGCGCAGGAGATCCGCGCGACGATCGCCGACCTCCTCATCGCCTACCCGGCCTACCCGGAGCCGACAGCCGGCTGAGGCTGGCCCAGCACCCCCGGGTGCCGGGTCTGCCGACGCCAGGCGGGCGGGACCACGTGCGCGAATTCCTGATGGTGCTGCTCACCGCAGCGATCGTGACCTACCTGGCGACCCCGCTGGTGCGCCGGCTGGCGCTGCGGGTGGGCGCGATCACCGCCGTCCGCGACCGCGACGTGCACTCCGTCCCGATCCCGCGGCTCGGCGGTGTGGCGATGCTCCTGGGCTTCACCGCCGCGGTGGTCCTGGGCAAGCAGCTGCCGTACCATGGGCAGCTCTTCGACGCCTCGCCCCAGCTGTACGGCGTGCTGGCGGCGGCTGCGCTCGTCACCCTGCTCGGTGCGGTGGACGACGTCCGCGAGCTCGACTGGCTGACCAAGCTCGCGGGTCAGGTGGTGGCAGGGGCGGTGATGGCCTTCTACGGGGTCCAGCTGCTCTCGCTGCCGATCCTGGGCGTCACCGTCCTGCCCGAGCCGGTCATGGTGACGCTGACCATCCTCGTCGTGGTCATCTCGACGAACGCCGTC
Source organism: Ornithinimicrobium jinqii (assembly GCF_045032595.1). Lineage (NCBI taxonomy): Bacteria > Bacillati > Actinomycetota > Actinomycetes > Micrococcales > Ornithinimicrobiaceae > Ornithinimicrobium > Ornithinimicrobium jinqii. The sequence goes on from NZ_JBJFZS010000007.1 coordinate 124,336, forward strand.
AACTTCATCGACGGTCTCGACGGGCTGGCCGCCGGCGTCGTGCTCATCGCGGCCGCCGCGTTCTTCGCCTGGTCCTACCTGGTGAGCAAGGATTTCGACCCGCCCAACGTGTTCTCGGTGGCGACCTTCATCAGCGCGGCCGTGATCGGCGTGTGCCTGGGCTTCCTCCCGCACAACTTCCACCCGGCACGTCTCTTCATGGGCGATGCGGGGGCGTTGCTGCTCGGGCTGCTGCTCGCGGCGGCCACCATCTCGATGACCGGCTCGGTCGACCCGAGCTCCTCGCTGGCCAGCACCTCGGCGGCCGCCGCCTTCCTGCTGCCACTGCTCATCCCGGTGGCGATCATGGCCCTGCCCTTCCTCGACATCGTGATGGCCGTGCTCCGTCGCACGCGCGCCGGGCAGCGCCCGTGGAAGCCGGACCGGGGGCACCTGCACCACCGGCTGCTCGACATCGGGCACAGCCACCGGCGTGCGGTCGTGCTCCTCTACCTGTGGGCCGGGCTCATCGCCGTGGGGGCGGTGTCGTTCGCCTACCTGACCCCCTGGGTGTCGGTCCTCGGGATCGCCCTCCTGCTCGCGCTCGCGATCGTGCTCACCCGGGGGCCGCGGCGGCAGTCGGTGGCGGGACCGTGACCTGCGGCTTCGTCGACCACACCCCGCTTGTGATAACTTTCACAAGCGCCCCTCGACCGCCTCTGACCAGGAGCTTCCCCCCATGACCGCACCTGTCGCGCCGCGCCCTGCGCGCACGCCGCTGCGGTCGATGCTGCTGGGAGGACTGGTCCCGACGCTGCCCCTGGTCGTCCTCGCGCCGCTGCTCACCTGGGCCGCCGCGGGGGAGTGGGCCGCGGTGTCCGCCCTGCTGGGGGTCGTCGTCTCGCTGGCGGTCTTCGTGCTCGGCGTGCTCGGCATCAAGGGCGTCCTGGCCGGACCCACCGCCTCCACGATGGCAGGGGCCTTCCTCGTCTTCGTGCTGCAGCTGGCCGTCCTCGCCGTGGTGATCTGGTCGCTCGGGCAGACCACCTGGCTCGAGGTCGTGCCGCTGGTGATCGCGTTCGTGGTCACCGGCCTCGTGTTCCAGGCCGGTCTCGTCGTCGGCTACCTGCGCGCCCGCGCACCCCTCGACGTCACCCTGCCGGGGGAGGCGCGGTGACCGCCCCCCGACCCGGCGGCGCCGAGGAGCCGGCGCGCCGGCATGCCCCGATCCCCTCGGCGCACGGCGGCACCGAGCCCGAGATCGAGGGCATGGCGGCCCAGACCGACATCGGCAACGCCGTCCTGGCCTACCTGCTCGCCGGCCCGCTCGGGTTCGGCGCCCTCGGCTGGCTGCTCGACTGGTGGCTGGGCACCTGGTTCCTGCTGCCCGTCGGCGTGGTGCTGGGCATGGTGCTGTCCATGTACGTGATCTGGCTCAGGTACGGTAGGTCATGACGTCGGTGTCCCTGCTCGACATCGCGGCCATGTCTCCTGAGCGAGAGCCTGCCCCGACGCCCGTCGAAGACCTTGTGGAGGAGAACGCGTGAGTGCGACCATGATGGCCGCTGGCCTGGTCCTGCCGATGGCTGAGGACAGCCACTTCCCGCCCACCCCGGGCGACTTCTGGCAGCCCCTCTTCGCGATCCCGGGCACCGCCTACTACTTCACCCGGCCGATGCTGCTCATGGCGATCGCGACCGTCATGCTCGTGATCTGGCTGTGGGTGACCACCCGCCGTGCGACCGTGGTGCCGGGCAGGGGGCAGTGGTACACCGAGCAGGTCTACAACTTCGCCCGCAACGGCGTCGCCCGCGACATGATCGGCAGCAAGGACTTCATGCCCTTCGTGCCGTTCCTGTTCAGCCTGTTCGTCTTCATCCTGCTGAACAACCTCTTCGGCATCATCCCCCCGTTCCAGAACCCCACGATGGCGCGGATCGCGTTCCCGATCGGGCTCACCGCGATCGTGTATGTCGTCTACCACTGGGTGGGGATCCGCAAGCAGGGCAGCGTCGGGCGCTACCTCGGGTCGATGCTGCCGGCGGGTCTGCCGGGCTGGATCAAGCCGTTCATCCTGCTGCTGGAGCTCATCACCTTCTTCATCACCCGCCCGCTGACGCTGGCCCTGCGACTCTTCGGCAACATGTTCGCCGGCCACATGCTCCTGGTCGTCTTCATCGTCGGTGGCTGGACCCTGTTCGAGACCTACGAGCCTGCGCTGATGCTGGTCGCGATCCCCGCCTGGGGCCTGGGCATCGCGCTCACCGCCTTCGAGCTGCTGGTCCAGTTCCTGCAGGCCTACGTCTTCACCCTCCTCGCCGCCTCCTACATCGGTGGCGCACTGGCCGACGAGCACTGAGCTCCCGGTCACCGCTGACTGCACCACCAAACTGAATAGTTACGAAGCCTTCGACGGGGCGCCGCCCCGTCGGGACATCACACAGAAAGAGATACGACGTGTCTGGTGACATCACTCTGATCGGCTACGGCCTGTCCACCATCGGCCCGGCCATCGCGGTGGGTCTGATCTTCGCCGCCTACATCAACGGCGTCGCCCGTCAGCCCGAGGCGCAGGGCAAGCTCCAGCCGATCGCCATCCTCGGCTTCGCGCTGGCGGAGGCCCTGGCCATCTTCGGTCTGGTCCTCTTCTTCATCGCGTTCTTCGTCGGCTGACCGACACCCACCCATTCCAGCCCCGTCCTCGTAGCGCACCCCGCCACCGCGGTGTGACCCTGCCGGACATGCACATGTGAGGAGCCGCTCGTGGACTACACCACGGTCGTGTCGGGTGTCCTGAAGACGGCGGAGAGCCAGCCCATGGGCGCCGGGGAGGACGCTGTCCCGATCCTGCCCTACATGCCGGAGCTGATCTTCGGCCTGATCGTCTTCGGACTGTTCTACTGGTTCGTCGCGAAGAAGGTCGTCCCCAACCTGGAGAGGGCCTACGCCGAGCGCACGGCCGCCATCGAGGGTGGGATCGCTGCCGCCGAGCAGGCCCAGGCCGAGGCCGCCGCCGCCAAGAAGCAGTACGAGGACCAGCTGGGTGACGCCCGGGCCGAGGCGTCGCGCATCCGTGAGCACGCCAAGGAGCAGGGCGCCCAGATCGTCGCCGACCTGCGCCAGCAGGCGCAGACCGAGGCGAACCGGATCACCGAGACCGCGCACAAGCAGGTCGAGGCCGAGCGTCAGCAGGCGATGGTCCAGCTCCGGGGCGAGGTGGGGGAGATCTCCACGAACCTGGCGAGCAAGATCGTGGGTGAGTCGCTGCACGACGAGGCGCGCCAGCGCGGCATCGTCGACCGTTTCCTGGCCGACCTGGAGTCCGGCTCGGCCCGGCCCGAGGTCCGTGCGGGCAGCGAGCAGGGCCGCTGATGGAGACCGCGTTCCGTCGCGTCTTCCACGAGGCGTCCCAGGCGCTGGACGAGGTCCTGGCCGCCGGCGCCGACTCCTCCCGGGTCGCGGACGAGGTGCTGTCGGTGGCCCGGCTGGTCGACGCCAACCCGACGCTGCGGCGCAACCTGGCCGACCCCTCCCGCGAGGGGGCGGACAAGGTCGCGCTGGCCGAGCGGCTGTTCTCCGGCAAGGTCGGTGACGGGGCCCTGCACGTCGTCCGGGCGGTCGCGTCGCACCGGTGGCCCAGCCAGGGCGACCTGGTGTCCGCGCTGGAGCGGCTCGGGGTCGAGTCCGTCCTCGCGCACGCCCAGCAGCACCACCGGCTGGGTCAGGTCGAGGACGAGCTGTTCCGGTTCGCGCGCATCGTCGAGGGCACCCCCGACCTGCAGTCCGCTCTCAGCGACCGGCGGGCCGGGCTGCTGGCCAAGACCACGCTCGTCGACCGGCTGCTCTCGGTCAAGGCCGCCCCCGAGTCGGTGCGGCTGGCCAAGCAGGCCGTCGCCGGGCTGCGAGGGCGCCGCTTCGACCACGCCGTCGCGGCCTTCCTGGACCAGGCCGCAGCGCGGCAGGACCAGGTCACCGCGACCGTCATCAGCGCGGTGCCGCTCACCCCCGAGCAGCACGACCGTCTGGTCGCCGCCCTGAGCTCGCAGTACGGACGCCAGGTCCACACCCAGCTGGTCATCGACGAGCACGTCGTCGGTGGCATCCGGGTGGAGATCGGCGACGAGGTCATCGACGGCACCGTCAGCCAGCGACTGGCCGACGCGCGCCGGCAGATGACCAGCTGACCCGCCCCTGAACCACCCGACCACCGACAGCAGACACGGTCCGACGCAGGACCGACGACGAGGAGAAATGACATGACGGAGCTTTCGATCCGTCCGGAAGAGATCCGCGACGCGCTGGACCACTTCGTCCAGTCCTACGAGCCGAGCGCCTCCACGCGCGAGGAGGTGGGTCGCGTGGTCGACGCCGGTGACGGCATCGCCCACATCGAGGGCCTGCCCTCGGTCATGGCCAACGAGCTGCTCGAGTTCGAGGACGGCACCCTCGGCCTCGCGCTGAACCTCGACGTCCACGAGGTCGGCGTCATCGTCCTCGGCGACTTCTCCGGGCTCGAGGAGGGCCAGGCGGTCCGCCGCACCGGCGAGGTGCTCTCGGTCGCCGTCGGAGACGGCTACCTGGGCCGGGTCGTGAACCCGCTGGGGCGGCCGATCGACGGGCTGGGCGAGATCCAGACCGAGGGCCGCCGCGCGCTGGAGCTGCAGGCTCCCGGCGTGATGATGCGCAAGTCGGTGCACGAACCGCTCCAGACCGGCATCAAGGCGATCGACGCCATGATCCCGGTCGGCCGTGGCCAGCGCCAGCTCATCATCGGCGACCGCCAGACCGGCAAGACCACGGTCGCGGTCGACACGATCCTGAACCAGCGCTCCAACTGGGAGTCCGGCGACCCGGCCAAGCAGGTGCGCTGCATCTACGTGGCGATCGGCCAGAAGGGCTCGACCATCGCCGAGGTGCGCAGCACCCTGGAGGAGGCCGGCGCGCTGGAGTACACCACGATCGTCGCCGCCCCCGCGTCCGACGCCGCGGGCTTCAAGTACCTCGCCCCCTACACCGGCTCGGCGATCGGCCAGCACTGGATGTACCAGGGCATGCACGTCCTCATCGTCTTCGACGACCTGTCCAAGCAGGCGGAGGCCTACCGTTCGGTGTCGCTGCTGCTGCGCCGCCCGCCGGGCCGCGAGGCCTACCCGGGGGACGTCTTCTACCTGCACAGCCGGCTGCTCGAGCGCTGCGCCAAGCTCTCCGACGAGCTGGGCGCAGGGTCGATGACCGGTCTGCCGATCATCGAGACCAAGGCGGGTGACGTCTCGGCCTACATCCCGACGAACGTCATCTCGATCACCGACGGTCAGATCTACCTGCAGTCCGACCTCTTCAACTCCAACGTCCGCCCGGCGATCGACGTGGGCGTCTCCGTGTCCCGCGTCGGCGGTGCCGCGCAGATCAAGGCGATGAAGTCGGTCTCGGGCCGTCTCAAGGTCGACCTGGCGCAGTTCCGCGAGATGGAGGCGTTCGCGATGTTCGCCTCCGACCTCGACGCCGCGTCCAGGGCGCAGCTCGAGCGCGGTGCCCGGATGGTCGAGCTGCTCAAGCAGCCGCAGTCCGCCCCCGTGCCAGTCGAGGAGCAGGTCGCGATCATCTGGGCCGGCACGAACGGCCACCTCGACAGCGTCCCGGTCTCCGACGTCCGCCGCTTCGAGGCGGACTGGCTCGACTACCTGCGGCGCGAGCAGCAGGGTCTGCTGGACGGGATCCGGGAGACGGGCAAGCTGGGCGACGACACCGAGGCGACGCTGGTGGACGCCATGGCGGCGTTCAAGCAGGAGTTCAGCCCGGACGGTCGTGGCGAGGTGCGCATCGGCAGCAACGAGGCCGACGAGAACATCGACGCGCTCGAGGACGAGGACGTCGACCAGGAGCAGATCAAGGTCCGTCGCCGCTGACAGGCCCGGTATGCCGTGGGGCGCGCGGCCCCGCACCCGGGCCCCGCCCCACGGCATACCCGAGCAGACAGACCTGCACCACGCAGCGACGCACAGCCAGACGAGAGAGGCAGATATGGGAGCGCAGCAGCGGGAGTACCGCCAGCGCAGCAAGTCCATCCAGTCGATGAAGAAGATCACTCGGGCGATGGAGCTCATCGCGGCCTCACGCGTGGTCAAGGCCCGGCAGCGCGTGGTGGAGACCACGCCGTACGCGAACGCGATCACCCGCGCCGTGTCCGCGGTCGCCAGCTTCTCCGACGTGGACCACCCGCTGACCATGGAGCGCGAGAGCGTCCGCCGCGCGGGGGTCCTGGTCATCTCCAGCGACCGCGGTCTCGCCGGCGCCTACTCCGGCAACGTGCTCAAGCGTGCCGAGCAGCTCCGCGAGCTGCTCGAGACCGAGGGCAAGGAGGTCGCCCCCTACCTCACCGGGCGCAAGGCGGAGAGCTTCTACCGCTTCCGGGGCCGCAGCTTCGAGCAGTCGTGGTCCGGCTTCTCCGACGCCCCCACCTTCGAGGTGGCCCGCGAGATCGCCGAGCGCCTCACTGCCGACTTCATCGCCGGCTCCGAGGGGGGAGGCGTCGACGAGCTCCACATCGTGTCCACGCGCTTCCTGTCCATGGTCACCCAGGAGGTGCAGGTCGTTCGCCTGCTGCCGCTGGAGGTCGTGGAGGACGACGAGCCGGTCGCCGAGGAGGACATCTACCCCCTCTACGAGTTCGAGCCCACCGGCCCGGAGGTGCTCGACGCCCTCCTGCCCCGCTATGTCGTGTCCCGCATCTGGAACGCGCTGCTCCAGGCCTCGGCCTCCGAGCTCGCGGCCCGCCAGCGGGCGATGAAGTCGGCGACCGACAATGCCGACGAGCTCATCAAGACCTACACCCGGTTGGCCAACCAGGCCCGCCAGGCCGAGATCACCCAAGAGATCAGCGAAATCGTGGGCGGCGCCAGCGCCCTCGCCGACGCCAAGTGAGAGGGAAGCACCCAACCATGAGCATGGCTACCACTGAGGCTCCGGCACAGGAGCAGTCGCAGGGCGGCGTGGGTCGCCTGTCCCGGATCATCGGCCCCGTCGTCGACGTCGAGTTCCCGCCCGGACAGATGCCCGCCCTCTACAACCTCCTCAAGACCGAGGTGACCGTCGACGACGAGACCAAGACGGTCAACCTGGAGGTCGCCCAGGACATCGGCAACAACATGGTCCGGGCGATCTCCCTCCAGCCGACCGACGGCCTGGTCCGCGGCGCCGCGGTCCGCGACACGGGCGGACCCATCACGGTGCCCGTGGGCGACGTGACCCTCGGGCACGTCTTCAACGCCACCGGCGAGGTCCTGGACCTCAAGGAGGGCGAGACGCTGGAGATCACCGAGCGCTGGGGCATCCACCGTCAGGCGCCTGCCTTCGACCAGCTCGAGCCGAAGACCCAGATGTTCGAGACCGGCATCAAGGTCATCGACCTGATGACCCCCTACGTGCTCGGCGGCAAGATCGGCCTGTTCGGCGGCGCCGGTGTGGGCAAGACGGTGCTCATCCAGGAGATGATCGCCCGTGTCGCCCGCGACCACGGTGGTGTGTCGGTGTTCGCCGGGGTCGGCGAGCGGACGCGTGAGGGCAACGACCTCATCGTCGAGATGGAGGAGGCAGGGGTCCTCGGCCAGACCGCCCTCGTGTTCGGCCAGATGGACGAGCCGCCGGGCACCCGCCTGCGCGTGGCCCTCTCCGCGCTGACGATGGCGGAGTACTTCCGTGACGTGCAGAAGCAGGACGTGCTGCTCTTCATCGACAACATCTTCCGCTTCACGCAGGCAGGCTCCGAGGTCTCCACGCTGCTCGGCCGCATGCCGTCGGCCGTGGGCTACCAGCCGAACCTGGCCGACGAGATGGGCACCCTGCAGGAGCGCATCACCTCGACCCGCGGTCACTCGATCACCTCGATGCAGGCGATCTACGTGCCGGCCGACGACTACACCGACCCGGCCCCGGCCACGACCTTCGCGCACCTCGACGCGACCACCGAGCTCTCCCGCCCGATCGCCTCGATGGGCATCTACCCGGCGGTGGACCCGCTGAGCTCGACCAGCCGCATCATGGACCCGCGCTACATCACCCGCGAGCACTACGACACGGCCGTGCGGGTCAAGTCGATCCTCCAGCGCTACAAGGAGCTGCAGGACATCATCGCGATCCTGGGCATCGACGAGCTCTCCGAGGAGGACAAGATCCTCGTCGGCCGCGCCCGTCGCATCCAGCGCTTCCTGTCGCAGAACACCTACGTCGCCAAGCAGTTCACCGGCATCGAGGGTTCGACGGTCCCGTTGTCCGACACGATCGAGGCCTTCACCAAGGTCGCCGACGGCGAGTACGACCACCTGCCCGAGCAGGCCTTCTTCATGTGCGGTGGCCTCGACGACGTCGAGCGCCAGGCCGCCGAGCTGGAGAAGACCAGCTGAGCACCTGATCCTGCGGGACGACGGGGGGCCGGTGAGTCGCAGGACTCACCGGCCCTTCGCCGTACCCCCACCGGACGCGTGGTGGTGCCGGACCGGACGCGTCGTGCGGTCGGACTACGCCAGCCCGAGGTGGTGGGCCTCCTCCCACAGCTCCTCCCGGACCCGCGGGTGCGCGGCGTTCTCGATGAGGCCGCGTGCCTGGTCCTTCTCGCTGTGGCCGAAAAGCGGCGCGACGCCCTGCTCCGTCACGATCGCCGAGGCCTGGAAGGAGGTCACCGGCTCCTCGACCATCGGGACGATCGAGGACACGTCGGCCTTGGGGTGCCAGGAGCGCAGCGCCATGATCGCCTGGCCGCCCGGCGAGTGCAGCGCCCCGACGATGAAGTCGGTCTGACCGCCGAAGCCGCTGTGGATCCGGGCGTCGATCCGCGAGGCGTTGGCCTGCCCGAACAGGTCCACCTCGAGCGCGGTGTTGATCGAGGTCATGAAGCGCTGGCGGGCGATGAGGGCGGGGTCGTTGGTGCGTTCGGTGCGCAGCATGTGCACACGACGGTTGCCGTCGAGCCAGGAGTACAGCTCGGGGGAGCCGAAGAGGAAGGACGTCGTGAGGGGGTGGTCGGGGTCCAGCGCCCCCGCCGCGTCGAGCGCCAGCACGCCGTCGGAGAACATCTCCGTCCACAGCCGGAGGCCCGTGTGCCGTGTCAGCGCGCCGAGCACGGCGTCGGGCACCGCCCCGATCCCCATCTGCAGGGTCGCCCCGTCGGGCACCATGGCGGCGACCCGCTCGCCGATCGTCAGCGCGTCCTCCCCGAGGGTGACCCCGGTGGAGGGCGAGGGGAGGGGTGCGCTCACCTCCAGCGCCAGGTCGATGTGCTCCACCGGGACGAGGGCGTCGCCGTGGGTGAACGGCATGCGGTCGTTCACCTGAGCCACGACCAGGCCGCCACGCTCGCGGCAGGCCTCGATGGCCGCGGGCAGCACGTTGACCTCGATCCCGAGCGAGACCACCCCGTCCCGAGGCCGTGAGCAGTGGAGCAGGACCGCGTCGACCGGCAGCGAGCTGCGGAAGAGGACGGGCACGAGCGAGAGCCGTGACGGGACGTAGCGCAGACCGGGGTGCCGCCGCTGTCCGGCACCCACGAAGCTGGTCTCGGCGACGACACCCTCGCGCTCCGGGAGTCCGGGCGGCCCGTTGAGCGTGTTCAGGACGAACCGCTCGACCTGCTCGTCCAGGAGCCGGACCAGCTCCCACGGGATGCTGTGGTTGCCGGACGCCACGACGCGCGCGTTGTCCGGGAGGGAGCGCAGCGAGGCTGCGAGGGTCGTGGTGTCGACGGTGATCACAGACCCATTCTGGTGCCGAGGGCCATCGCGGAGGGCGTGGGGGGTAGGCTCGCGCCCGGTCGCGCGCGATCGTCCCTGCCGACCACCGGGCGCCCCCTGGCGCGCCCACCCCACCGACCTGGAGGAGAACCCGAGTGAGCCTGTGGACCGTGCACGGAGACGGTTACCGGATCGAGCCCGGTCAGGTGGTCGGCCCGGGGGAGCGGCTGGCGTGGGCGCCGACCGTCGGCATCGGGATGCAGCACGTCGTCGCGATGTTCGGCGCGACCTTCCTGGTGCCGCTCATCACGGGCTTCCCGCCGAGCACCACGCTGCTCTTCAGCGGTGTCGGCACCCTGCTCTTCCTGCTGATCACCCGCAACAAGGTGCCCTCCTACCTCGGATCCTCGTTCGCCTTTCTCGCCCCCATCGCGGCGGCCCAGTCCCAGCACGGCCCTGCCGGTGCGCTGGGCGGGGTGGTGATGGCCGGCGTGGCGCTGGCGCTCGTCGGACTCCTCGTGCAGGTCGTCGGCCACGGCTGGGTGAGCCGGCTCATGCCCCCCATGGTCACCGGGACGATCGTCGCGCTCATCGGGCTCAACCTGGCGCCCGCCGCTTGGAACAACGTCCAGCAGGCACCCACCACGGCCTTCGTCACGCTGCTCGCGGTCCTGCTGAGCACCGTCCTGCTCCGTGGCCTGCTCGGGCGCCTCTCGATCCTGCTCGGCGTGGTCGTCGGGTATGCCGTGGCCGCCGTCCGCGGGGAGGTGGACGTCACCGCGATCCGGGAGGCCAGCTGGATCGGCGCCCCGACGTTCGTCACGCCCGAGTTCCACCTCGGCGTGGCCGGGCTCTTCCTCCCGGTCGTCCTCGTGCTGGTCGCGGAGAACATCGGGCACGTCAAGTCGGTGGCCCAGATGACCGAGGGGTCGGCCGACGCGCTCGACCACGTCATCGGCCGGACCCTGCTCTCAGACGGACTGGCCACCACGCTCGCCGGCGCCGGCGGGGGGTCCGGCACCACGACCTACGCCGAGAACATCGGGGTCATGGCGGCCACGAGGGTCTACTCCACCGCCGCGTACTGGGTGGCCGGCCTCACGGCGGTCGTCCTCGCGTTCCTGCCGAAGTTCGGCGCGGCCATCCAGACCGTGCCGGTGGGGGTGCTCGGCGGCGCAGCCACGATCCTCTACGGCATGATCGGCGTGCTGGGCTTCCGGATCTGGGTCGAGCACCGCGTCGACTTCGGCAACCCGATCAACCTCTCGACCGCGGCGGTCGCCCTGGTCGTCGGCATCGCCAACTACACCTGGGCCCCGGGGCAGCTCGTCTTCGAGGGCATCGCCCTCGGCACGGCGGCCGCCCTGATCGTCTACCACGGCATGCGGGCCCTCAACCGCCTCACCGGCGCCGTCGCCGCCGAGGGGCACCTCGAGGTCGGAGGGCCCACCAACGCCGAGCCGGAGATCGACGACCCGTCCTGGGCGGATCCGGGGCCCAGGTAGACTGGCGCGAGCATCTGGTCAGCGTTGAGAGGACACACGTCGTGAGTGCACTGCAGGTCGAGCTCGTCGCCGCTGACCGCAAGGTCTGGGCAGGTGAGGCCTCCATGGTCAGCGCCCGCAGCATCGATGGCGATCTCGGCATCCTCCCGGGCCACACCCCGCTCCTCGGCGTCCTCGTCACCGGTGACGTCCGCATCGCGACCGGGGGCGGCACGCAGATCGTGACGATCGACAGCGGCTTCCTGTCCGTGGACCACGACCGCGTCGTGATCGTGGCCGACAACGTCGACGCCGCCGGCCTCACGGGTCCCGCAGCCTCCGCCTGACCCCATGCCGGACAGCATCATCCTCGTGCTGCTGGCCGCGCTCTGCGCGCTGGTGCTCCTGGGGCTGGGGCTGGTGCTCTTCCGGACCTTCGGCGACCAGGGGACGGGGGGCGCGCCGATCCCGGCCGCCTACCGCCGCGCGGGGGAGGACTGGCGGCGTGGCACCCTGCGCTTCTCCGAGGACCGTCTGGCCCTGCGCGGGCCGGGCGGTCTCTCCGGCGGGCCCTGGGTGCGCGGCAACCTCGACCTCGGGATGGCCCGCACGGTCGCCGGACGGGACGCCGCCGCGCTCGGCCGGCCGGGCCTGATCCAGGTCCCCGTCAGCTACGGCTCGGCGACCTTCGACCTGGCGCTCGACGAGCGGCACTACACCGCCCTGCGCGCGTGGGTCGAGGCCGTGCCGCCGGGCTGGAGGAACTCGCCGGTCGCCTAGCCGGTCAGTCGTCGTCCGTGGTCCCCCGCGACCGGCTCCGGCGCTCGGGAGCCTGGGCCCGGCCACCGCCCGGCTGCCACAGCACGTCGCGCTCGCCGCCGCCGTTGGCCACCCGGGCCAGGATGAAGAGCAGGTCCGAGAGACGGTTGAGGTAGGTCGCCGTGAGCGGGTTCACGCCCCCGGTGCCCCGGGGAGCGTCCTCGGCGGCCTCCCCGTCCCCGTGCACCGCGAGCGCGGCCCACGCCGACCGCTCGGCCCGCCGCACCACCGTGCGGGCCACGTGCAGGTGGGCCGAGCCGACGGTCCCGCCGGGCAGGATGAACGAGCGCAGCGCGGGCAGTGCCTCGTTGTAGTGGTCGCAGTCCGCCTCGAGCTCGTCGACCCACTCCGGCCGCACCCGCAGCGGCTTCCACTCGTAGCTCTTCCGCAGCGGCATGCACAGGTCGGCACCGACGTCGAAGAGGTCGTTCTGGATCCGCGTCAGCGTCGTGCGCATCTCCGCGGGCAGGTCGCCCGCGGCCAGCGCGACCCCGATGGTCGAGTTGGCCTCGTCCGTGTCGGCGTAGGCATGCAGCCGCGGGTCGTTCTTGCTCGTCCGGCCGAGGTCGCCCAGCGCCGTGGTGCCGTCGTCGCCGGTGCGGGTGTAGATGCGGGTGAGGTTGACCATGCCCGGCATCGTGCCACGGACCGGGTATGCCGTGCGCCCGGGGTCAGGTGACCAGGCTCGCGGCGGCCCGGCGCGGGTCCGCACCCGCCTCCAGGGTCCCGTCCGGGTGGAGCACGGCCGCGCCGACGCCCCCGAAGTACATGACCTGCGGCGGGTGCTCGTGACGGGCCATCCCCGCGGCGTCCAGGCTGGCGGCGATCGTCGCGTCCCGCTCGTGCTCGAAGAGGGTGCTCCCGTCGGGGAGCCGCCGCGGGTGCATCCGGGGCCGGTCGATGGCGGTCTGCAGGCTCTCGCCGTGGCGGGCGAGGTGGGTGATGACCTGGGCGAGCGCCGTGGTGATCCGGTCGGCGCCGGGTGTGCCGACCGCGAGGACGGTCCCGTCGTCGCGGCGGGCCGCGGTGGGGGCCATGTTGGAGGCCAGCCGCGTGCCGGGGGGCAGCGCGTGCAGGCCGAGCCGGTTGAGCTCGAGCTCGCCGAGGGCGTTGTTGGCCATCATGCCGGTGCCCGCGACGGTCATCCCCGAGCCGTAGCCGGCCGAGGCCGTGAAGGCGCAGGCCGTCCCGTCGCTGTCGACCACGGACACGTGGGCGGTGGAGGCGGACGTCGGCAGCCCGAGCGAGCCGATCTCGTGCAGCGTCTCGAGCAGCTCGGCGCCGGCGGCGGCCAGGTCCGCGGCGGTGTCGATCCGGTCCAGCCGGATGTCGAGCACCTCCTTGAGCACCCACGCCGCGCGGGCCGGTGTGATCGGCTCCTCCGCCGCGCTGAGCAGACGCAGCATCGCGGTGAGGACCGGCCCACCGATCGACGGGGGCGGGTTGCAGGCCAGGTCCCAGCTGCCCAGCGTGCTGCGCAGCGCCGGCCGCACGACCGGGCGGTAGGCGGCCAGGTCGGTCATGGACAGCAGCCCGCCCCGCTCGCGCATGTCGGCGTCGATCCTGCGGGCGAGGTCGCCGGTGTAGACCGACTCGTGCCCCTCGGCGCCGATCTGCTCCAGGGTCCGGGCGAGCTGCTCGTCCGCGACGAGACGTCCGACCTGCGGGGCGGCTCCGTCGTCGGTGAGCAGGCGACGCGTCTCGGGGTCCCAGGCCAGGATGGTGTCGGTGATGAGGACCAGGTAGGACTGGGCCGTGGCGCTGAGCCGGAAGCCGGAGCGGGCCACGTCCGCGGCTGGCTGCAGGAGGGCCGACCAGGGCGCGGTGCCGAAGTGCTCGTGGGCCCAGCCCATCCCCGCCAGCAGCCCTGGTGTCGCCACCGAGCCGGCCCCCACGTAGGTGACCATGCCGCCGCCGTAGTCGGACGCCGCCTCGATCAGGCCGGCACCGAAGCGCTCGGGCGGCTGGCCCCGACCGGGCATCTCGACGTTGGCGTCGACCACGACGGGCTCACCGTCCGCCGGCCAGACGGTGAGGAAGCCACCACCCAGAGGGGCCACGACCCCGGGCTCGGTGGTCGTGGCCGTGATCATCGCCGCGATCGCCGCGTCGACGGCGGTGCCGCCCTCGGCGAGCGCCACCTCGGCGGCGTGGGTCGCGTAGGCGTTGGGCGCGGCGATCGCGGCTCGGCGGGTCATGCCCCGATTGTGCCGCAGGCCGGGCTAGAAGAGCCGCGACCCCGCGTCGTCCACGCCCCGCAGCGCCTCGTAGTCCAGCGTGACGCAGCGGATGCCCCTGTCGGTGGCCAGCACCCGGGCCTGCGGCCGGATGACCTGCGCGGCGAACACCCCCCGCACGGGGGACAGGTGGGGGTCACGGTTGAGCAGCTCCAGGTAGCGGGTCAGCTGCTCCACCCCGTCGATGTCGCCGCGCCGCTTGATCTCGACGGCGACGGTGGCGCCGGAGGAGTCCTTGCAGAGGATGTCGACGGGGCCGATCGCGGTGGCGTACTCGCGACGGAGCAGCGTCCAGCCCTCGCCCAGCGTGCTGATGTGCATGGCGAGCAGGGCCTGCAGCTGCGCCTCGACCCCGTCCTTGACCAGACCAGGGTCGATCCCGAGCTCGTGCGAACCGTCCGAGAGCACCTCGTGGAGGCGGATCCGCAGCGTGTCCTCGCGCTTGGCGTGGGACACCAGCCACACGGCGTCCACACCCTCGGCGCGCTCCTCCTCGTCCGGCTCCACCTCAGCCATCGAGCAGGGCGGGGCCATCCAGTTCAGCGGCTTGTAGGACCCGCCGTCGGAGTGGATGAGGACGGAGCCGTCGGCCTTGACCATGAGCAGACGGGTCGCCAGCGGCAGGTGGGCCTGGAGGGCCCCCTGGTAGTCGACCGAGCACCGGGCGATGACGACACGCACGCGGGCCACCCTAACCCGGCGCACGGCATACCCTGCCGGGTCCGGGGCCTCGTGGTCTGAGAGGATCGTGACCATGCGTGAGATCAGCACCGTCGCGGTCATCGGCCTGGGCACCATGGGAGCAGGCATCGTCGAGGTGTTCGCGCGGGGAGGGCTGCGGGTCTTCGGGGTGGAGACGACGCCGGAGTATGCCGATCGCGGCCGCGCCATCCTGCAGCGCTCCACCGACCGCGCGGTCGCCAGGGGCAAGCTCGACGAGGCGGGGCAGTCGCAGATCCTGGGGCGGATCACGATCACCACGCAGATGGCCGACCTCGCCGACGTCGACCTCGTCGTGGAGGCCGTGCCCGAGATCCTGCAGCTCAAGCACGACGTGCTCGGTCGCCTCGACGAGATCGTCCCCGAGGACGCAATCCTGGCCACCAACACCTCGAGCCTGTCGATCACCGAGATCGCCGCGCCCACCCGTCGGCCCGAGCGGGTCGTGGGGCTGCACTTCTTCAACCCCGCACCGGTGCTGAAGCTCGTCGAGGTCATCACCACGCTGCGCACCGACCAGGCCCTGGTGGACGCGGTGGTGGCGCTGGCGCAGGGGCTGGGCAAGAAGCCCGTCGTCGTCGGTGACAGGGCCGGGTTCGTGGCCAACTACCTGCTGTTCGGCTACTTCACCTCCGCGCTGCGGATGCTCGAGCACGGGCACGTCTCGCGCGAGGACCTGGACACCGCGATGCGCGTCGGGGCCGGTCTGCCGATGGGGCCGCTGACGCTGATGGACCTCGTGGGCCTGGACGTCTGCCACCACATCGGTGACGTCATCTACAGCCACACCCGCAGCCAGATGCACGCCCCGAGCCCGATGCTGGGCCGGATGGTCACCTCCGGGCTGCTCGGCCGCAAGAGCGGCCGCGGCTTCTACACCTACGACCGGCCCGGCGGCGGTCAGGTCGTCGAGGACGCGCAGACCCCGGCGGTGGTCGCCGGGCCCGAGCTGAGGACCGTGGGCGTGGTCGGACGCGGGGAGGTGGCCGACGACCTCGCCTCCCGGCTGGAGGAGGGCGGGTATGCCGTGGTCCACGTGCCCGACGCCGACGACTCCGAGGACCTGCGCAGGCTGGTGGACGCGGGTCTGGTCGTCGAGGCGCAGTCGGTCGACCTCGACCTCGCGCTCGCCGACCTCCAGCTGGACGACCTGCGCGACCTGGACGAGGACGACCTGCCCGGGCGCGACCTGGACGACCTCTTCGAGGAGCTCGGGGAGATCACCGGCCCGCAGACCGTGCTGGCCACCGTCAACAGCGCAGCCGCCGTCGCTCTCGGCGCCCTGTCCGGACGGCCCGAGCGCTGCGTCGTGCTCCGCGTGCACGAGCCCACCGGCAACGGCCAGGTCGTGGAGATCGGCCGCACGAGCGTCACCGACGACGAGGCGGTCGCGATGATGCGCGAGCTGGTGACCCGGCTCGGCGCGGAGCCGGTGGTCTGCCGCGACCGTGTCGGGCTGGTCGTCGACGCGCTGCTCGTGCCGCACCTCAACGACGCCGTGCGGATGCTGGACGAGGGCTACGCCTCCGTGGCGGACATCGACACGGCGCTCCAGCACGGCCTGGGCTACCCCGCCGGCCCCTTTGCCATGATCGACCACATCGGGGCCGACGAGGTGCTCGCGGTGTGCGAGGAGCTGGCCGGCGGCACCTCGGGCCTGCCGCGGGAGTCCGTCGAGGCGTCCCCGCTGCTGGTGGAGCACGTGCTGCTGGACCGGCCGTTCACCCCGGCAGGCTAGGCCCAGCTGCCGCCGGGGCGCCGGCGCTCCCGGGCCGACCAGCAGACGGTGTGCCAGTGCCGGCGGTTGTCTACCTGCTGCATCGACTCGACGGGCCAGGCGACCGTGTGCGCGACGTCGGCCCCCACCTCGCCCTGGCAGCCCGGGCAGCGGTAGACCCGGCCGCTGTCGTTGGGGCGCACGGTGCGCACCCCCCACACCTGACCGGCATACCTCGTCTCCGTGACCACCGGCTCGCGGGCGGCGGGGGGCGGGCCCGAGCCTGCCCGGCCCGCCGCAGGACGACCACCGCGGCGCGGTCGGTTGGACCGGGCCATGCCTAGAGGCGGTCCTGCCGCGGCACGAGAACCTGGTGGTAGATCAGGAGCAGGCCCGCCGCGACGGGGATGGCGATGAGCGCGCCGAGCACCCCCAGCAGGGTGCCGCCGACGAGGACGGCCACCACGGTCACGGCGCCCGGCACCGAGACCGTGCGGCGCATGATGCTGGGCACGATGACGTAGTTCTCGAACTGCTGGTACACGACGTAGTAGACGACCACCACGAGCACCGCTGTCGGGCTGACCGTCATCGCGGCGACGCCGACCAGCACGGCCCCGAGGGTGGCGCCGACCATCGGGATGAGACCCAGCAGCCCGACGAGCACGGCCAGCATGGCGGAGTAGGGGATGCTCAGGATCTGCATCATCACCCACGAGCACACCGCGTTGATGGTGGCGACGGCGCCCTGTCCCAAGGCGTAGCCGCCCACGCGCCGCATGATCTCCTCGGCGAGCCCGACGACCCGCTCCCGCTTGCTGTGCGGCACGAGGCGGTAGCCGGCCTCCTTGACGGTGGGCAGCGTGGCGAGCAGGTAGAGCGTCAGGATGATGGTGGTCGCCAGGCCCACGAGGCTGCCGGCCACCCAGCCCGCCGCGCCGAGCACCCCGCCGAAGATCGTCGAGAGGGTGGAACGGTCGGTGGCCAGCTGGTCGGCCTCGGCCGCCAACCACGCGGACAGGTCGAACCGTTCGTCGAGCCGGGCCAGCCAGGGCTGGGTGGTCAGGTTCTCGACGTAGTCGGGGGTCCGGTCCACGAGCGCGGCGGTCTGCGTGACGATCGGCGGGACGACGAGCAGGCCGATGACCGTCACCACCCCCACGAGGCCGAGGAAGACCAGCACGACGGCGCCCCCCCTGCCCATGCTGCGCCGGGTCAGCCACTGCACGACGGGGTCGAGCGTCAGGGTCACGAAGACCGCGACGACGATGAAGGTCAGGACCGAGGTGAGCCGGGTGAGGTTCTGCACCAGCAGCCAGGCCAGGAGGGCACCCAGGGCGAAGGTGAAGCCGACGTAGAACGGCGAGGCCTGCCACCACGGGCGGCTGGTCGAGGGCTCGTCCGGGGCCACGAGCTGCGCCCGGACCGGGTGCCGCAGCTGCTCGCGCAGCTCCTGCTGCAACCGGTTGCTCTCGGCGAGCTCGGCCAGCTGACGCTCGCGGTAGGCGCGCCAGGACCGTACGGCCCGTCTGCTGGCCCCGGGGACGTGGTGCGGGCGCAGCCGACCGAGCACCGCGAGCCGGCGTCGCTCCTCGGCCCGCGGGCCGGTCGTCCTGGCCTCGGTCACCCGGCAGGCTCCACGAGCTCGACGAGCACGCCGCCCGCGTCCTTGGGGTGGATGAAGTTGATGCGCGAGCCGGCCGTGCCACGCCGTGGGTTGTCGTAGAGCAGGCGCAGGCCGCGCGCGCGCAGCAGCTCGCTGACGGCCTCGAGGTCGCTGACCCGGTAGGCCAGCTGCTGCAGGCCGGGGCCGTGCCGGTCGATGAACTTCGCGATCGCCGAGTCCGGCCCGGTGGGTGCGAGGAGCTGGATCATCGTCGGCTGCTCCTCGCCGCCGCCGCCGTCGGGGTTGCCGACCGCGATCATCGCCTCGCGCACCCCCTGCTCCTCGTTGGTCTCCTCGTGGACGAGGCGGTTGCCCAGGACGTCCTGGTGGAAGGCGATGGCCGCGTCGAGGTCCGGCACGGCCAGGCCCACGTGGTCGATGGCCAGGAGGAACGGTCCGAGGGCCGGGACCTCGCCGAGGGCGGGGGTTGCGCTCATGACCCCAGGGTAGGCCCGAGCGCCCGCACCGCGCCGGTCCCCCGCCGCAGGACGGGTTGCCGGAACCCGTGGACGGCGGTCTACGGTCTGGCCATGAGCGACCTCCTGCTGCGCGACGTGCGCATCGTGCCCCTCGACGGTGACCTGGGGTCGTCGGCCGGGCTGCCGGCCCACGGCGCGGACGCGTCCGGCCGCCTCGTCGACGTCCTGCTCGGCCGCGGGGTGGTCAGCGCCACCGGCACCGACATCGAGGCCCCGCCGGGCACCGCCGTGGTCGACGGTGCGGGCCGGTGGGCCCTGCCTGGGCTCTGGGACCACCACGTCCACCTCACCCAGTGGGCCTCGTCGCGCTCCCGTCTCGACCTCTCGGGGGCCCGGTCGGTGGCGGAGGCCGTGGCTGTCGTGCGTCACCGGCTGGCGCTCGGCCCGCTCCCGCCGACCGGCGTCCTCGTCGGGTTCGGCCACCGGTCCGCGACCTGGGGCGAGGAGCTGTCCGTCGCGGCCCTCGACCGGGCCACCACCGCGGTGCCGGTCGTGCTGATCAGCGGCGACGCCCACCACGGCTGGCTCAACAGCCCCGCGCTGCGCCTCCTCGGGGTGTCGGTCGAGACCACCGGCGTGCTGGCGGAGGGGGACTGGTTCCCCGTCTACGACCGGCTCAGCAGCCTGCCGGGGGCGAGGGCCGACGCGGAGTCCGGGGTCGGACGGGTCATCCGCGACGCCCACGCGCGAGGAGTGGTGGGGCTGACCGACCTGGAGTTCGGTCGCCCCTGGCGGCAGTGGCAGGAGCGCACGGACGCCGGGCTGCCTCCGCTGCGGGCCCGCATCGGGGTCTACCCCGAGGGCCTGCAGGAGGTCCTCGACGCCGAGGTGCGCACGGGCGACCTGGTCGGGCGCACCGACGGGCTGGTCCGGCTGGGGCCGCTGAAGATCATCAGCGACGGCTCCCTCAACACCCGGACGGCGTGGTGCTGCGAGCCCTACGCCGACGCAGCCGTCCTCGAGCACCCCCGTGGCGCACCCAACCTCGACGGCGAGGAGCTGCACACCCTCCTGGCCACCGCGCACGCCGCGGGGCTGGAGGTGGCGCTGCACGCGATCGGCGACGCGGCCGTGGGACAGGCCCTGCGCGCCTTCGCGGCGACCGGGGCCGTCGGCGGGATCGAGCACGCACAGCTCGTCGCCCCTGAGGACCTGGACCGCTGGGCGGGGCTTCCGGTGCGCGCCAGCGTCCAGCCTGCCCACCTGCTCGACGACCGGGTCGTCACCGAGCAGTGCTGGCCGGACCGCACCGGCCGCACCTTCACGCTGCGCAGCTTCCTGGACCGGGGCATCGAGGTCGTCCTCGGCTCCGACGCGCCCGTGGCCCCCCTGGACCCGTGGCTGGCGATGGCGGCTGCCGTCCACCGCGGTCCGGTCGGCTCCCCGAGCTGGCACCCCGAGCAGGCGCTCACGCCGCAGGAGGCGTTGGCGGCCTCGGTCGACGGGCGTCGGGTCCACGTCGGTGACCCGGCCGACGTGGTGCTCGTCGACGCCGACCCGCGGGGTGAGCCAGGGATGACCTCTGCCGAGCACGCCGCCGTCCTGCTGGGCCTGCAGGTGTCGGCGACGGTGCTCGACGGGCAGGTCGTCCACGGCGGCTGAGCCGGTGCCACCGCCGTCCGGGGCAGGTCCGTGGCCGCACTAGAGTGGCGAGGAAAAGACGCACCCACCACCGACGCTGGAGGCCAGGCATGACCACCGACCGCACCACTTCCGTTCTCGTCGCGGGGGCCCGGACCCCGATGGGCCGGCTGCTCGGCTCGCTGTCCGGTTTCAGCGGCAGCGACCTCGGCGGGTTCGCCATCAAGGGTGCCCTCGAGCGGGCCGGGATCTCCGGCGACCAGGTCGACTACGTGATCATGGGCCAGGTGCTCACCGCTGGCGCAGGCCAGATCCCCGCCCGCCAGGCCGCCGTGAAGGCCGGAATCCCGATGAGCGTGCCCGCGCTGACCATCAACAAGGTGTGCCTCTCGGGCCTGGACGCCATCGCGCTCGCGGACCAGCTGATCCGTGCCGGGGAGGTCGAGGTCGTGGTCGCGGGGGGCCAGGAGTCGATGTCCAACGCCCCGCACCTGCTGGAGAAGTCGCGCGCCGGCTACAAGTACGGCGACGTCACCGTGCGCGACCACATGGCCTACGACGGCCTCTGGGACGCCTTCACCGACCAGGGGATGGGCGACCTGACCGAGTCCGCCAACTGCGGCTCGGCCGAGTTCACCAGGCAGGAGCAGGACGCCTTCGCGGCGCGCAGCCACCAGCTGGCGGCGCAGGCCTGGGAGAAGGGGTCCTTCGACGACGAGGTCGTCGCTGTCGACATCCCGCAGCGCAAGGGTGACCCGGTCTCGTTCAAGGCCGACGAGGGGATCCGGCCGGCCACCACCACGGAGTCGCTCGGCGCGCTGCGGCCCGCGTTCAGCAAGAACGGCACCATCACGGCCGGGTCGGCCTCCCAGATCTCCGACGGGGCCGCCGCGGTGGTCGTGATGAGCAAGGCCCGCGCGGAGGAGCTCGGGCTGTCCTGGCTCGCCGAGATCGGCGCCCACGGCATGGTGGCCGGGCCGGACTCCACACTGCAGAGCCAGCCCGCGCGCGCGATCGCCGCCGCCTGCACGAAGCAGGGTCTGGAGCCCACCGACCTCGACCTCGTCGAGATCAACGAGGCCTTCGCCGCGATCGGGCTGGCCGCCACGAAGGAGCTCGGCCTCGACCCCGATCGCGTCAACGTCAACGGCGGCGCGATCGCGATGGGCCACCCCATCGGCATGTCGGGCGCCCGCCTCGCGCTCACCCTCGCCCTGGAGCTGCAGCGTCGCGGGGGCGGCGTCGGCGCCGCCGCCCTCTGCGGCGGGGGCGGGCAGGGCGACGCCCTGATCCTGCGCGTCCCGTCCCAGGACTGAGCGACCCGCCCCTCCTGGTGTGCGGTGCACCCCGGCCGGTGACGGCGGGACGCACCGCATACCTATGCTGGGCCGGTGCGCTCCCGACGTGAGGTGGACGTCCCTGGCCTGGTCGAGCAGGCCAGGGCGGGCAGCCCACGCGCCCTGGGGCGGCTGATCACCCTCGTCGAGAACGCGGACCCGGCCCTGCGCGAGGTGATGGCTGCGCTGGCGCCGCACGCGGGCCGGGCCCGCATCGTCGGGCTGACGGGGAGCCCGGGCGTCGGGAAGTCGACGAGCACCAGCATGCTCGTGAGCGCGCTGCGGCGACGGGGGCAGCGGGTGGGGGTGCTGGCCGTCGACCCGTCGAGCCCGTTCTCCGGGGGCGCCCTGCTGGGTGACCGGATCCGGCTGACCGAGCACGCGCTCGACCCAGGGGTCTACATCCGCTCGATGGCCTCGCGGGGGCACCTCGGCGGCCTGGCATGGTCCACGCCGCAGGCGCTGCGGGTGATGGACGCTGCAGCCTGCGACGTCGTCCTCGTCGAGACCGTGGGTGTGGGGCAGTCCGAGGTCGAGGTCGCCTCGCTGGCGGACACCACGGTCGTGCTGCTCGCCCCGGGGATGGGTGACGGCGTCCAGGCTGCCAAGGCCGGGATCCTGGAGGTGGGTGACGTCTTCGTCGTGAACAAGGCCGACCGCGACGGCGCCGACGCGACCGTGCGCGAGCTGCGCCACATGATCTCGCTGGGTGACCGGACGGAGCCGCACCTCTGGCGGCCTCCCGTGCTCAGGACCGTGGCGGACCGGGGCGAGGGCGTGGACGGCGTGATGGAGGCGCTGGACGCGCACTGGGAGTGGCTCCAGGGCCACGGTGAGCTCGACCACCGCCGCCGGACCCGCGCGGCCCGCGAGGTCGAGGCGATCGCGCTGGCCGACCTGCGTCGTCGGATGGGCGACCTGCGCGGGGAGGGGGTGCTGCACGACGTGGTGGCAGAGGTCCTGGCCGGGGAGCTCGACCCCTACGCCGCCGCGGACCAGGTGGTAGACCGGCTGACCGGGTGACCCCGCGCTACGGTTGTCGCGTGGCACTCCTCGCACCCTCCTTCGCACACTCTGCCTCCGACGACAGCGGTCTGCCCGAGAGGGAGCGGTGAGCCCCGCGCCGGACCCGCGCGCGGCGGCATACCTGCTGAGGTCCCCGGTCCTGGAGGACGTCGAGCCGTTCGCGACGCTGCACGCGCGGGTCTGGGAGAGCACCTACCGTGGGCTGGTGGGCGACGAGCTGCTCGACGACCTGTCCGCCGACACCTTCCGGCCGCTGTGGTACTCGGTGGCGCAGGCGTACGCCCACGGCACCGTTCCCGAGGACGGTCGCCGGATCCGGGTGGCGGTGCTCGACGACGAGGCGGCCGGGTGGATCATGTGCGGCCCGGCCCGCGACGAGAACCCCCCGACGCCCGAGCAGCTGTGGGTCCTCAACGTCGCGCCCGAGCACCAGGGCCGTGGACTGGGCGCGCGGCTCATGGACGAGGTGCTCGGACCGGGACCGGCCTACCTGTGGGTGGCGCAGCGCAACGACCGGGCCGTGCGCTTCTACGAGCGGCACGGTTTCGCTCTCGACGGGGCCACCGACACCGCGCACGGGGGGATGACCGAGGTGCGGATGGCCCGACCGTCGCACCCGGGTGAGAGGGTCGGACCGTGACCGAGCGACGAACGTTGTATCCCGAGATCGATCCGTACGACACCTTCGTGCTCCCGGTGGGGGACGGGCACGAGCTGTACGTCGAGGTGTCGGGCAACCCGCAGGGCAGGCCGGTGGTCTTCGTGCACGGGGGGCCGGGGAGCGGCACCTCGCCGCGCCAGCGCCGGGTCTTCGACCCGGACCGCTACCGGATCGTCCTCTTCGACCAGCGGATGGCCGGGAGGTCGACCCCGCACGCGTCCACGACCGTGGACCCGCAGGTGTGGGCGACCAACACCACGGGGCACCTGGTGGCGGACATGGAACAGATCCGTGAGCACCTCGGCATCGAGCGCTG
This sequence comes from Ornithinimicrobium jinqii, assembly GCF_045032595.1. Lineage (NCBI taxonomy): Bacteria > Bacillati > Actinomycetota > Actinomycetes > Micrococcales > Ornithinimicrobiaceae > Ornithinimicrobium > Ornithinimicrobium jinqii. Next base: position 148,080 of record NZ_JBJFZS010000007.1, read on the forward strand.
GCAGGTGTTCGGGGGCTCGTGGGGGTCCTGCCTGGCGCTCGCCTACGCCCAGGCGCACGCCGACCGGGTCAGCGAGCTGGTGCTGCGCGGTATCTTCACCCTGCGCACCGACGAGCTCGCGTGGATGTACGAGCGAGGACACCTGGAGCACGTCTACCCCGACCTGTGGGCCGAGTTCGTCGCGCCGGTCGAGCCGGCGCGCCGGCACGAGATGCAGGTGGCCTACCACGACCTGCTCTTCGACCCCGACCCCGCGGTCCACCTGCCGGCCGGTCGGGCGTGGAGCGGCTGGGAGGCGCGGATCATCACGGTGGTCCCGGACGAGGAGGGCTACGCCAAGGCCGTGGAGCCGGAGCAGGCCGTGGCCTTCGCGCGCATCGAGAACCACTTCTTCGTGCACGGCGGCTTCCTGCGGCAGGGGCAGCTCATCGCGGGCGCGCACCTGCTCGCCGACATCCCGACGGTCATCGTGCAGGGCCGGCTCGACATGTGCACCCCGGCACGCACGGCGTTCGACCTCGCGGCGCGGCTGCCCGACGCCGAGTTCGTGGTGGTGCCCGACGCCGGTCACGCGTTCTCCGAGCCCGGGATCCTGGACGCGCTCGTCCGGGCGACCGACCGGTTCGCAGCCGACCGGACCGGGTGAGGAGCGGCCGGAGCACGGCTTGCTGGGAAACCGCTGATTTGGCCCTTTGGTGTGGTCCTGTTTACCGTTTTGTGATGAAGTACTCTCGCCTGACCGTTGCGGTCACCCTGAGCTCGGCCCTCGTGCTCTCCGCCTGCACCGGCGGCGACACCCCGGACGCCGCCTCCACGACTCCTTCTGCGGACGCCGTGAGCACCGAGGACACGGCGCTCACCTCGACGCCGGACCTCGCTGCGACCAGCGACGACGCCACGACGACGACGAGCGCCGGGACCGACGACGCCTCGCAGACGACGGTGGCCATGTCCACCGAAGAGGACGAGGCGGTGCTGAGCGTCGAGGACGCCGAGACGGTCGCTGCCGCCCTTCTCGAGGCGCGCCACGAGGCGTTCCAGGGCGACGGCGAGGATGCGCGCGACGCCCAGCAGAGGGCCTTCATGTCCACCGCACGGACCGCGGCGGAGGCTGCCGACCGTCTCGAGGGCGTCCTCGGCGAACCGGCCGAGGAGGGTGGGGACACCGTGCCCGAGCCCAACGTGCTCGCCATCAGCCGGGACGACGGCGAGCTGCCCCAGCTCCTGCTCGTCCAGACCGTGCCCGACGACGGGGTGCCGCTCCTGCACCTCATGGAGAGCCGGACCGGCGAGCAGAAGGACTTCCGCATCGTCTGGGAGGCCCCGATGCTGCCGGGCACCTCGGTGCCGACCTTCGACCGCCGCTCGGTGGGCACCCCGGTGCTGCGCGACGGCACGGGCGACCTGGCTGTGCCCCCCCACGAGACCCTGAAGGTGCTGGCCTCCTACATCAGCTGGCCGCAGCCCGAGGAGGTCCCCGACTACCGCACCCACGGTTACAGCCCCGCGGTGCGCGAGGCGGCCCAGCTGCAGGCCGATGCGGTGGCCGACCAGGCCGACCTGCGTGAGAAGAACTGGATCGTGAGCGACGACACCAGGACGCTCCTCTTCGAGGACGGCACCGGGTTCGTGCTCGGCTCGCTGCTGCGCGACACCACCTTCACGGTCCGCCCCAGCAGCGTGCTGACCCCGCCCGACACCTTCGCCGTGTTCGCCGACGACGAGGAGATCACGGACGAGGCCGTGCTGCGCACGAGCGTCTTCGTGGCCCTGCGGGTCGCGTCCTCGGAGCAGGACCTCAAGCCGGAGATGATCGCCGCCCGCGAGCAGCTGGTGGACGCCTGGGGGTCCTGACCCCCACCGGCACCGCATACCCTTGAGGACGAGTCACCCCGTCCGCCCCCCCTCTCCCGGAGGATGAGCCCCGCATGTCCCAGCCGCCGTTCAGCTCCGCCGCGCTCCGCGGTGCCGTCGATCTCTCCGGGCTGGGGGCACGTCCGGCCGCCCCTGGTGCAGGCCGCCCTGCGACCGGCCCTGGTGCCGCTCGTCAGGAAGGCCCCCCTGGGGGCCACGTCCCCGCCGGCGCTGGCGCCTCCACGCTGGGTCTCGTCGGCGGGGTGCCCGGTCGCACCGGGGCGCTCGTGGAGGCGGACGACGCGACGTTCGAGGCGGTCGTCAACGCCAGCCTCGCCACGCCGCTCGTGCTGGTCCTGTGGACGCCGCAGGTCCCCGAGTCGCACGCGCACCTCCTCGAGCTCGCGCAGCTGGCCAAGGACAAGGACGGCCGGTTCCAGGTCGTCGCGGTCGACCTGGCCGTCAGCCCGGGCATCATGCAGGCGCTCACCCCGATCCTGCAGCAGACCTTCGGCCAGGTCAGCGCACTGCCGGTCGTCCTGGGCCTGCTGGGCGGCCAGCCCATGCCGTTCTACCTCGGCACCCAGGACATGAGCCGCGTGGACCCGCTCATCGACTCCTTCCTGGAGGCTGCCGTGACCAACGCGGTGACCGGACGGGTGGATGTCAGCGGGCCGCTTCCCGGGCCCTCGGACGACGCGGCGACGCCGGAGGAGGCGGAGGAGGACGGGTTGTCGGCCGAGCACCAGGCCGCCTACGACGCCATCGAGCTCGGCGACTGGGACGCCGCCGTCACCGCCTACGAGCGCGCCCTGGCGGTCGACCCCGGCGACGAGCTGGCCCGTCTGGGGCTCGGGCAGGTCACCCTGCAGCGCCGCACGAGCCGCCTCGACCTGGCGTCCGTCAGGCAGGCAGCAGCCGAGCGCCCCGGCGACGTGCAGTCGCAGATCGAGGCAGCCGACGTCGACGTCGTGGGCGGGCACGTCGAGGACGCGTTCCTGCGGCTCGTGGAGACCGTGCGCCGCACCAGCGGCGCAGACCGGGACGCCGCGCGCACCCACCTCCTCGGCCTCTTCGAGGTTGTCGGTCCCCAGGACCCGCGGGTGGCCAAGGGCCGCTCGGCCCTCATGACCGCGCTCTTCTGAGCGAGGGTCCCTCCGCTCAGCCGCTCAGGGCGGCGTCGACGACCTGCTGCGCCTCGGCCTGGACGCGCGCGAGGTGCTCCGGCCCCTGGAACGACTCGGCGTAGATCTTGTAGACGTCCTCGGTCCCGGACGGGCGCGCCGCGAACCAGGCGCTCGCCGTGGTCACCTTCAGCCCGCCGAGCGCTGCGCCGTTGCCGGGCGCCTCGGTCAGCACAGCGGTGATGTCCTCGCCGCCGAGCGAGTCGGCGGTGACGTCGGAGGCCGACAGGGCCTTGAGCTTGGCCTTGGCGGCCCGGTCGGCGGGCGCGTCGATCCGGGCGTAGGCGGGCTCCCCGTGCTCGGCCGCGAGCTCGGCGTAGCGCTGCGAGGGTGTGAGCCCGGTCCGCGCGGTCATCTCCGAGGCCAGCAGGGCCATGATGATGCCGTCCTTGTCGGTGGACCAGACGCTGCCGTCGCGGCAGAGGAACGACGCTCCCGCAGACTCCTCGCCGCCGAAGGCGATCGAGCCGTCGAGCAGGCCGGGCACGAACCACTTGAAGCCGACCGGCACCTCGACCAGGCGCCGGCCGAGGGCCTCGGCGACCCTGTCGATCATCGAGGAGGACACCAGCGTCTTGCCGATGGCCGTGTCCTGGGGCCAGTCGGGGCGGGCACCGCCGAAGAGGTAGTCGATGGCGACGGCGAGGTAGTGGTTGGGGTTCATGAGCCCACCGTCCGGCGTCACGATCCCGTGGCGGTCGGCGTCCGCGTCGTTGCCGGTCGACAGCGCGTAGTCGTCCTTCGCCGCGATCAACGAGGCCATGGCGTCGGCCGACGAGCAGTCCATCCGGATCTTGCCGTCCCAGTCCAGGGTCATGAACCGCCAGGTCGGGTCCACCAGCGGGTTGACCACCGTGAGGTCCAGCCGGTGCGTCTCGGCGATGGCACCCCAGTAGTCGACGGCGGCTCCCCCCAGAGGGTCGGCGCCGATCCGCAGCCCGGACTCGCGGATGACGTCCACGTCGAGCACGCGGGGCAGGGCGCGGACGTACTCGCCCAGGAAGTCGTAGGACGTGGCTGCGGACCGCGCACGGGCGAAGGGGATCCGTTGCACGCCCTTCAGGCCGGCGCGCAGCAGCGCGTTCGCGCGGTCGGCGATCCAGCCGGTGGCGTCGGCGTCGGCCGGGCCTCCGTGCGGCGGGTTGTACTTGAACCCGCCGTCCCGAGGCGGGTTGTGGGACGGGGTGACGACGATGCCGTCGGACTGCGCACCACCAGACCCCTCCAGGTTGTGCTGGAGGATCGCCCGGGAGACGGCGGGCGTCGGGGTGTAGCGGTCGTCGGCGTCCACCATGACCGTGACGCCGTTCCCGACGAGCACCTCGATGGCGCTCGTCCACGCCGGCTCGGACAGGGCGTGCGTGTCGCGGCCGAGGAAGAGCGGACCGTCCGTGCCCTGCTCGCGCCGGTAGTCGACGATCGCCTGGGTCACCGCCACGATGTGCGGCTCGTTGAAGGCGCTGCTCAACGAGCAGCCCCGGTGCCCCGAGGTCCCGAACGCGACCTGCTGGTCGAGGTCGTCGGGGTCGGGGGAGCCGGTGTAGTAGCTCGTCACCAGATGGGCGACGTCGACCAGGTCCTGGGGCTGCGCCGGCTGACCGGCCCGCTCGTGACGTGCCATGTCCTCGTCCTCAGTCCTTCGTCTCGTCCGGCTCCGCGGTCGGGTCGGCCGCAGCGGTGCTGGTGGTGTCGGTGAGGGTGTCGCTGCCGACGCCGGTGGCGGTGTCGTCCTCGGGGAGCACGGCCGTCGTCTCGGGGACCTCGGCCGTCGTCTCTGCGTCCTCGGTCGTCGACACCGAGTCCTCCACCGGCTGGCCGACCTCGAGCTCCTGGCGCGTGGCGACCTCCTCGGCCCGTACGGCGGCCGCGGCGGCCTCCTCCTCCGGCGTCAGCGGGTCGGGGACGAGCCACACCGCGCCCATCGGGGGCACCGTGACCAGGGCGGACCAGGGCTGCCGCTGGTGCGGGTTGTCGTAGGCCTGGATCGACCCCATGTTGCCCTGGCCGGACCCGCCGTAGTGCTCCGCGTCGGTGTTGAGCACCTCGCGCCAGCGACCCCCGTAGGGCAGACCCACGTGAACGCCGTGGTGCGGCATACCGCTGAAGTTGACGACGACCGCCACGACCGGGCGCAGCCCGTCCGGACCCTCGTTGCCCCACCGCAGGTAGGAGTAGATGTTGCGCTGGGTGTCGTTGGCGTCGAGCCAGCTGAAGCCGTCCTCGTGGTGGTCGATCGCCCACAGCGCGGGCAGCTCGGCGTAGAGGGCGTTGAGGTCGTGCACCAGTCGCTGAACCCCGGCGTGCTCGGACTGGCCGAGCAGCTCCCACGACAGCGAGCCTGCGTCGGCCCACTCCTTGCCCTGGGCGAACTCGCTGCCCATGAAGAGCAGCTGCTTGCCCGGGTGGCTCCACTGGTAGGCCAGGAAGGCCCGGGTGGTCGCGAACTTCTGCCAGGTGTCTCCGAACATCTTGCGGACCAGGGAGCCCTTGCCGTGCACGACCTCGTCGTGGCTGATCGGCAGGATGTAGCTCTCGCTGAAGGCGTAGACGAGGGAGAACGTCAGCGCGTGGTGGTGGTGCGCCCGCTGGTAGGGGTTCTGGCCCAGGTAGTCGAGCGTGTCGTGCATCCAGCCCATGTTCCACTTGAACCCGAAGCCCAGCCCACCCTCGTCGGTCGGGGCGGTGACGCCCGGCCACGACGTGGACTCCTCGGCGATCATCACGACCCCCGGGTTACGGCGGTATGCCGTGGCGTTGGTCTCCTGCAGGAGCGCCACCGCCTCGAGGTTCTCGCGTCCGCCGTGCCGGTTGGGGATCCACTGCCCGGCCTCGCGGGAGTAGTCGAGGTAGAGCATGGAAGCGACGCCGTCGACGCGCAGCCCGTCGGCGTGGAACTCCTCCATCCAGTAGGTCGCGTTGGCCACGAGGAAGTTGCGCACCTCGGGTCGCCCGAAGTCGAAGATGTAGGAGCCCCACTCCGAGTGCCATCCCTTGCGGGGGTCCGGGTGCTCGTAGATCGGCGTGCCGTCGAAGCGGGCGAGCGCCCACGGGTCGGTCGCGAAGTGGCCCGGGACCCAGTCGAGGATGACGCCGATCCCGGCCTGGTGCAGCCGGTCGATGAGATGACGCAGCCCGTCCTCGTGACCGAACCGGCTGTCGGCGGCGAAGTAGCCGGTGACGTGGTAGCCCCAGGATCCGCCGTAGGGGTGCTGCATGACCGGCATGAACTCCACGTGCGTGAAACCCATCTGGCTGACGTAGGAGACGAGCTGCTCGGCCAGCTCCTCGTAGCCCAGCCCCTGGCGCCACGACGCGAGGTGCACCTCGTAGATGCTCATCGGGCCGAGGTGGATGTCCTCGGCCTGGCGGCGGGCCATCCAGGCCTGGTCGCCCCAGCGGTGGCTGGACTGCGTCACGACGGTGTTGTTGAAGGGCGGGACCTCGGTCGCGCGGGCCATCGGGTCGGCCTTGGTCCGGCGGGTGCCGTCGGGGCCGGTGATGTCGTACTTGTAGTGGGCTCCGGCCAGCACCCCGGGGATGAAGATCTCCCAGACGCCGACGGGCTCGTGCACGCGCAGCGCGTGGTTGGTCCCGTCCCAGCCGTTGAAGTCGCCGATGACGTGGACGGCCAGGGCGTTGGGGGCCCAGACCGCGAAGTGGGTCCCGGTGATCTCGCCGAGGGCGTCACGGGTGGTGCGCACGTGCGACCCGAGGACGCGCCACAGCTCCTCGTGGCGGCCCTCTCCGATCAGGTGCAGGTCGGTGTCGCCCAGCAGGGGGGAGTGGCGGTAGGCCTCGTCGACGACGGTCCGCTCCCCACCCTCCTGCACGGCCAGCCGGTAGTCCGGGACCTCCGCCTGCTGCACGACGGCGACCCAGATGCCGCCGGTCTCGTGGGTCATCTCGACCTCACGACCCCCCGGCAGCAGGACCGAGACCGCGTCGGCCTGCGTACGAACGGTCCGGATCGTGACGTGCCCCTCGTGCGCGTGGGCGCCGAGGATGTCGTGCGGGCTGCGGTGCATGCCGTAGACCACGTCGGTGGCGTCGTCGAGGTCGAGGGGTCGGGTGTGCGGCGGCGACGGATGCTGCGGGGGGCTCAGCGGGACGCGCGTGTGGACCGCAGCGCCGGTCCCGCCCCGGACCGCACCTCCGTCTGCGCCGTCGCCAGCACCGAGGACGGTGCCGGACACGATGGCGGGAGACTGCAGCGCCTGGTCCCAGGCCTGCTCGCGCTGGGCCTGCGGGTCGAGCGGCACGCCGTGGGCGTCCCTCGCCGGCACCCAGCCGCTGGCGGCGGGGTAGACCCGGGCGGTCGGCGGCTCATCGGCCTCGGGACCGGGAGCCTTCTCGCCGGGGGCGGCGGCGACCGGGGGGAGCGGTGCCAGCGGGGCGAGCATCTCGACCGGGGCCGGGATCGGCTCGTGCGCAGTGCCGCCGCTGGCGGGGGGGTGCTCGGCGGAGGGCACCGTCGCGGTGCGCGGCCGCTCGGGGGCGGCGTCGTCGGCGTGCTCGTCGGTGCCGGGCTCGGGCTGCGCGACCACCCCGTGGCCGGCGCCGGTGTAGACGGCGGAGAGGTCGTCGCTCTCGTCCTCGGGATCCTGCGAGGACGGTCCGTGCACGGCCGGGTCGAGGTCGGCCAGCCCCCACGTCCTGGTGGGGGCGGCTGCACCGCCGACGCCGAAGTCCTGCGCCGTGGGCTCGTCGTGGCCACCTGCGGACTCCCGCGGCGCGGACCGCGAGTGGGCCTGGCCCGAGCCGTCGGCACGGTGCCGCCCCGGGCGCTCGTCGTCGGCGCTGGGCAGGAACGGGCCGGCGGACTCGTGCCGCCCGGCGGCCGCGCCGAGGAGCCGCTGCACGGCACCGACGGGGATCGGCATCCAGTCGGGACGGTTGCGTGCCTCGTAGACGACCTCGTACAGCGCCTTGTCCAGCTCGAGGGCCTCGAGCAGCTGGCGGCGCTCGTCGGCGTCCAGGTCCTCCCCGCTGGCCTCGGCATATCCCTCCAGGAACGCGGCGCGGGCCGAGGACGCCCAGTCCTCGCGTTCGCCCGCACCTTCCTGCGCGACCGAGGCCGCGGCGTAGTCGAACGAGCGCAGCATGCCGGCGACGTCGCGCAGCGCCAGGTCCGGCGCCGTGCGCTCGTCGAGCGGGCGCAGCGGCTCACCCTCGAAGTCGACGACGACCCACCCGCGGCCCGGCACGTGCAGGGCCTGGCCGAGGTGGAAGTCCCCGTGCACGCGCTGCAGCGCCGGGAGCTCGAGGTGGTCGAGGTCCTGGTGGATCGCCTCGACGGCCTCGCGGTAGGGAGCGAGCTCGGGCACCTCGGCGAACGCGGCGTCCGCGCGGGCCCGCATCTGGTCCACGATCGTCACCCGGGAGGCGAGGTCCGGCTCGCGGGTCTCGAAGGCCTCGCGGAGCGAGGAGTGCAACGAGGCGATCGTGGTGCCGAGGCTGCGAGCCTGCTCGGTGAAGTCGTCGTCCTGCCGGGCCGCCTCCAGGGCGGTGCGCCACGCGTCCTGCGTGTCGGGCAGGAACTCCTGGGCGAAGGCCAGGTGCCCGAGCACCTCCGCGCCGTCGGCGGGCCAGCGCCCCTCGACGTACCCGATCGGGCCCGGCACCGTGCGGTTGCCGCGCACGGCGACCGCGGTCGGCACGGTGACGTCGGGGTTCTCGCCGGCCTGCAGCACCCGGAAGACCTTCATGATGACCGGACGCGTCTCGCCGTGGGCCTCGACGATGATCGAGGTGTTGGACTGCTCGCCCGACAGGACGCGGGCGGACCGCAGGGCCGGGGCGGTGCCGCCTGCGACGATGCGCCGGGCCCGGGCGGACGGGACGTCGTGCTGGTCGTACATGTGCTGGAGCAGGACCTGGGCGAAGACCGGGTCGTGCGTCGCGTCGTAGACGTAGCGGGTGCCCAGGTCGCTGTGCTCCGCGGTCGCCACGAGCGCGGGGGCCATGAAGTCGACAGGTTCGGCGCGGTAGGACAGCGGCACCTGGTAGACGACCGGCTCGGGGCCGGAGTCGTCCACGAGGATGTGGTCCTCGAGACCGACCTCGCCGAGCGGGTCCTCCCAGCGGATCGAGGCCACCTCGCGCAGGTGCGGGGCGGTCCCCGTGCCGCGGTACCAGCGCTGCCGCGCGATCCAGCCGGGAAGGAAGTCACCGAAGTCGGGGGAGAGGGTAGCCATCAGGAGTCCTTCTCGAGGGGGGTGGTGGTCGGCGCCGGAAGGGCGGGCGGAGCGGGAGGGGCGGGCGGAGCGGGCGGGGTCAGGCCCAGCCAGAAGAAGGACCGGGAGCCCAGGGTGAGGGTCACCGTCCCGTCCTCGTCGATCGCCGGGAAGCCGTGGCCGCCGAAGAGGTCGCGGACGGCGGAGCCGTGGAGCCGCTCGGGCAGGGAGATCCGCGCGGCCTGCGGACGCGAGGAGAGGTTGTTGACGCACAGGACGGCCACGTGGCCGTCCCGTTCCTCCAGGTCGTCCTCCGGCAGGATCCGCACGAAGGCCAGGATGGTGTCGTTGTCGGCCTCGCACTGGTGGAACTCGCCGAGGCCGAAGACCTCGTGCGCGGCCCGCACCTGCAGCATGCCGCGGGTCCAGTGCAGCAACGAGGAGCCACTGGCCATCTGGGCCTCGACGTTGACGTTGTTGTAGTGGTAGACCAGCGAGCTGATGACCGGCAGGTAGAGCTTGCCGGGGTCCGCGGAGGAGAACCCGGCGTTGCGGTCCGGGGTCCACTGCATCGGCGTGCGCACCGCGTCCCGGTCGTGGAGCCAGATGTTGTCGCCCATCCCGATCTCGTCGCCGTAGTAGAGGCACGGCGAGCCGGGGAGGGAGAGCAGGAGCGCGTTGATCAGCTCCAGCTCGCTGCGGGAGTTGTCGAGCAGCGGTGCGAGGCGACGCCGGATGCCGACGTTGGCGCGCATCCGCGGGTCGGGGGCGTACCACCCGTACATCGCCGAGCGCTCCTCGGCGGTGACCATCTCCAGGGTCAGCTCGTCGTGGTTGCGCAAGAAGGTGCCCCACTGCGTTCCGGCGGGGATCGCCGGGGTCTCCTCCAGGACACGGGCGATCGGCTCGGCCTTCTCCTCGCGGAGGGCGTAGTACAGCCGGGGCATCACCGGGAAGTGGAAGCACATGTGGCACTCGGGGGCGTCCTCGGTGCCGTAGTAGTCCACGACCTCCTCCGGCATCTGGTTGGCCTCGGCCAGCAGGACCCGCCCGGGGTACTCCTCGTCCACCATCGCGCGGAGCTTGGCCAGGAACCCGTGGGTCTGCGGCAGGTTCTCGCAGTTGGTGCCCTCCTCCTCGAAGAGGTAGGGGACAGCGTCGAGCCGGAAGCCGTCGATGCCCAGGTCCATCCAGAAGCGGACGACGTCGAACATCGCCTCCTGCACAGCCGGGTTCTCGAAGTTGAGGTCGGGCTGGTGGGAGAAGAAGCGGTGCCAGAAGAACTGCCGGCGCACCGCGTCGAAGGTCCAGTTGGAGGTCTCGGTGTCGACGAAGATGATGCGCGCGTCGCTGTACTTCTCGTCGGTGTCCGACCACACGAAGAAGTCGCCGTAGGGCCCCTCCGGGTCGGAGCGGGAGGCCTGGAACCACGGGTGCTGGTCGCTGGTGTGGTTCATCACGAGGTCCGTGATGATCCGGATGCCACGGGCGTGCGCCTGGCTGATGAGCTCGTTGAAGTCCGGCAGCGTCCCGAACTCGGGCAGGACCGCGGTGTAGTCCGCCACGTCATACCCCCCGTCCCGCAGGGGGGAGGCGTAGAACGGCGGCAGCCACAGGCAGTCGACGCCCAGCCACTGCAGGTAGTCCAGGCGGTTGAGCACCCCCGAGAAGTCGCCCGAGCCGGAGCCCGTCGAGTCGCCGAACCCGCGGACGAGGACCTCGTAGAAGACCGCCTTGCGGAACCAGTCGGGGTCGTTGCGCAGGCCGGGCTGGTGCAGGTTGAGACCGCGCACGGGTCAGCTCCTCACGACGTGGATGATGTGGACCTGCTCGGAACCGTAACCCGGGCCGAGCCTGACCGAAGGAGCATCGTCCCAGGTCCACCGTCCACCCGTGACCAGGTCGTGCGCGACGAAGGTGTCGCCCCAGCGCAGGCCCAGACCGAGGGCGGGCAGGTCGAGGTGCAGGCGCGACTCGCGCACCGCGGCGGTGTCGAGGCTGGCGACCACGATCACGGTGTCCCGGTCGGACCCGTCACCGGCCCCGCCGCCGTGCTTGGAGAAGACGAGGATGTTCTCGTCCTCCGCCTCGTGGAAGGTGATGTTGCGCAGCCAGTGCAGCGACGGGTGCTCGCGCCGGATCCGGTTGAGGGTGGTCAGCCAGTCGGTGAGGTCCGCCCGCCCGGGCACCTGCTCGCCCCAGCGTCGGTCCTTGAACTCGTACTTCTCGTTGTCGAGGTGCTCCTCGACCCCGGGACGCGGACGGTTCTCCACGTGCTCGTAGCCGGTGTAGATGCCGTAGGTGGGCACCAGGGTGGCCGCCAGCGCGGACCGGACCAGGTGCGCGGCGACCCCGCCGTGCTGCATGTAGGGCGTGAGGATGTCGTGCGTGGTCGGCCAGAAGGAGGGGCGCATGTAGGGCGCGGTCTCGGTGGCCAGCTCGGTGACGTACTCGCGCAGCTCGGCGGCGGTGTTGCGCCAGGCGTAGTAGGTGTAGGACTGCTGGAACCCGACCTTGGCCAGGGTCCGCATCATCATCGGCGTGGTGAACGCCTCGGCCAGCCAGATGACGTCCGGGTGGTCCACCGCGACGTCGGCGATGAGCCACTGCCAGAACTCGACCGGCTTGGTGTGCGGGTTGTCGACGCGGAACAGCGTCACGCCGTGGTCGATCCAGACCTGCACGACCCGCCGCACCTCGGCGTAGATCTTCGCGGGCGAGGTGTCGAAGTTGACGGGGTAGATGTCCTGGTACTTCTTCGGCGGGTTCTCGGCGTAGGCGATGGTGCCGTCCGCCCGGGTGGTGAAGAAGTCGGGGTGCTCGGTGGCCCACGGGTGGTCGGGCGAGGCCTGCAGAGCCAGGTCGAGGGCGACCTCCAGACCCTCCTCGCGGGCCCGGGCGACGAAGGCGTCGAAGGCGTCGAAGTCGCCCAGGTCGGGGTGGATCGCGTCGTGGCCACCGTCGGCCGACCCGATCGCGTAGGGGGAGCCGGGGTCGTGCTCCTGCACCGTCAGCGAGTTGTTGCGACCCTTGCGGTTCGTCGTGCCGATCGGGTGCACCGGGGTGAGGTAGACGACGTCGAAGCCCATGGCGGAGATCGCCGGCAGGCGCTCCGCGGCGGTGGCGAAGGTGCCGCTGGTCCACAGCCCGGTCTGCGGGTCCTGGGTGGCACCCTCGGAGCGCGGGAAGATCTCGTACCAGGCGCCGGTGAGGGCCAGCGGCCGCTCCACCCACCAGGCGTAGGTGGGGCTGGCGCTGACCCGGTCGCGCAGAGGTGCGGCGGCCAGGATCTCCACGACCTCGTCGCGGGTGCCCGCGTGCAGACGCTCCTCGGCCGCGAGGCTGCTGGCGCGCAGGGTCACGATGGCCTCGTCGAGGACCGCCCGGTGCTCGGGGGGTCGCTCCACCTCGTCCAGGGCCCGCTCGAGGACGCGGGCACCATCCTCGAAGGAGAGCTCGACGTCGACGCCGGCCCGCACCTTGATCGGTCCGTCGTGGGACCAGGTGCCGTAGGGGTCCGACCACCCTTCGACACGGAAGCCCCATACCCCCTCCCGGTCGGCGGAGACCTCCGCCTCCCAGTGCGAGAGACCGGGGTTGACCTGCGTCATCGGGACGGCGTGCTCGACGTCGTCGGGGTCGGTCAGCACCACGGTGGCGTTGACGGCGTCGTGCCCCTCGCGGAAGACGGTTGCGCTGAGGGAGAAGAGCTCGCCCACGACCGACCGGGTGGGGCGGCGTCCACCGTCGACCACGGGTTCGACGTCCAGGACAGGGATGCGGCCGACGGGCTCCTGGCCGAAGACCGCGAGAACGGACCTGTCGATCGGGGGCTCCTCGGGACGGGAGGGGGCGGGCGGCGTGGTCGAGAGATCGGTCACGCACTCACGCTACCGGTGATCGGGTGGTCCAAGCACGTGCGGGGTGGGGAGAGCGCGCGCGGGCCGCGCGGGTGGGTCCGCGGACGGGGCGTGCAAGAACTTGCGCACCTTGTCGCTATCTTTGGTCCTCGTGAAGGCAATTCGTCGGATGCATGTGCGCACCGTTCTCCCCCAGACCCTGGCCCCGCTCCACGACCTCGCGCTGAACCTGCGCTGGTCCTGGCACCCCCCGACCCGCGACCTGTTCGCGAGCATCGACCCGGAGCTCTGGGACGCCACCGGCCACGACCCGATCGCCGTGCTGTCGGCGCTGCGCGGCGAGGACATGGACCGTCTCGCGGGCGACGCCGGCTTCGTCACCCGCGTGCGGGAGGCGAAGGAGGACCTGGACCGCTACCTGACCAAGCCGCGCTGGTACCACGCCGAGGGCGCCGGTCGCCTGGCGGACGACGAGGCGGGCCGCTCGCTGGAGGCGATCGCCTACTTCTCTCCGGAGTTCGGGATCACCGCCGTGCTTCCGCAGTACTCCGGCGGGCTGGGCATCCTCGCCGGCGACCACCTCAAGGCCGCCTCCGACCAGGGCATCCCGATCGTGGGTGTCGGGCTCTTCTACAAGTCCGGCTACTTCGCTCAGCGCTTCAACTCCGAGGGCTGGCAGCAGGAGTCCTACCCGGTCCTCGACCCCGACGACCTGCCGCTCTCGCTGCTGCGCGAGGACGACGGGACGCCCGTCGTGATCCGGCTGGCCATGCCGCGCGGGGGACACCTCGACGCGCTGGTCTGGCGCGCCCAGGTCGGCCGGGTGCCGCTGCTCCTGCTGGACTCGGACGTCGAGTCCAACGACCCCGTGCGTCGCGAGGTCACCAACCGTCTCTACGGCGGCGGCGGCGACCAGCGCCTCGAGCAGGAGATGCTGCTGGGCATCGGCGGGGTGCGCGCGCTGCGCGCCTACTCCCTCCTCACCGGGGCGCCGGAACCGACGGTCTACCACACCAACGAGGGCCACGCCGGCTTCCAGGGCGTGGAGCGGATCAGCGAGCTGATCTCCGGCACCGGCCTGACCTTCGACGAGGCGCTGCGGGCGGTCCGTGCCGGCACCGTCTTCACCACCCACACCCCGGTCCCGGCGGGCATCGACCGCTTCGACGTGCAGGCGATCCGCGCGCACTTCTTCGACGAGGGCTGCGAGCTGCCGGGCATCGAGCACGACCGGTTGATGGGGCTGGGTGCCGAGGACTACCCCGGCGGTGACCGGTCGCGGTTCAACATGGCGGCCATGGGTATGCGGCTCGGGCAGCGGGTCAACGGCGTCTCCGAGCTGCACGGCGCGGTGAGTCGGGAGATGTTCTCCGGCCTGTGGCCGGGCTTCGACCTCGACGAGGTCCCGATCGGCTCGATCACCAACGGCGTGCACGCCGGCACCTGGGTCGACCACCGCCTCTACGACCTGGCGCGCGCGCACCTCGGCAAGGACATGGCGGCGCGGTCCGTCTTCACCCGGCTCCACGAGGTGCCGATCGCGCACTTCTGGGCCACCAAGCGCGAGCTGCGCTCGCAGCTCATCGCCGACGCCCGGGCCCGCCTGCGCCGCTCGGAGCTGGACCGCGGTGTCACCGAGGCAGAGCTGGGCTGGACCCAGGACATCCTGGACCCGGACGCGCTGACGATCGGCTTCGCCCGGCGCGGGGCCACCTACAAGCGGCTGACCCTGATGCTCAGCGACCCCGAGCGGCTCAAGAAGATCCTCAACGACCCGCAGCGGCCGGTGCAGATCCTCATCGCCGGCAAGTCGCACCCGGCCGACGACACGGGCAAGGCACTCATCCAGGAGATGGTCCGTTTCGCGGACGACCCCGAGGTACGCGGCAAGATCATCTACCTGCCCAACTACGACATCGCGATGGCCCAGCGTCTCTACCCGGGGTGCGACGTCTGGCTCAACAACCCGCTGCGCCCGTTCGAGGCGTGCGGCACCTCCGGCATGAAGGCGGCGCTCAACGGGGCCCTGAACCTCTCCATCCTCGACGGCTGGTGGGACGAGTGGTACGACGGCCAGAACGGGTGGGCGATCCCGACCGCCGACGGTGTGGAGGACCCCGACCGTCGTGACGACCTCGAGGCGTCCGCCCTCTACGAGCTGCTCGAGAAGACGGTCGTGCCGACGTTCTACGACCGGGACGAGGACGGCCTGCCCCAGCGCTGGCTCGACATGGTCAGCCACACGCTGTCGACGCTGGGCCCGAAGGTCCTCGCCGACCGGATGGTGCGCGACTACACCGAGAAGTACTACTGGCCGGCCGCGCACGCAGCCTGGGCGGTGTCCGACGACGACTTCGCCGGTGCCCGGGAGCTGGCGAAGTTCGTGCGGGCGGTCGGCCGCAACTGGCCGCACGTCCGCGTGGACCACGTCGACGCCGAGGGAGTGGGCGACGCCCCGCAGATCGGTGATGAGGTCAAGGTGCACGCCTTCGTCGCGCTGGGAGACCTCGACCCCTCTCAGGTCTCGGTGCAGATGGTGCTGGGCCGCGCCAACCCCGAGGACACCCTCACCGACGTCGAGCAGATCGCCCTCGAGCCGACGCAGTCCTACGAGGAGGGGCGTCACCGCTTCGACGGGCACTTCCGGCTGGCCCGTACAGGCTCGCTCGGCTGGACGGTGCGCGTGCTGCCCGCCCACCCGCAGCTGTCCTCCGACGCCGAGCTCGGCCTGGTCGCGCTGCCCTGACCCGGTTGCCCGGGCTCAGACCGCGCGGCCGACGAGCACGGTGAAGCTGGCGGGGCCGACGGTGAGCCGTGCGCCGGGCGTGAGGGCGCGGCGGGTGCCGGTCACCTCGTCGACCTCCGCGCTGACCGTCTCGCTGGACCACCGCACGTCCCACTCCAGGACGTCGTCCAGGTCGGGCGTCACCACCTCGAGGCGGTCCGCGCCCGCGTGCAGCACCAGGGCGACGGCCTGCGGCTCGTCCTCGTGCAGGGTGTCGTAGACGGCGACGACGGTGCGTCGCCGCGGGTCATCCCAGCCCCCGTCGTCCAGCATGCCCGACCACTCGTCGTACCAGCGCAGCCGGGACCTGCCGGGCTCGGCGGCGTGGAGCGGGAACTCCGGGGGCCGCAGCAGGGCCAGCTCGCGGCGCAGGGCCAGCAGCGCGCGGGTGTCCTCGAGCAGCTCCTGCTGCCACGGCTTGCGGTCCCACCGCACCCAGGAGATCTGGTTGTCCTGGCAGTAGGGGTTGTTGTTGCCCTCCTGCGTGCGGCCCATCTCGTCGCCGGCCACGAGCATCGGCACCCCGGTCGAGAGCAGGAGGGTGGCCAGCAGGTTGCGGATCGAGCGGTTGCGGGTGTCGAGGACCGTGCGGTCCGTGGTCGACCCCTCGATGCCGTGGTTCCAGGACCGGTTGTCGCCGTGACCGTCCCGGTTCTCCTCGCCGTTGGGGTAGTTGTGCTTGTGCTCGTACGCAGTGAGGTCGGCCAGCGTGAAGCCGTCGTGGGCGGTGACGAAGTTGACAGAGGCGATGGGCCCGCGGTCGCCGTCGCTGAACATGTCCGCGGATCCGGCCACCCGGGTGGCCAGCTCGCGGACCCCGTGCCCGGGCTGACCGTGCAGCGAGCGCTTGACGTCGGCGAGCCAGAAGGTGCGGACGGTGTCGCGGAAGCGGTCGTTCCACTCGGCGAAGGGCGCGGGGAACTGCCCTGTGCGCCACCCGTGCACGCCGACGTCCCACGGCTCGGCCAGGAGCTTGGCGCGGGACAGGACCGGGTCGGTCTGCAGGGCGACGTGGAAGGCGTGGTCGCGGTAGTAGGCATCGTCGCGCCCGCGGGCCAGGGCCGTCGCCAGGTCGAAGCGGAAGCCGTCGATGTGGAACTCCTCCACCCAGTGGCGCAGGGAGTCCAGGACCATCCGCACGACGAGCGGGTGGCGCAGGTCCAGGGTGTTGCCGGTGCCGGTGACGTCGATGTCGCGACCCCTGCCGTCGAGCCGGTAGTAGGTCTGGTTGTCCAGCCCCCGCCACGACAGCGTCGGGCCGGAGGAGGAGCTCTGCTCCGACGTGTGGTTGTAGACGACGTCGAGGACGACCTCGATGCCCGCGGCGTGGAGAGCCTTGACCGCACCCTTGACCTCGTCGACCACGCCCTGGGGGTCGTTGGCCGCGGCGTACCCGGCGTGCGGGGCGAAGAAGCCGACCGTGTTGTAGCCCCAGTAGTTGCGCAGACCCTGCTGCACGAGCGAGGCCTCGGAGGCGAAGGTGTGGATGGGGAGCAGCTCCAGGGTCGTCACGCCGAGCCTGGTGAGGTGCTCGATGACCGCCGGGTGTCCCAGGGCGGCATAGGTGCCCTGAAGGTGCGGGGGGACGTCCGGGTGGCGCATCGTCAGACCGCGGACGTGCGCCTCGTAGACGACGGTCTCGGTCCAGGGCACGGCGGGCAGGGCGTCGTCGCCCCAGTCGAAGGCCTGGTCGACCACGACGGAGCGGGGGACGTAGGGGGCCGAGTCGCGCTCGTCGCGCGAGTCGGGGTCCGCCCCGTGGCCCTCGACCCGGTGGCCGTAGACCTCGGGGCGCCAGTGCACCCAGCCCTCGACGGCGTGCGCGTAGGGGTCGAGGAGCAGCTTGTCCGGGTTGTGGCGGTGACCCTCGGCCGGGCTCCACGGACCGTGCGCGCGGAAGCCGTAGCGGGTGCCCGGGACGAGCTCGGGCACGTGGTCCCACCAGATGCCGTAGGCATTGCGGCGCAACGGGATCCGCCGCTCTGACGAGCCGTCGTCGTTGAAGAGGCACACCTCGACCGCCGTCGCGTGACGGGCGACCACAGCCACCTCGGGGCCGGTCTCCGGCCTGGTCACACCCAGTCGAGGAGGGGTGTCGGTGCTGCGACGGGGACGGATCCGGGGCGCCATGGCCGCAAGGGTATGCGGCCCCACCGCGACCGGGTGCGCGGGGTGGATGCGCGGCGGGTCGCGGTGGGGCGCGCTGGGTTCAGCGGCCCTCGAAGGCAGCCTTGCCCGGGCCCTCCTTGACGAAGGACGTCATACCGATCTCGCGGTCCTTGGTGGCGAAGACACCCGCGAAGAGCATCGCCTCGATGGCCAGCCCCGTCTCGAGGTCACCGTCGAGCCCGCGGTCGATGGCCTCCTTGGCCGAGCGGAGGGCGAAGGCGGGGCCGTGGACGTAGCGACCGACCATCGCCACGGCAGCCTCGTGGGCGCCACCGGGTGCGCAGACCTGGTCGACGAGACCGATGTCCGCAGCCTCGTCGGCGTCGATCATCCGGCCGGAGAAGACGAGGTCCTTGGCCTTCGTCACGCCCACCAGACGGGCGAGACGCTGGGTGCCGCCGGCGCCCGGGATGACCCCGAGCAGGACCTCGGGCTGACCGAGCCTGGCGTCCTGCGCGGCGACGCGGAAGTCGCAGCACATCGCGAGCTCGCAGCCCGCGCCGAGCGCGTAGCCCTCGATCGCGGCCACGGTGGGTTTGGGGATGCGTGCCACCGCGCTGAAGCAGGCCTGGATGATCGGGGCGCGCTGCACCATGTCGGTGTAGCTCATGTGCTGCATCTCCTTGATGTCAGCACCGGCGGCGAAGACCTTCTCGCCGCCGTAGACGATGACGGCGGCGACCTCGTCGTCCAACGTCACGATGCCTGCTGCCTCGCCGAGCGCTTCCTGCACCTCGGTCGACAGAGGGTTCATCTTCGGGCGGTCGACGCGGATCGTGGCGATGCTCGAGTCGATCTCGACACGGACGAACTCGCTGGCCGTCCGCACGACACGGCTCACGCCTGCGCCTCTCCGTCGGGCGCGCCACCGGTGGAGCCGGTCGAGCCGATCGAGAGCCAGGGACCGATCTCGGTGCCCTCGGGCGCTCCCTCGGGGATCTGCGGGTCCTCGCCGCGCTCGACCGCGGACTTGGCCTGCACGTTGCGGTGCCACAGCGGCAGCGCCTGGAGGAGGAGGCCGGTCGCGATCTGCACCTTGGCCTTGGGGTTCTCCTGCCGGGCGACGATCTGCTCGACCGCCAGGACCAGGTTGTTGTTGGCGATGCCAGCCTTGACGAGGTTGACCCCCAGGGTCACGTCGTTGCAGCCGTTGAGGCGGGTGGCCATGTCGTCGGGCACGGTGCTGGAGATCTGCCACTGACCGAAGATCCGCATGATGTCGAACTGCTGCCCGGCGACGACCTTGACGAAGAGCTTCTGGTCCTTGACCGAGAAGGCGACGTCGCCCTCGCCGTCGAGGTTGGGGTTCATCTGCAGGTCCTGGAGCGCGTCGAGCACCCGTCCGGTCAGCGGACGCTCCTGCGCGGGCGGAGGGAAGTTGGGGAGGGAGGTGGGGTCGGTCATGAGACCCAACGTACCTGCCCCCTGGTGCTCCTCCCAGACGGGCGGGGGGCTCGTCACTAGTTGACGAGACGGACTAGTACGACATACCATCTAGTCATGGAACCGCAACAGTCGTGGCCGAGCGAGTGGCTGCGCGGCGTGCTGGAGGTCTGCGTCCTGCGGGTTCTCCTGGACGGCCCCAGCTACGGCTACGCCCTCACGCAGGCACTGGGCGCAGCCGGGCTCGGCGACGTCAAGGGTGGCACCCTCTACCCGCTGCTCGGCCGCCTCGAGGAGGCCGGCCGCGTCGAGGTCGAGTGGCGCCCCGGTGACGGGGGGCCGGGCCGCAAGTACTACGTGCTGACCCCCGAGGGGCGAGCCCACGCCGTGGCACTGGCCGCCCGCTGGTCCGACTTCACCACCACCACCCGCGCGCTCACCGACGGCGCACCCGTCCCAGGGAGAACGACATGAACGACACCCGGAACCTCTACGGCGCCGACCCGGCCAGCCTCGCACCCAGCGTCGACCGGCGGTGGATCGAGACCTTCGTCGTGGAGCAGCGCCTGCTGGACGTGCCGGGCCAGCGCATCGGCGACGCGCTGGCCACGATCGAGAGCCACGTGCAGGAGTCCGGCGAGAGCGCGCAGGAGGCGTTCGGGGACCCCCGGGAGTATGCGCGCGCCATGGCGGATGCGGACGGCAACCCCGGACGTTCGCCCGTCGGGCCGCTCGCCGTGGCGCACATCGTGCTCGGCCTGGCCGGCCTGCACCTCGTCGCCCGGGCCTTCTCGTCCTGGCTCATCGCAGCCCCGGTCCAGGTGCTCGTCGGTGACCTCGTCGTCGCCGCCGTCCTGGCCGTCCTCGTGGGGGTGCTCCTGGCCGCGCCGTCGACCGTCCTGCGCCTGCTCGTCGAGCGCCGGTGGCTCGCGCTGGTGCTGCCGCTCGTGCTCATCGGGGGGTTCGTCGCGATCCTGCTCCTGTGGCGCGAGCCGGTGGTCGAGCTGTCCACCCTGCTCACCGGGGTCGTGGGGCTGGTGCTGCTCGTCACCTCCAGCATCCTCGCCGCGGTGGACCGTTCCGAGGACCGGATCACGGCCCCCGGGGAGGCGCCGCGCCGGACGACGGCGGGGCGCTGGACCTCGGTGCTGCTCATGCCGGCGCTCACCCTCCTGCTCATGGGGCTGTCCTGGGTGACGCACCTGCTCTCCTGAGTCATGACGGACCCTCGCCCGCTGCTGCACCGCGCGTGGAAGGGAGCCGCGGGCGTCCACCACCGGTCCGGGAGGTCGGGGGAGGCGTGACAAGATGAGCGAGAACCTGATCCCGACCACGAGGACGTGACGCGTGAACATCGTCGTCTGTGTGAAGTACGTGCCCGATGCCCAGGGCGACCGGACCTTCGAGGCTGACCACACCACCGACCGCGAGGGGGTGGACGGGCTGCTCTCGGAGCTGGACGAGTATGCCGTGGAGGAGGCCCTGAAGATCGTCGAGGCGGGCGAGGGTGAGGTCACGGTCCTGACGATGGGGCCCGCCGACGCCGTGGGGGCGGTGAAGAAGTCGTTGCAGATGGGCGCGCACAAGGGCGTGCACGTCAGCGACGAGGCGATCGCGGGGTCCGACGCGGTCGCGACGTCGCTGGTGCTGGCCGAGGCCGTGAAGAAGATCGGCACGGTCGACCTGGTGCTGACCGGTCTGGCCTCGACCGACGGCAGCATGTCGGTGGTCCCGGCGATGCTGGCCGAGCGCCTGGGGCTGCCGCAGGTGACCTTCGCCTCCGAGCTGAGCGTGGAGGGCGGCACCGTGCGCATCCGCCGCGACTCCGAGACCGCCTCGGAGACGGTCGAGTCATCCCTGCCCGCGGTCGTGTCGGTGACCGACCAGATCAACGAGCCGCGCTACCCCTCGTTCAAGGGGATCATGGCGGCGAAGAAGAAGCCGGTGGAGACGTGGTCGCTGGCCGACCTGGGGATCGACCCGGCGCAGGTCGGGCTGGCCGCCGCCTGGTCCACGGTGGAGACGGTCACGGCGCGTCCGCCCCGCTCGGCCGGTGAGGTCGTCGCCGACGAGGGTCAGGGCGGCGTCGCGCTGGCCGATTTCCTCGCCTCCCGCAAGTTCGTCTGAGCCGACCCCGCACCTGTTCGCCTGCGTGAAGAGAGAGAGATCCACCCATGGCTGAAGTCCTCGTCCTGGTCGACCACGTCGACGGCGACGTCCGTAAGTCCACCGCCGAGCTGCTGACGGCGGCCGCCCGACTGGGTGAGCCGTCGGCGGTGTTCGTCGGGTCCGGCGCCGAGGGCGCCACCGACTTCCTGGCCCGCTACGGCGCGGCCAAGGTCTACACGGTCGCCGACCCCGCGGTCACCGGTCACCTCGTGGCCCCGGTGGCCGAGGTGCTGGCCTCGCTGGTGGAGCGCACCTCCCCGGCGGCGGTGCTGCTGCCCTCGACCAACGACGGCAAGGAGATCGCCGGGCGTCTGGCCATCAAGACCAGCTCCGGCCTGATCACCGACGCGGTCGACGTCGCCCCCGGCACCTCCGGCGGGGTCCGGACCACCCAGTCCGTCTTCGCCGGGTCCTACACGGTCGTGTCCTCGGTGACGAAGGGCTCCCCGGTGATCACGCTGAAGCCCAACTCGATCCCGATCGAGGAGGTCCCCGGTGCCGCCGCGGTCGAGCCGGTGCAGGTCGCCCTGTCGGAGGCTGCGACGGCCGCGCGCATCACCGAGGTCGCCGAGAAGGCCGCCTCCGGGCGCCCGTCCCTGACCGAGGCGGCGATCGTCGTCTCCGGCGGTCGTGGTACCGGCGGTGACTTCGGCCCGGTCGAGACCTTCGCCGACTCCCTCGGTGCCGCGGTCGGTGCCTCCCGCGCCGCGGTCGACGCGGGCTGGTACCCCCACTCCTCCCAGGTCGGGCAGACCGGCGTGCAGGTCTCCCCGCAGCTCTACATCGCGGCCGGCATCTCCGGTGCCATCCAGCATCGCGCCGGCATGCAGACCTCCAAGACGATCGTCGCGGTCAACAAGGACCCCGAGGCCCCGATCTTCGAGCTCGTCGACTACGGCGTCGTCGGCGACCTGTTCACCGTCCTCCCGCAGGCCACCGAGGCGGTCCGGGCCCGGAAGGGCTGACCTCGTCCCGGCCCCGCGACCGGCCCCCGACACCCGTGGTGGCGGGGGCCGCGCGGTGTCGTCGCCGCGTCGACCGGGCCGGTGGTGAGAGGGCAGGACAGGGGGAGTACGCACGTAGACTCGGCTGGTGCCCGAGCCCGTCCCCTCCCGCCGTGTCTACCTCGACCACGCCGCCACCACCCCGGTGCTCGACGAGGTGGTCGAGGTCGTCGCCCGCACGATGCGCCAGGTCGGCAACGCCAGCTCGCTGCACACCCACGGCCGGGACGCGCGCCGGCTCGTCGAGGAGTCACGGGAGCGGATCGCCGACGCCCTGCGCGTCCGCCCGTCCGAGGTGGTCTTCACCTCCGGCGGCACCGAGGCGGACAACATCGCGGTCAAGGGGACGTATGCCGCTCGCGTCGCCTCCACCACGGCCCCCGGCACGGCCCCCCGCAGGGACCGGCTCGTGGTCAGCGGGGTCGAGCACCACGCCGTCATCGACCCGGTCGAGCACCTCGTGGGCACCCAGGGTGCCCGCGTCACGTGGGTGGAACCCGACGGTGAGGGGCTGATCACCCCGGCGGCCCTGCAGGACGCCCTCGCGCGGGACGGTGGGCCCGAGAGCGTCGCCCTCGTCAGCGTGATGTGGGCCAACAACGAGGTGGGGACCGTCCAGCCGGTCGCCGAGCTCGCCGCCCTGGCGCACGAGCACGGCATACCCTTCCACTCCGACGCCGTCCAGGCCCTCGGCCAGGTGCCCCTGGACCTGTCCGTCGTCGACCTCGGGGTCGTCACCGGTCACAAGATCGGCGGTCCGCTCGGGGCCGGGGTCCTCGTCGCCGGCCGCGACCAGTCGCCGGTGCCGCTCACGCACGGCGGCGGCCAGGAGCGTCAGCTGCGCTCCGGGACCCTCGACACCCCGGGCATCGCGGGCCTGGCGGTCGCCGTGGAGCACGCGGTGGAGCACCAGGCGAGCCATGCCCGGCACCTCGCCGTCCTGCGCGACGCGCTGATCGAGGGCGCGCTGGCGCTGGACGACGGCATCAGCGTCAGCGGCCCGTGGACACCCGGCGACGTCACCCGACGGCTGCCGGGCAACGTGCACCTGCGGGTCGCCGACTGCGAGGGCGACTCGCTGCTCTACCTGCTCGACGCCGCCGGCATCGCCTGCTCGACCGGCTCGGCCTGCCAGTCCGGGGTGCCCCGCCCGAGCCACGTGCTGCTCGCCATGGGCATCCCCGAGCAGGACGCGCGCGGTGCGCTGCGCATGACGCTCGGTCACGGCTCGGGCCCCGCGGACGTCGAGACCGTGCTCGCCGCGCTGCCGCCGGCGCTGGAGCGGGCGCGCCGGGCCCACGCCGCGTCCTCGAGGAGCCGGTCGTGAGGGTGGTCGCCGCGATGAGCGGCGGGGTCGACTCGGCGGTCGCGGCAGCCCGGATGCTCGACGCGGGGCACGAGGTGGTGGGCGTGCACCTTGCCCTGTCGCAGTCGGCGGCGACCCTCCGCGAGAGCGCCCGCGGGTGCTGCACGCTGGAGGACGCCGGGGACGCGCGCCGGGTCGCCGACCGGCTCGGCATCCCCTTCTACGTCTGGGACATGGCCCAGCGCTTCCGCGAGGACGTCGTGGAGGACTTCGTGGCCGAGTACGCCGCAGGGCGCACCCCCAACCCCTGCCTGCGCTGCAACGAGAAGATCAAGTTCGCGGCGCTGCTGGACAAGGCCCTCGCGCTCGGTTTCGACGCGGTCGCGACCGGGCACTACGCGCAGATCGTCGAGGTCCCCGACCCCACTGCGCCGCACGGCGTCCGGCGCGAGCTGCACCGCGCCGTCGACCGGGCCAAGGACCAGTCCTACGTGCTCGGGGTGCTGGACGCCGACCAGCTGGAACGCGCGTTCTTCCCCCTCGGCGACACGGTGAAGACCGACATCCGCGCCGAGGCCGCCGCCCGCGGGTTCTCGGTGGCCCGGAAGCCGGACAGCCACGACATCTGCTTCATCGCGGACGGGGACACCCGGGGCTGGCTCGCGGACCGACTGGGGGAGCGGCCCGGCCCGGTCGTCGACACCGACGGGACCGTGCTCGGCGAGCATGGAGGCGCCCACGGCTACACCGTCGGGCAGCGGCGCGGGCTGGGCCTGAAGGTCCCCACCGCCGACGGCACCCCCCGCTACGTCCTGTCCACCGACACCGCCACCAACACCGTCGTCGTCGGCCCGGAGGAGCTGCTGGGCGTCGACGTCATGACGGCGGACCACGTCCGCTGGTGCGGCCCGGCGCCGGACGGGACGGTGCGGGTGGGCGCCCAGGTGCGCGCGCACGGCGCGGAGCACCCGGCCGCGGCGCAGGTCGACGAGGGGGTGCTGACCGTGCGCCTCGAGGAGCGGGTGCGCGGTGTCGCCCCCGGCCAGTCGGTCGTCCTCTACGAGGGAACCCGCGTCGTGGGGTCGGGCACCATCGCCTCCTCGGGGAGGACGGCATGAGCACAGGTGAGGGTATGCGGCACGCGCGCGGCGTGCGCGCGAGCGGGATCGGCTCCTGGCCCGGCACGGACGTGCGCGAGGCGCTCCGGGTCGTGCGCGGTGAGCTCACGGACACGGCCCCCGACGGCGTCGAGGGCGTGCCCTACCTGCCCGAGCTGCCCGCCCGCGGGCCGGGCGCGGACATGGTCGGGCGCACGGCCCACCTGCTGGTCGACCTGCCCGTCGACCTGCAGCCGCAGGGCTGGCGGCTCGTCGACCGTCCGGGGCGCGACCACGAGCGGACGGGGTCCTGGTGGCGCCAGGACCTCGACGAGCTGGCCGAGGCGTTCGACGGTTGGGCCGGCCCCCTCAAGCTCCAGGTCGCGGGTCCGTGGACCCTCGCGTCCTCGCTGTGGCTGCCGCTCGGGGACAAGGTCCTGTCCGACCCGGGCGCGACGCGCGACCTGGCCCTGTCCCTGTCGGAGGGGGTGGCCGCCCACGTCCGCGAGGTCCGTCGGCTGGTCCCCGGTGCGGAGGTCGTCCTGCAGGTCGACGAGCCGTCGCTGACCGCCGTGTCGCTCGGCCGGATCCGCTCCGAGTCCGGCTACCGCGTGCTGCGCACCCCGGAGCAGGGCGAGCTGGTGACCGCGCTGCGCGGGGTCGTGGACGGTGCCCGCTCGGGCGGCGCGGTGCTGGTCGCTGCGCACTCCTGCGCCGGCGACGTGCCCCTGGACCTGCTGCGCAGCTCGGGCGCGGACGCGGTCAGCCTCGACGTCGCCCTGCTCGGCACCCCAGGCTGGGAGGTGGTGGCCACGCTCATCGAGGCCGGTGTCGAGCTCTGGGCCGGGACGGTGCCCACCGGCCCCGACCCAGCCGCACCGGCCCGGCTCGTCGACGACCTCGCCCGCCGCTGGGGCGAGCTCGGCCTGCCTCTGCGCGACCTGGCCAGTCTCACGGTCACCCCCGCGTGCGGGCTGGCTGCGTCCACGCCGGCCGGTGCGCAGGCTGTCACCGCCGCCACCGTCCAGGCCGCGGCCCGGCTGGCAGAGCTCGCCGCCGGATGACCGTAGCCACGAGGCCGGCCGTCCCGTGGCAGGTCTGGTACCTGGCGCTCACCTTCATCTGGGGCTCGAGCTACCTGCTCATCAAGGTGGGTCTCGATGCGCTCAGCGGCGTCCAGGTCGCCTCGCTGCGCATCGTCTGCGGGGTCCTCGTCCTGCTCCTCCTGCTGGTCGCGACCCGCACGCGGCTGCCCCGGGGCCGCCGCACCTGGGGGCACCTGCTCGTCACCGGCACCCTGCTGTGCACGCTGCCCTGGACGCTGTTCGCCCTCGGCGAGGAGCGCGTCACCTCGGCCGTGGCGGGCATCTCCAACGCCACCACACCCGTGGCCGCCGTCCTCGCCACCGCGCTGATGCTGCCCGGCGAGCCGGTCGGCCGCCGTCGCCAGGTCGGCGTCGCCATCGGCTTCGTCGGCGTCGTCCTCATCGCCCAGCCGTGGTCGCTGGAGCGGGGGCCGGACCCCGTCGGACTGGTGATGGTGCTCGCCGCCTCGGCGAGCTACGGCGTGGGCTGGACCTACGTGCGCCGCCACCTGCACGGCGTCGACCCCGGCGGGCTGTCGATGCCGACGGCGCAGGTCCTCGTCGCTGCTGCGCAGGTCCCCGCGCTGCTGCTGCTCGACTGGTGGCTGCGCGGGGCACCGTCGGAGGGTCCGCTGGTGCCCGGTCGGGTCGCGGCGGGCGCGTCGTCCGGTGAGCTGTGGGGACCGCTGCTCGCGGTCGTGGTGCTGGGGGTGGTGGGCACCGGGCTGGCCCAGGCGATGCAGTATGCCGTCGTCCGCGCCGCCGGTCCCACGGTCGCCACCAGCGTCACCTACCCGATCGTCGTCGTCTCGGTCCTGCTCGGCGTCCTGCTGCTCGGGGAGAGCGTGGGGCCGCTCGTGCTCGCGGGAGCGGTCGTCGTGCTCCTCGGCTCGCTGCTGATCACCGGACCGCGTCGTGCACGGCATACCCCGGGGGTGTCGGTGGACCCTGCCAAGATGGTCGGGTGAGCCAGAGCAGCGCCCCCGACCCGATCGTCGACGACGTGCCGCAGGAGGCCCGCCACCGGTGGACCGACCTCGCGGAGGAGATCCGGGCGCACCAGTTCGCCTACTACGTCAAGGACGCCCCGGTGGTCAGCGACGGCGAGTTCGACGCCCTGGTGCGCGACCTCGAGGAGCTGGAGGAGGAGCACCCGGGGCTGAGGGTGCCGGACAGCCCGACGCAGGTGGTCGGAGGGACGTTCTCGACCCAGTTCACCGCTGTCGACCACCTCGAGCGGATGCTGAGCCTCGACAACGCGTTCTCGCCCGAGGAGCTGGACGCGTGGGCCGAGCGGGTGGAGCGCGACGCGGGCGGGGCGGAGGTGCACTACCTGTGCGAGCTCAAGATCGACGGGCTGGCCGTCAACCTCCTGTACGAGGACGGCCGGCTGGTCCGCGCGCTCACCCGCGGTGACGGGAGGACCGGTGAGGACGTCACCCTCAACCTGCGCACGGTCGAGGGCGTGCCGCGCACGCTGCGCGCGCCGGAGGAGCAGCGGAGGGCAGGGACGCCGGAGGAGGGGGCGGTGGTCGTGGGTGGTGCCGAGACCGACGAACCGGTCCCGGTGCCCGGGCTCGTGGAGGTGCGCGGGGAGGTCTACTTCCCGGTGGCCGCCTTCGAGGAGCTCAACGCGAGCCTCGTCGCTGCCGGGAAGGCGCCCTACGCCAACCCGCGCAACACCGCCGCCGGGTCGCTGCGGCAGAAGGACCCCCGCGTCACCGCGCAGCGCGGTTTGCGGATGCTCGTTCACGGGATCGGTGCGCGGGAGGGCTTCGACATCACCAGCCAGTCGCAGGCCTACGAGCTGCTGGCGGCCTGGGGACTGCCCGTCTCCGACCGGACGCGTGTGGTGGCGTCGATGGCCGAGGTCCGTGACTACGTGCGGCAGTACGGCGAGCACCGGCACGACGTCGAGCACGAGCTCGACGGGGTCGTCGTCAAGGTCGACGAGGTCGTCGTGCAGCGCCGGCTGGGGTCCACCTCCCGCGCGCCGCGGTGGGCGATCGCGTACAAGTACCCGCCCGAGGAGGTCACCACCACGCTCCTCGACATCCGGGTGGACGTGGGACGCACCGGACGCGTGACCCCCTGGGGGCTGATGGAGCCGGTCCAGGTGGCCGGCTCCACGGTGGAGCGGGCGACGCTGCACAACGCCCACGAGGTGGAGCGCAAGGGCGTGCTCATCGGCGACACCGTCGTGCTGCGCAAGGCGGGCGACGTCATCCCCGAGATCCTGGGGCCGGTCGTGGAGAAGCGGGACGGCACCGAGCGGGCGTTCGTGATGCCGACCGAGTGCCCCTCGTGCGGGACGCCGCTGCGGCCGGAGAAGGAGGGCGACAAGGACATCCGCTGCCCCAACGCGCGGGACTGCCCGGCGCAGCTGCGCGAGCGGCTCTCCTCGATGGCCGGGCGCGGGGCCTTCGACATCGAGGCGCTCGGCTTCGAGGGCGTCGCCGCGCTGCTCGACGCCGGTGTGCTGACCAACGAGGCGACGCTCTTCTCGCTCACGGCCGACGACGTGCGGCGGGTGCCGCTCTACACGCGGGCATCGAAGAAGGGGGATCCCCAGGAGGCGGTGCTCGACGGGCGGGTCCTGTCCGCCAACGGGCAGAAGCTCGTCGACAACCTGCAGCAGGTCCGCAGCCAGCCGTTGTGGCGGGTGCTCGTGGCGCTGTCGATCCGGCACGTCGGGCCCACCGCGGCGCGGGCGCTCGCGGCGGAGTTCGGGTCCATGGACGCGATCCGGGCCGCGTCCTTGGAGGAGCTCGCGGCGACGGAGGGGGTCGGGCAGATCATCGCCGAGTCGGTGCGGGTGTGGTTCGACGTCGACTGGCACCGCGAGATCGTCGAGAGGTGGGCAGCCGACGGGGTACGGATGGCCGACGAGCGCGACGAGTCCGTCGAGCGCACCCTGGAGGGACGGACGGTCGTGGTGACCGGGTCGCTGGAGGGCTTCAGCCGCGACGAGTCCAAGGAGGCGATCGTCTCCCGCGGTGGCAAGGCGGCCGGCTCGGTGAGCAAGAAGACCGACTGGGTCGTGGTGGGCGCCAACGCCGGCACCAAGGCAGACAAGGCCGAGGAGCTGGGCGTCCCGGTCCTGGACGAGGAGCAGTTCGTGCGGCTGCTGGCGACCGGTTCGCCGGACGTGGGCAGCGGCGACGTGGACGACGAGATCGAGGAGGAGGACTGATGGGACAGGTGAGGGACGAGGACCTGCTGTGGTTCGTCGACAGGGCGCTGGACGGCATGCTCGACACGTGCCGGCAGCTGGGAGACGGGCTCCTCAACGAGCGGCTGGGGGTCGAGGGGAGCAACAGCCCCTACGCGATCGTCGTCCACTGCGTGGGCGTGATGGACTTCTGGGCCGGTCACAAGGTGGCCGGCCGCCCGAACCACCGGGACCGCGACTCCGAGTTCAGGGGGACGGGGACCGTCGCCGACCTCGCGTCCCAGGTGCGGTCCGCACGGGGACGCTTCGTCGAGGCGCTCGCCGGAGCCGACTGGGACGCGCCGTGCGTGGGCCAGGACCGCCCGGAGACGCACGCCCAGCCGGTCGGACGCAGCCAGGGTGGGGCGCTCGTGCACGTGCTCGAGGAGCTGTGCCAGCACCGTGGACAGCTGGAGGTGACCGCCGACGTGCTGCGGTCAACCGGCGACCCCGGAGGCGGCGAGAGGGTATGAGGTCGCCCTGGCTCTGGGCGGCGCTCGTCGCCGCGCTCGGCCTCGTCGTGCTCGACGCGGCTGCTGACGGGCGCCTCGGGTTTGCCGTCGGATACGGTGTCGTCGCGCTCGCCGTCGCGTGGTGGACCTCCCCCTGGAGAGGCCGGCGCGGAGGCACGACCCACGAGGAGGTCCTTTCCATGGCCGACACAGATCCCCGCAAGGGTGTCGTCGTCTACTGGCGCCCAGGGTGCGGCTTCTGCGCGATGCTCAGGGCCCGGCTGGGCGCACTGCGGGAGCAGGCGACCTGGGTCAACATCTGGGAGGACGAGGAGGCCGCCGCCTACGTCCGTGAGGTGAACGGCGGCAACGAGACCGTCCCGACCGTGGTGATCGACGGCATCCCCCGCACCAACCCCGATCCCGCCCTGGTCGCCGAGCGGCTGCGCGAGGCGTAGGCCGCGGTCCCGTCAGGCCGCAGTCCTGGCCCCATCGTCCCCCGGCCCCCGCCGGAGATCACCCCCGGGGGGTGACGACCACGGACGCCCCCCGGCGCACCGTGAAGGACGAGGGACCGGATCAACCGGAGGCACGGGCAAGGGTCCGTGGCGATCCCTCGGAGGACGAGGAGGTCCCGATCATGAGGACGTTCACCAGGATGATGGCGGGGGCGGGCGCTGCCCTGCTCGGGCTCACGATGCTCGGTGCCCCGACCTCGATCGCGAAGGGCCCGCCGGTGGGCGGGGAGGCCGAAGAGGTGGTGTCGAACAACCTGTCGGTGCCGGCGGTCTTCGTGCCCAGCATCGGCATGACGCTGAAGTACCCGTGCGATGCGGCTGTCCTGCCGATCGGCGGAACCACGGCCTTCCCAGAGCTCCCTGCCTCGGAGAACCTGCCCCAGGGTGTCACCGCTGGTGACTACTACGTGCAGGGTGAGGATGCGTGGCAGGCCGGCTGCACGACGGCGTTGGCCAACACGGTAGCGGTCGGTGCCGACTGGGGCGACAACCTTGTGAGCGCGCCCCTCAAGGCCAGGACCCCGATCCGCGTCGAGATGGGGCTGCTGGCTGACACCGGCCTCTACCCGTTCACCGGCTTCACTGTCGTCAAGCTCACGGACGAGCTCGACCGCTACGCCACCTACGGCACCGTCGGTGTCGCAGTCAACCCCTACCCGGAGGTTCGGGTCTGGGACGCAGGAGCGCAGCTGAAGATCGAGCGCACCGACGGTCTGATCGTCTACTCCGGTGATTTCACCGCCGAGATCAACTCGACCGGTCGCGTGGTCTACGGCTACAACTGGCAGAAGCCGCTCGCGGGCGACTACGTCATCACCTTCACCGCACCCAACCTGACGATCACCACCACCGACGCCGGGTCGATCGTGTCGACGGACACCGTGACGAAGGCCGTCACGGTGGCAGCCAAGGCCGGCGGCGGAGGCCGTCCGTGACAGCTCCCCTCCCCGGGACGATGCACGCCTGGTGAGGATGCTGCCCCCGCCGCACCGTTGTGACGCGACTCTCGACCCCGCTCGTTCCCCACGACCCTCGAGC
>NZ_JBJFZS010000008.1:0-51478 GCF_045032595.1 Ornithinimicrobium jinqii
CCTCTTCTTCTTTCCTCCTCCCCCTCCCCCCCCCCCCCCCGCCCCCCCCCCCCCCCCCCCCCCCCCCACACCGTTGTGACGCGACTCTCGACCCCGCTCGTTCCCCACGACCCTCGAGCCGAAGCAGGTCGACCTAGAGTGGGACGGACACGGGTCGGAGGAGGAATGCCGCAGCAGTCCCAGCACATCGCGCCCTGGAGTGCCGTCCCGGGTCTGCGGGTGCTGCGCGACGGACTGTTCCAGGGCAAGCGGCGGATGCCGCTGGTGGCGGAGGGCGTCCTGCACCGTCCGCGCGTCGACCAGCTGCTCGACGAGGCGCTGCACCGCGGGTCACTCATCCTGTCGGCCCCGGCCGGTGCCGGGAAGACCCAGGCCATGGTGGACTGGACGGTCCGTCACGGCAGCCGATCCCGGTCGGTGGCCTGGCTGACCCTGGACCACGGCGACCGCGACCCGCGCCGCCTGCTCCGCTACCTTGCGGCTGCGGTAGCCGGCACCCCACCGGGCGGACGAGCGTTCCGTGAGGTCTCGCTCCCACCGGGTGTCACGACGGTCACCGAGGCGCTCCCCGTGCAGATCTGGGAGGTCATGTCACGCCTCGACGGCGACGTGGTGCTCGTGCTGGACAGCGTCGACGCAGTCATCGGCTCCCCCTCGGAGGTCCTCCTCGCCAACGTTCTCGGCGACCCCTTCCAGCATCTCCGTCTCGCAGTGCTCAGTCGTGAGCAGCCGCACCTCGGCCAGGCGCGGCTGCTGCTCCTCGGACATGGCAGTGAGCTGGGGGAGGAGGACCTCGCCCTCACCGAGGACGAGCTGCGCCAGTTGCTCGAGCACCGGGGCCTGGACCTCTCCGGCCGGGAGATCACGGACCTGCTCGCCGTCACGGCGGGGTGGGTCGCCGGTGTCTCGCTCGTCGCGGCGGCCCTGCACCACAGAGCCCTGCCCGACGGACTCCACGACGGCGTGTCGCTCGCGACGGACTACCTCATGGACGAGGTCTTCGCAGCACAGTCGACCGAGGTCCAGAGCTTTCTCCTCCGCGCGACGACCGCCGACCCGATCTGCGCGGACCTCGCCGACGCCCTGACCGGCCGCGCGGACTCCGCCAGCACGCTCGCGGGTCTCCGACGAAGCCGTCTGTTCCTCAGCCGGTGGGAGGGCACCCGCGACGACGGGCGCACCTGGTACCACTGGCACCCGATGTTCGCGAACGCCCTGCGGCGACGCCTGGCGGAGACGGACCCCGCGCTGGCGACGGAGCTGCACCTCGAGGCCGCGCGCTGGCACCAGCGATCGGGCTCACCGGTCGAGGCAGTCCGCCACGCCGTCACCGGCGGGGACGTCGCCTGGGGGGCCGAGCTGCTCGGGGACTGTTGGCTGGAGCTGGCCGTGGCCGGTGAGTCGGCGGTCGTCCGCTCGCTCCTGGACCTCTTCGACGAAGACCTGCGCGCCACCCAGCCGGAGCTGGCCGTCGTCTGCGGCTTCCTGCGCCTGCGCGCCCGCGACCTCGACCGCGCGGGTCGGTGTGCCACCGGGGCGGGAGTGCTCGCCCACCAGCTGGCAGGAGCGCGTCGTGCCACGACCGAGGCGATGAGCACGGTCGTCCGTCTCCACGTAGCGACCATGACCGGCCGGGACGACACCGAGGGGCTCCGCGAGGGCGCCCTCGAGCTGATCGAGGCGATCACCAGCCAGGACGGCTATCTGTCCCACCGTGAGCGCGTGCTGCTGGCCCTCCTCTACCACCACGTCGGCGCCTACGAGGCAGTTCGCCTTCTTGCCGACCCCCGGCCCCACCTGGAGGCGGCGCTCTCCTACGCCGCCACCCTGAACCTGCCGCAGCTGGTCCTGCGGTGCCAGGCACAGCTCGCGGTGGTCGAGCTCACGGCCGGCCGGCTGCACGCTGCGAAGGCACGCGCGCTCGAGGTCGTGACCACGGAGCGCGAGGGCGGCTGGTCCAGCCCCCACGCCGCAGCGACCGCCTACGCGGCCCTGGGCGGCGCCGAGCTCCTGCAGGGCGACCTCGCCAGCGCCCTGCAGCACCTCTCCCTGGCCCAGGACGCGGTCGAGACGGCCGACCTCGTCAACCGGTTCCGCCTCCGGGTGCTGACGCATCTCACGCTGCTGACCCTTGACCGGGTCGTGCCGGCACGGGCCGAGCTCGAGGGCCTCGAGGCCCTGGTCGCCGACTGGGAACCACCCCCCTGGGGCCGCGTCATGCTGGTCGTGCTGCGCGTCGATCAGCTCATGGCGGAGGGCCGGCACTCCGCTGCCCTCGCCCTTCTCGACCGGGGGGAGGACGCGCCGTTGTCCCCGGACGAGGTGATGCGTCGCACGTGGCTGGCCGAGATCCTCCGACGCGAGGGCCGCCACGAGCAGGCCGAGCACCTGCTGGGCGAGGTCCTCCGCGCCGGGGCGGGGACCCCGGCCGCCCTCTTCGCCCTGGTCAGCCTCGCCCTGGTCTGCGAGGCGCTCGGGCGTCACGAGGAGGCCCTCGACCGTATGGTGAGCGCGGTCGCCGCGTCCGTCCGGGAGGGGATCGTCTATCCCTACCTCCGGCTGGGCCCCGACGTCCGGCTCCTTCTGGAGGAGCTCCTCGACCGGGGGACCCCCCAGGAGACGCTCGTCGTCGACGTCCTGGACCGTCTTCACCCGGCTCAACGGGCAGCGCCCCTGACGTGGTACTTCGAGCCGCTCACCGCACGAGAGCGCGAGGTCCTGCAGGCGGTGCAGGGGACGGTCCCCAACGAGGAGGTCGCCCGCCGCCTGTTCATCTCCACGAACACCCTGCGGACCCACATGAAGCACATCCACCGCAAGCTGGAGACGACGTCCCGCCGGGAGGCCGTCGCCCGCGGACGCGAGCTGGGGATCGTCTGACGCCCTGGCAGGTCGGGACGGCGCAGCACGGCATGATCGGAGCCCGAGCCGCCCGGCGGTGAAACCTCCGAGCAATACCGGCGACCTAGACTGGCCCCCATGTCCTCACTGTCTCGCGACGACGTCGCGCACGTCGCCATGCTGGCGCGCATCCAGCTGTCGGAGGAGGAGCTCGACCGCCTCGCCGGCCAGCTCGACCAGATCGTCGAGTGGGTCGGCCAGATCAACGAGGTCGCCGCCGCCGACGTGCCCCCGATGTCGCACCCGCTGCCCCTGACCAACGTCACCCGCCCGGACGTGGTCCGGCCCGGGCTCACCGCCGAGCAGGCGCTGTCCAACGCGCCCGACGCCGAGGCGGGGCGCTTCGGCGTGCCGCGGATCCTGGACGAGGAGTGAGCCCCGAGATGACCGACACCACCCTGCCCGCCGCCGACGCGGCAAACCCCCACCTGACCCGCCTCACCGCGGCCCAGATGGCCGAGCGTCTCGCCTCCGGCACGCTCACCTCGGTCGAGCTGACGCAGGCGCACCTGGACCGCATCGAGCGGCTCAACCCGGTGCTCAACGCCTTCCTGCTCGTGGACGCGGAGGGTGCGCTGGCCACCGCGCGCGACGTCGATGCGCGCCGTGCCGCGGGGGAGGACCTGCACCGCCTCGCCGGCGTGCCGATCGCGGTCAAGGACATCGCCTGCACGCAGGGGCTGACCACCACGGCCGGCTCGCGGATGCTCGAGCACTTCGTGCCGCCCTACGACGCGACGATCGTGACCCGCCTCCGCGACGCCGGCATGCCGATCCTCGGCAAGACGAACATGGACGAGTTCGCGATGGGCAGCTCGACCGAGCACTCGGCGTTCGGCCCGACCCGCAACCCGTGGGACCTGGACCGGATCCCCGGCGGCTCCGGCGGTGGCTCCTCGGCAGCGGTCGCCGCCTTCCTCGCGCCGCTGGCCATCGGCTCGGACACGGGCGGCTCCATCCGCCAGCCGGGCGCCGTCACCGGCACCGTGGGGGTGAAGCCGACGTACGGCGGGGTGAGCCGCTACGGCATCATCGCGCTCGCCTCCAGCCTGGACCAGATCGGCCCGTGCGCCCGCACCGTCACCGACGCGGCGATGCTGCACGAGGTGCTCGGCGGCCACGACCCGATGGACTCCACGAGCATCGACGCCCCGGTCCCACCCGTCGTCGCCTCGGCCGAGTCGGGTGCCACCGGGGACCTCGCCGGGCTGCGCGTCGGCGTGGTGAAGGAGATCGGCGGTGACGGTTTCCAGGCCGGTGTCCAGGCCCGGTTCGACGAGGCGCTGGAGCAGCTGCGCGACCTCGGCGCCGAGATCGTCGAGGTCTCCTGCCCGCACTTCACCTACGCGATGGCCGCCTACTACCTCATCCTCCCCTCGGAGGCGAGCAGCAACCTGGCCCGCTACGACGCGATGCGCTACGGACAGCGCGTCACCCCCGACGACAGCCCCAGCGCCGAGCAGGTGATGGCGACCAGCCGCGACGCCAGCTTCGGCGACGAGGTCAAGCGACGCATCATCCTGGGCACGTACGCCCTCTCCAGCGGCTACTACGACGCCTACTACGGGCAGGCACAGAAGGTGCGCACGCTCATCGCCCGCGACTTCGAGGCCGCGTTCGAGCAGGCCGACGTGCTGGTCAGCCCGACGGCGCCCACCACGGCCTTCCTCATCGGCGACAAGACCGAGGACCCGATGGAGATGTACCTCAACGACATCGCCACGATTCCCGCCAACCTCGCAGGCGTTCCCGGCATGTCGATCCCTTCCGGGCTCGCGGAGGAGGACGGTCTGCCGGCGGGAATCCAGCTGCTCGCCCCCGCCATGCAGGACCAGCGCCTGTATGCCGTGGGCGCCGCCCTGGAGGCACGCCTCGCCCAGGTGCAGGGCGGGTCGGTCCTCGACAGGCTGCCGGAGATCCCCGAGGTCCTCCCGGCGGGTGCACGGCATACACCCACCCCGACCGAGGAGGTGACGGCATGACCGCGGTTCCCGAGACCGTCGTGCCGTTCGACGAGGCGCTGACCCGCTACGAGCCCGTGGTGGGCCTGGAGGTCCACGTCGAGCTGAACACCGCGACGAAGATGTTCTGCGGGTGCGCGACCGAGTTCGGCGCCGAGCCCAACACCCAGGTGTGCCCCGTGTGCCTGGGGCTGCCCGGTGCGCTCCCGGTCGTCAACGTGGCCGCCGTCGAGGCGGCCGTACGGATCGGGCTGGCGCTGAACTGCCAGATCGCCGAGTGGTGCCGGTTCGCCCGGAAGAACTACTTCTACCCGGACATGCCGAAGAACTTCCAGACGTCGCAGTACGACGAGCCGATCGCCTTCGAGGGCTGGCTCGACGTGGAGGTCCCGGCCGCCGACGGCGAGGGGACCGAGATCGTCCGCGTCGAGATCGAGCGGGCCCACATGGAGGAGGACACCGGGAAGTCGACGCACGTCGGCGGGTCGACGGGCCGCATCCACGGGGCCGACTACTCGGTCGTGGACTACAACCGTGCCGGCATCCCGCTCATCGAGATCGTCACCAAGCCGATCACCGGCACGGGCGAACGGGCCCCGGAGGTGGCGCGCGCCTACGTCGCGACCCTGCGGGACCTCCTCAAGGCGCTCGGCGTCTCGGACGTGAAGATGGAGCAGGGCTCGGTGCGCTGCGACGCCAACGTCTCCCTCATGCCGATCGGGGCGCAGGTCCTCGGCACCCGCACGGAGACGAAGAACGTCAACTCGCTGCGCTCGGTCGAGCGGGCGGTGCGCTACGAGATGACCCGGCACGCCGCCGTGCTCGACTCCGGCGCGGCGATCCACCAGGAGACGCGGCACTGGCACGAGGACACCGGCGTCACGACCTCTGGCCGCCCGAAGTCCGACGCCGACGACTACCGCTACTTCCCCGAGCCGGACCTGGTGCCGGTCGCACCGACCCGCGAGGACGTCGAAAGGTTGCGCGCGACCCTTCCGGAGCAGCCCGCCGACCGCCGTCGTCGGCTGCAGGGCGACTGGGGCTACTCCGACCTGGAGATGCGCGACGTGCTCAACGCCGGTGCCACCGAGGTGATCGAGGAGACCGTCGCTGCGGGGGCGTCGCCCGCCGCCGCCCGCAAGTGGTGGACCGGCGACCTGGCCCGGCGCGCCAACGCCCAGGGTGTCGCGGTCACGGACCTCGGCGTCACCCCGGCGGACATCGCCGAGCTGCACGGGCTCGTCACCGCCGGCCGCCTCAACGACTCGATGGCGCGCCAGGTGCTCGACGGCGTCGTGGCCGGCGAGGGCGGACCGACTCAGGTCGCCGACGCGCGCGGGCTCGAGCTGGTGGCGGACGACGGCGCCCTGCAGGCGGCCGTCGACACGGTCATCGCCGCGAACCCGGACGTCGCGGAGAAGATCCGGGGCGGCAAGGCGCAGGCCGCCGGGGCCCTCATCGGCCAGGTGATGAAGGAGATGCGCGGTCAGGCCGACGCCGCCAGGGCGCGCGAGCTGATCCTCGCCACGCTCGGCGTGGACGGCTGACGGCCGTGGCCCGACCCGTCGCCGCCGTCCCGCACGACCTCCTCGAGCACCTGGGCCCGGTCGACGGGGTGGAGGTGCTGGCCTACGACCCCCTGGACGAGGACACCGTGCCGGGCGGGGGCCGCGAGGTCGACGTGATGGCGATGGGGTTCACGGCGGGGCCCTGGCTCCGACGTCTGGACGAGGTGCCGGCGCTGCGTGCCGTCGTGCTGTCGAGCGCAGGCTACGACCACGCCCTCCCTCACGTGCCAGACGGTGTCGCCGTCGCGAACGCCGTGGGGGTGCACGACACGGCCACGGCAGAGCTGGCGCTCACCCTGATGCTGGCGGCGCAGCGGGCGCTGCCGACCTACGTGCTGGCGCAGGCGGACGGGTGCTGGGACGGCTCGGCGGCCGGGCAGCAGCGGTCGCTGGCCGACGCGCGGGTGCTCGTCCTCGGCTACGGCGGGATCGGGCAGGCTCTCGCCCGCCGGCTGCTCGCCAGCGAGTGCGAGGTGGTGGCGGTCGCCAGCACCGACCGGCCGGGCGACGGTCTCGTGGACGGGGTGCACGGCATCGACCTGCTGCCCCGCCTGCTGCCGGACGCCGACGTGCTCGTGGTGGCGGTGCCGCTGAACGCGGGGACGCGTGGCCTGGTCGACGCGGCAGCTCTCGCAGCCCTGCCGGACGACGCGCTCGTGGTCAACGTCGCCCGTGGACCCGTGGTCGACACCGAGGCGCTCGTCGCGGAGTGCGCGTCCGGCCGTCTCCGCGCCGCTCTCGACGTGACCGACCCGGAGCCGCTGCCCGACGGTCACCCGCTCTGGTCGACCCGCGGCGTCCTGGTCACCCCGCACGTGGGTGGGGGGACCCCCGCCTCCTACCCGCGGATGGGGCGCTACCTGCACCGCCAGCTCACGGCCTACCGCGACCGCGGGACGCTGGAGCACGTCGTCGCCACCGGGACGGCGCTAGCGTGATGGGCATGACCCGCACGCTCGTCGTCGTCCGGCACGCCAAGGCCCAGCACTCGCACCCCGACGGCGACCACGAGAGGGAGCTGGCCCCTCGGGGCATGGAGGACGCGCAGGGTCTGGGCCGCTGGCTCGCGGAGCAGGACCTGCTGCCGGACCTCGTGCTGGCCTCGACGGCGGCCCGGACCAGGCAGACGACCGAGCACCTCCTCGCCGGGGCAGGTGCGTCGGGCGTGGACGTGTGGTCCGCGCGGGGCATCTACGACGGAGGTCCCTCCGCCGTGATCGCGGCCGTCCATGAGGCGCCGGAGGACGCCACGACCGTGTGGGTCGTCGGCCACCAACCGGCGGTCGGCATGCTCACGCTGGCGCTCGCGGACCCGGGCGACTCCGACGAGGGCGTCCTCGACGAGGTCGGGGGGCACTTTCCGACGGCGGCCGCAGCGGTGCTCCATACCCACGCGGTCTCCTGGGTCGACCTCGGTCCCGGCTGCGCCCGGCTCGTCGCCTTCCACGCCGCCCGCGGCTGAGCACACCCAGGTATGGCGTGGACGTGCGGGCAGGGGTGCCTACGCTGGCAGGCATGACGATCAGGATCGGTGCCCACGTCGACCAGGCTGACCCCGTGGCGGAGGCGGTGGCCCGCGGCACCACCCTCGTGCAGCACTTCCTCGGCGACCCGCAGAGCTACAAGGGCCCCGAGGTGCGCTACCCCGGCGGTGCGGCGGCCCTGCGGGCGGCGGCCGAGGAGGCCGGCGTCGACCTCTACGTCCACGCGCCCTACATCGTCAACGTGGCCTCGACCAACAACCGCATCCGCATCCCGAGCCGCAAGCTGCTGCAGCAGCACATGGACGCCGCGGCGGAGATCGGTGCCAAGGGCCTGATCGTGCACGGGGGTCACGTCACCGCCGGCGACGACCCGGGCAAGGGCTTCGACAACTGGCGCAAGGCCGTCGAGGCGACCGACATCAAGGTGCCCCTGCTCATCGAGAACACGGCGGGCGGCGACCACGCGATGGCCCGGCGGCTGATCCGCATCGAGGGGCTGTGGGCGGCGGTGCAGGCCGCTGACGGCGCGGAGCAGGTCGGGTTCTGCCTGGACACCTGCCACGCCTGGGCGGGCGGCATCCCGCTGACGGAGGTGGTGGAGCGGGTCCATGCCATCACCGGTCGCATCGACCTGGTCCACGCCAACGACAGCCGCGACGGCTTCGACTCGGGGGCCGACCGGCACACCAGCTTCGGCGCGGGCCAGCTCGACCCCGACGAGCTCGCCGCCGTCGTGCGGGACGCGGGGGCGCCGGTCATCTGCGAGACGCCCGGGGGTCCGGAGGAGCACCGGGCCGACGCCGCGTGGTTGGCCGAGCGCCTCGCCTGAAACCCGTTGGAGGTTCGTGGGTGCGCCGCCGTAGAGTCCTGCGACGTGAGCGAGCCGGTGATCAGCGCGCGGGGACTGCGCAAGACGTACGGGGACTTCGCTGCCGTCGACGGCATCGACTTCGAGGTGCAGCCGGGAGAGAGCTTCGGACTGCTCGGCCCCAACGGGGCGGGCAAGTCGACCACCATGCGGATGATCGGCGGCACCCTCGACCGCTCCGGGGGTGAGCTGCGGGTCCTGGGCATGGACCCGGCCGACCACGGCCCCGAGGTCCGTGCCCACCTGGGCGTCGTCCCGCAGCAGGACAACCTCGACGACGAGCTGCGGGTCCGGGAGAACATCGTCATGTACGGCCGCTACTTCGGCCTGCCCCGCTCCTACCTCCTTCCACGGGCCGACGAGCTGCTCGCCTTCGCCCAGCTCGAGGCCAAGGCCGACGAGAAGGTCGGGAACCTCTCGGGCGGGATGAAGCGGCGTCTCACCATCGCGCGCGGCCTGGTCAACGAGCCTCGGATCCTCCTGCTCGACGAGCCGACGACGGGCCTGGACCCGCAGGCCAGGCACATCCTCTGGGACCGGCTGTTCCGGCTCAAGGAGGCGGGGACCACGCTCGTCGTGACGACGCACTTCATGGACGAGGCCGAGCAGCTCTGCGACCGGCTGATCGTCGTCGACCACGGGCAGATCATGGCGCAGGGGTCACCGCGGCAGCTGATCCGCGAGCACGCCACGCGCGAGGTCGTCGAGGTCCGCTTCGGGTCCGAGCGCAACGCCCAGGTGGTCGCCGACCTCGAGGGGGTGGGTGAGCGCAACGAGGTGCTC
Organism: Ornithinimicrobium jinqii; assembly: GCF_045032595.1. Classification (NCBI taxonomy): domain Bacteria; kingdom Bacillati; phylum Actinomycetota; class Actinomycetes; order Micrococcales; family Ornithinimicrobiaceae; genus Ornithinimicrobium; species Ornithinimicrobium jinqii. The sequence goes on from NZ_JBJFZS010000008.1 coordinate 9,566, forward strand.
CCCGACCGCATCCTCATCTACACCGACGACGGCGAGGGCGCGCTGGAGGAGATCTCGCGCCGCGAGCTGCGCCCCGTCACCTCGCTGGTGCGGCGCGCGTCGCTGGAGGACGTCTTCCTCCGGCTGACCGGGAGGTCCCTCGTTGACTGAGCGGGCCAGCTCCCAGGTCGACACCACCTCCCTGGCGTACTCGGGCCGGGCGCCCGAGCACACCGCCATGGCCCGCCGGGCCCGCGCCTGGGGCGCGTGGTTCTACGCCGAGACGGTGCTGCGCGGCATGCGCGCCTACTTCTGGCCGATCCTGCTGTATGCCGTGGGCCAGCCCGTGCTCTACATGGTCGCCATGGGCGTCGGCCTGGGTGCGCTCGTGGACCAGGGGGTGGGGGCCGTCGACGGGGTCGACTACCTCACCTTCGTCGCGCCGGCGCTGCTCGTCTCGACCGTGGTCATGTCGGTCAGCGCCGAGATGACCTACCCGGTGATGGCCGGGTTCAAGTGGCACCGCCTCTACCACGCGCCGCTGGCCAGCGCCGTCGAGCCGAGCCAGATCGCGATGGGCCACCTGCTCGCGGTCGTCATCCGCTTCGTGCTCCAGTCGCTGCTCTTCTGGGTCATCATGGTGGCCTTCGGTGCGGCGCCCAGCCCGTGGGCGCAGTCGCTGCTCGTCGTCCCCGTCGGCGTCCTCACCGCCACCGCCTTCGGTGCACCCCTGCAGGCCTATGCCGCGACCCTCACCGACGAGGGCCTCCAGTTCGCGTTCATCCAGCGCTTCGTCGTCATGCCCATGTTCCTCTTCGCCGGCACCTTCTTCCCCCTGTCGGCCATGCCGACCTACCTGCACTGGATCGGCTGGGTCTCGCCGGTCTGGCACGGCACCGAGCTGGCGCGGTTGGCGACCTACGGCGCACCGCTGTCACCGCTCGCGTTCGCCGTCCACCTCGGGTTCCTGCTCGCGTGCACCGTGGCCGGGCTGGTCGTCGCGGTCCGCGTCTACTCGCGGAGGCTGCGCTCGTGACCGCGTCCACGACGCCCACCTCGTCGGGGCCCGGCCCCTCGCGCAGCGTGTCCCTGCGCGCACTGTCCTCCGGCAACGTCGGCGCGGTCCTGGAGCGCGGCTTCACCGTCATCCGCAACCAGAACTGGATGATCCTGGTCTCGGGCTTCTTCGAGCCGGTCTTCTACCTGCTCGCCATGGGGATCGGCATGGGTGGGCTCGTGGGGGAGGTCGAGGGTCCCGGCGGAGAACCCATCGGGTATGCGGCGTACATCGCCCCGGCGCTGCTGGCCACCTCGGCGATGAACGGCGCGATCTACGACTCCACCTGGAACGTGTTCTTCAAGCTGCGCTTCGCCAAGCTCTACCAGGCGATGCTGCAGACCAGCCTCGGCCCGCTCGACGTCGCGATGGGCGAGATCCTGATGGCCCTCTTCCGGGGGTTCGTCTACGCCCTGGGCTTCCTCGGCGTCCTCGCGGTGATGGGGCTCGTCACCAGCTGGTGGTCCCTGCTCATGGTGCCGGTGGCGGTGCTCATCGCGTTCGGGTTCGCCGCGCTGGGCATGGGGATCACGAGCTACATGACCAGCTTCCAGCAGATGGACCTGGTCAACTTCGCGATGCTGCCGATGTTCCTCTTCTCGGCCACCCTCTACCCGATCACGGTCTACCCCGAGGTCATCCAGTGGTTCGTCATGGCGATGCCGCTGTGGCACGGCGTGGAGCTGATGCGCCAGCTCTCCTTCGGCCACCTCACCGGCACGACGCTGGTCCACGTCGGCTACTTCCTCGTCATGACCGCTGCCGGGCTGTGGCTGACGACCCTTCGGCTGCGCGCGCTCTTCCTGCGCTGAGCAGGCCTGCCCCGGGCGGGTGTCGGGCCGGTGGGGGCCGCATAGGCTGGGCGGGTGACCTCAGTCCTGGATCCCGACTCCGCCGACCTGACCCTCCTGCAGGACCGCCAGGTCGCCGTCCTGGGGTATGACGCGGTCGCCGCGGCGCACGCGCTCAACCTGCGCGACTCCGGCGTGGACGTGTGGGTCGGCACCGACCCGCAGAGCCGGGGCGCCGCCCGTGCCGAGATGGAGGGGCTGGCGGTCACCACTCCCGAGGAGGCCGTGCAGCGCTGCGACATCGTGCTGGTCCCGGACCTCGACGGCTCGTCCGACCAGCCCGAGCACGCCGCCACCCAGCAGCTGCTGGACGAGCACACCGAGCCGGGGGACCTCGTCGTCGTCACCTCCGGGGCGCAGGTGCTGTCGGGCGGTCTCACCGTGCCCGCCGGGGTCGACCTGGCGATGCTGCGAGCGGTCGGCGACGGAGAGCGCATCCGCGAGGAGTACCTCGACGGTCGCGGCTGCCCGGCCCTGGTCGCCGTGGCCCGCGACGCCAGCGGCGCCGCCTGGGCGACGCTCACGGCATACGCGGCAGCCATGGGGTCCCTGCGCTCCGGCGCGGTCGTGACCACCGTTGAGCACCAGACCCGGGCGCTGGAGGTGGCGCAGGTGCGGCTCCACGCGCCGCTGCGCGCGGCGGTCGAGGCCGCCTTCGAGGAGCTGGTGCGGCAGGGAGTGGAGGAGGAGGTCGCCTACCTCGCGGTGGTCCACGACCTCAAGACCCGGGTGGACCAGATCAACGCCGACGGCTTCGCCAGCCAGTACGGTCCCACCGGGAACCCCGGTGCCGACCCGGCGGGTGAGCCCACGAGCCGGCGCGCGGCTGCCCGCTCCGCGCACCCGATCGAGCACGTCGGCCGCCGGGTGCGGGCGATGATGAGCTGGATCCGCTGAGGGCAACCGCCCCGACCACCCCGGTGGGTTGCCGTCGGGTCACCTGAGGTCGCCTCGGGCGCGCCGTCCGGGACGACTACGCTCGGGCCCATGACCACGACGCCGACGTCCACCGCCTTCGCCGTCACCGAGGTCGCCGAGCGCGCCCCGGTCGAGAAGATCGCCGCCCTCCTGGAGAATCCCGGGTTCGGGAACCTGTTCACCGAGCACATGGTGCAGGTGGACTGGGACCGGGGGACGGGGTGGCACGACGCGCGCGTGGTGCCCTATGGTCCGATCCCGCTGGAGCCCTCGGCCGCGGTCTTCCACTACGCCCAGGAGATCTTCGAGGGCATGAAGGCCTACCGCCACGAGGACGGGTCGGTGTGGACCTTCCGTCCCGAGCGCAACGCCGAGCGGCTCAACTCCTCCGCGCGTCGGCTGGCCCTGCCCGAGCTGCCGCCGACGGTCTTCCTCGACTCCATCAGGGAACTGGTGCGGATCGACGAGGCGTGGGTGCCGGAGTACGGCTCGGGGGAGACCTCGCTCTACCTGCGACCCTTCATGATCGCCACCGAGGAGGCGCTCGGGGTGCGCCCCAGCAACCGCGTGCTCTTCTCCGTGATCGCCTCGCCCGCCGGCGCCTACTTCGCCGGGGGTCTGACCCCGGTGAGCCTGTGGGTCAGCGAGCAGTACGTCCGCGCGGCCGCCGGTGGCACGGGAGCGGCCAAGTGCGGCGGCAACTACGCCGCCTCGCTCGCCTCCCAGGCCGAGGGCATCGAGAACGGCTGCGACCAGGTCGTCTTCCTCGACGCCCAGGAGCACCGGTATGTCGAGGAGCTGGGCGGGATGAACCTGTTCTTCCTCTACGCCGACGGTCGGGTGGTCACCCCCGAGCTGACCGGCACCATCCTGCCCGGCGTCACCCGCTCCTCGCTGATCGAGCTGGCTGCCGAGCGCGGCCTGCAGGTGGAGGAGCGCCGCTTCACGATCGACGAGTGGCGCGACGGCGTGGCCAGCGGCGAGATCACCGAGGTCTTCGCCTGCGGCACCGCCGCCGTCATCACGCCCGTCGGTCGCCTGGCCTGGAACGGCGGGGAGCTGACCATGCCCGGGTCGCACGAGCTGAGCCTGTCCTTGCGCCAGGAGCTGCTCGACATCCAGTACGGCCGCGCCGAGGACCGGCACGGCTGGCTCTACCAGCTGGTCTGAGCCGGACCGGCGCGACGACCCGGGGGAGCTGACGCTGGGGGCAGCGCCTCGTCGAGCACCTCGTCAAGCATGGCGAGCAGCCGCTGCCGGAGCTCGTTGGAGCGCACGGTGAAGTCTCGTTGGGCGGCGACGTACTCCGCCCTGCCCGCGACCGTCTCGATGCGCACCGGCTCGTAGCCGAGCTGCCGCAGGTCGTACGGCGCGGCGCGCATGTCGAGCTCGCGGATGTCGCGGGCGAGCAGGAACGCCTCCAGCGTCAGGTCGCTGGGCACCGCGGGGGCCAGCTTGAAGCACCACTTGAAGAGATCCATCCCCGCGTGCAGACAACCGGGCTGCTCCATCGCCGGCTGACTCTCGCGGGTGGGGCTCAGGGTGTTCCGCGGGACCGCCGCGGGCGTGAAGAAGCGGTGCGCGTCGAAGTGGCTGCACGCCACCTGGTGGGCCTCGACCACTGCGTCGGTGCCCTCCTGTCCCAGACGCAGCGGCCACCCCTGATGACGCAGGCCGTGCTCGTCCGCCCGGTAGACCATCGCCCACTCGTGCAGGCCGAAGCAGCCGAAGCGGCCAGGACGCGACAGGGTCTCCCTCAGGAGGTCGTGCACGAAGTCCACGGTGCGCTCCCGCCGGGCCAGGAAGGAGCTGCGGTCGAGGTATGCCGTTCCGCCGGCGACCGCGTAGTGCGCCCACCCGGCGCGCTCGGGCGCGCGATCGAGGGCGACGCCGGGGCCCGGGTGCCATCGGGCGAGCCGGGCGGGCCGGACAGCGTAGTAGTCCCAGAGGAAGTCGTCGACGGGGTGCGTGCGGCCCTCGACCCTCCTGGCCAGCCGGTCCGCCGCGAGCCGCTCGACCACCGCCGCGTGGGCGGCGGCGCGCTCACGCCATACCTGCTCCGGGAGGGTCTGCACGGGCCCTGATCCTACGCGGCGTCGGAACGCGTGGTCCTGGCACCGCATACCCTTGGCCCATGCGCATCTGCCGATTCACCACGGGTGACGACCCCGCCTTCGGACTCGTGGACGGGGCCGGCGAGAAGATCGCCGAGATCACGGGGGACCCGCTCTACACCCGGATCGAGCTGACCGGCCAGACCCACGAGGTGGCCGACGTGCGTCTGCTCGCGCCGGTCATCCCCAGGAGCAAGGTGGTCGCGATCGGGCGCAACTACGCCGACCACGCTCGGGAGATGGGCCACGAGCTGCCCGCCGAGCCGATGATGTTCTTCATCCCCAACACCTCGGTCTGCGGGCCGGGCGACCCCGTGGTGATCCCCTCCTTCGCGCGGGAGATCTCCTACGAGGCGGAGCTCGCCGTCGTCATCGGCCGGGTGTGCAAGCACGTCGCGCCCGAGGACGTCCACGGGGTGATCTTCGGCTACACGGTCGCCAACGACGTCACCGCCCGCGACCTGCAGCGCAGCGAGAACCAGTGGGCACGCGCCAAGGGGATGGACACCTTCACGCCGCTCGGCCCGTGGATCGAGACCGACCTCGACGTCTCCGACCTGCGGATCACCTGCACCGTCGACGGGGAGACGCGACAGGACGGGACGACGGCGGACATGGTGTTCGGCGTCCCCGAGATCGTCGCCCACGCCTCGGCGGCGTTCACGCTGCTGCCGGGCGACGTCATCCTCACCGGGACGCCCGCCGGTGTGGGGCCGATCACCGCGGGCCAGCGGTGCGAGGTCGAGATCGAGGGGATCGGGACGCTGCGCAACCCGTTCGTGTCGGCCGACGTCGGCCTGGACGACTGACGGGCGTCCACGGATGACGGCCTCCCCGATCGGGGTCTTCGACTCCGGTTTCGGCGGGCTGACCGTGGCCCGCGAGATCCTCGACCAGCTCCCTCACGAGTCGGTGCTCTACCTCGGTGACACGGCGCGCACCCCCTACGGCCCGCGGCCGATCGCCGAGGTCCGGCAGTTCGCGCTGGAGTGCCTCGACCGGCTCGTGGCGCACGGGGTCAAGGCCCTCGTCATCGCCTGCAACAGCGCCTCCGCCGCGGTCCTCGCCGACGCGCGGGAGCGGTATGACGTGCCCGTCGTCGAGGTCATCCGGCCCGCGGTGCGCAGGGCGATGGCGGTGACGCGGTCCGGACGGATCGGGGTGATCTCGACCGAGGCGACGCACCAGTCGAGGGCCTACCTCGACTCGTTCGTCGCGGCACCTCCGGAGGTGCTGGTCTTCTCCCAGCCCTGCCCCCGGTTCGTCGAGCTCGTCGAGGCGGGCATCACCAGCGGTCCGGAGGTGGTCGAGGTGGCCCGTGGCTACCTGGCGCCCCTGCAGGCGGAGGGTGTCGACACCCTCATCCTGGGCTGCACCCACTACCCGCTGCTGACGGCGGCGCTGCAGTACGTGCTGGGGGAGGAGGTCTCGCTGGTGAGCTCCGCCGCCGCCACCGCCGCCGACCTCTTCCGTGTGCTGACCGACGGCGACCTCCTGGCCGGTGAGGAGAACGAGCCCCAGCACCAGTGGCTCACGACGGGTGACCCCCGCGGGTTCACGTTCCTGGCGCGGCGGTTCCTCGGGCCCGAGGTGGACCAGGTCCACCGGGCCTTCGTGGGAAGGGCCGAGGAGCGGGTCTGAGCTGACGCGGGAGCACCGGCGTCGGCGTCGGCACCACGCTCCCGGCGCGACACGACGGACGGGTGGCACATCTTCATGATGCGGCAGCCGGGCGGGTGGGGCGAGGATGTCCCCCATGGACCTCACGATCGTCGGCTGCACCGGCTCCCTGCCCGGTCCCGACTCGCCGGCGAGCTGCTACCTGGTGAGCGCCGAGCACGACGGCCGCACGTGGCGGATCGTCCTCGACCTGGGCCACGGCGCGCTCGGCGCACTGCAACGGCATACCGACCCCCTGTCCCTCGACGCGGTCGTCCTCTCGCACCTGCACCCCGACCACTGCCTCGACCTCACCGGACTGAGGGTGCTGCGCGGCTACGGCCCGACCCGCCCGACCGGGGACCTGGCCGTGCACGCCCCGGCCGGCGCGGCGGAGCGGATGGCCCGCGCCTACGGGGTGGCCGGGGCCGAACCCCTGACCGGTATGGCGTTCACGGACCTGGTCGACGCCGTCCCGTTCGTCGTCGGTCCGTTCACGATCACCCCGTACCCCGTGCGGCACCCCGTCCCCGCCTACGGGCTGAGGGTGGAGGCAGGGGGCGCGGTGCTCGCCTACACAGGTGACACCGACTCCTGCCCCGGGCTCGCCCCGTTGCTGGCGGAGGCGGACCTGGCGCTCGCCGAGGCCTCCTTCCTCGAGGGTCGCGACACCGCCAGGGGCATCCATCTCACCGCCCGACGTGCCGCCGAGGCGGCCGCCGCGGCCGGCGCGCATCGCCTCATGCTGACCCACATCCCGCCGTGGACGGACCTCGAGGAGTCGCGGGCGGAGGCGGCCACGGTGTGGCCGGGTGAGGTCGAGATCGCTCGGCCCGACGTGACCGTGACCCTCTGACCCGTCGGCGGGTGGCGCAATCCCGGGGGCGCTCCCGGACGTACTCTCGTGCATGGCCGCCTTCTCCCGCGCCGACCGGGCGGACGACGCCGCCCTGCTCGCGGGTCTGGCGCTCCGGGACCCCGCGGTGTCCGCCGCCTTCGTCCGGCGCTTCCAGGCGCCCGTGTTCGGCGTGGCGGTCGGCATCACGCGCGACCCCGTCCTCGCCGAGGACATCGCCCAGGAGGTCTTCCTCCGCGCCTGGGGGGCGGCCGCCAGCTACGACGTCCGTCGCGCGTCGGTCCTGACCTGGCTGCTCACCATCGCCCGCAACGCCGCGATCGACGCCGTCCGCGCGCGACGCAGCACCCCGACCGACGTCGAGGTCCTCGACCAGCTGGTGCAGGACACGCTGGCCCCGCCGCCAGACCTGCAGGAGAGCGCGGTCCACCGGCTCGAGACCGAGCTCGCCGTCCGCCGGCTCCACGGTCTCGCTCCCGAGCAGGCGCGTGCCGTCGTGCTCGCCGTCCTGGGGGGCTGCACGGCGGCGGAGGTGGCCGACCGCGAGGGCATTCCTCTCGGAACGGCCAAGACCCGGATCCGGACCGGGCTGAGGCGGCTCCGGGAGCTCCTGCCCCAGTCCGAGGCGGAGGTGGACCGTGCCTGAGCGAGGTCATCCTCACGACCTGATGGTCGACGTCGTTCTCGGGCACGCCGACGACGCCGTCCGTGACGGGGTGCTGGCGCACCTCGGGCGGTGCGAGGCGTGCCGCGGCGAGTACGACACGCTCGCCGCAGGGCTGGAGCTCGTCCTTCCCGCCGTGCCCCGCGTGCAGCCGCCGGCCGGCTTCTCGGCAACCGTCCTGCGCCGTCTCGACGACGAACGTGTCCCAGGAGCGCGCCCCCCCGGCCGCCGTACCGTCCTCGTCGCTGCGGCGGCTGCGCTCCTCGGGCTGGTCACCGGCGCCGGTGTGACGGTCCTGTCCCGGGACCCGGCGACCCGGGCGGATCCCTGGGCGGCACCGCTCCTGACGGCCGACGGGTCCGAGGTCGGCTCGGTCACCCCGGCGTACGGGGAGCAGGGGGCGGTCCTCGTCGTCACCGTCACCGGGGGCCGGACGGGCCGCCGGTACACCTGCCGGCTGGTGCTGGCCGACGGCCGCACGGACGACGTCGCCGAGTGGAGCCTGGCCGCGGACCGACCGGGCACGTGGGTCGTCGACCAGCCGCGCGTCGAGGTGGACAGGGTGGAGCTCGTCGCCGAGTCCGGAGCGGTCTGGTCGGTCGCGCAGCTGTGAGGCAATCCGTCTGGGCTCCGGCGACGTATCTCTGTCATGACCCCAGCACCGCAGTACACCAGACCACGCCACCCCCGCCTCCTCGCGGCGACCGGCACTCTCGCGCTCGCCCTCGCCGTGCTGACGGCCTGCGGCGGAGACGCGGACGAGGACGACCCGGGCGCCGAGGTCTCCACCTCATCGACCACCGACGCTTCGACCACCGACGCCTCGAGCGATGCCACCTCGAGCGACGTGACGAGCGATGCCACCTCGAGCGGCACAACCTCGAGCGGCGCCACCGCGACCGCCGACCCGTCGTCGACGGAGGCGACGACCGAGCTGGTGATCGTCATCAGCGACTTCGACTACGAGGTTCCCGACTCGGTCCCGCCCGGGGCTCAGATCACGATCCGCAACGAGGACAGCGTCGGGCACACCGTCACCGCGGACGACGGCGGCTTCGACGTCGTGGTCGGACCGGGCGAACAGGCCACGCTCACGGCACCGGCCCAGGAGGGCGAGTTCCCCTTCCACTGCACGCCGCACCCGGCCATGACCGCCACCCTCGTCGTGGAGGGGTGACCGACGTGGCAGGTGGCCGGGGCAGCACCCCGGAGCTCGTCGTGCGCGTGCTCGTCGTGCTCGGGCTGACGGTCGACGCGGTCGTCCACCTGCGGCTGGCCCCGGTCATGGACATCGCGGCCCCCGGAGGCGTCGGGGGTGGCACGCTCTTCCGGCTCCAGGGCGGGGTCGCGGCGGTCGCAGCCGTGGTCCTGCTGCTGACCGGACGGCGCTGGTCCTACGCGGTCGCCGGGCTCGTCGCGCTCTCCGCGCTCGTGCCCGCGCTGCTCTACCACGTCGTGGACGTGCCGGCGATCGGGCCGATCCCCTCGATGTACGACCCCCTGTGGTCGCCCGAGAAGGTCGTGAGCATCGCGGGTGAGGCACTCAGCGTGGCCCTGTCCCTGGTCGGGATGCGGCTGGTCAGCCGCGTCGCAGCTCCAGGAAGCGCTCCGCCACGCGCGTGACCAGCTCGAGCGGCACAGGTCGGTCGAGCGTGAACCGCAGGGTCCCCTTGCCCGCGACGTACGGTGCGAGCGCGGCGGCCAGGTCCTCGTCCGCCTCCGGGACGGGGTACACGCTCACGTGCCGGGCGTAGCCGGCGTAGTAGAGGAGGGCCTTGCCGTCGACCAGCACCGCGGGGATGCCGTAGCTGATGGCGTCCTCGCCCGACGGTGCGACCGCGAGGACGGTCTCGCGGATCGTCCGCAGCACCGCACGGGTGTCCTCCGGGAGGGTGGCGAGGTAGTCCTCCACGGTCGCGAACGTCTGAGCCATGGGGTCATCGTCCTCCCTCGGTCCTCCCGTGCGCCACCGGCACTAGGCTGGGACCCATGACCACCGGAAGCCGCCACGACGGACGCGCCCCCGACGAGCTGCGGGAGATCAGGATCACCCGCAACTGGCTCGACCACGCCGAGGGCAGCGTGCTCGTCGAGTTCGGGCGCACGCGGGTGCTGTGCGCGGCGTCCTTCACCGAGGGCGTGCCGCGCTGGCGCCGGGGGAGCGGCAAGGGCTGGACCACGGCGGAGTACGCGATGCTCCCGCGCGCCACCCACACCCGCTCCGACCGCGAGTCGGTCCGGGGCCGCATCGGGGGCCGCACCCACGAGATCAGCAGGCTCATCGGGCGCTCCCTGCGGGCAGTCATCGACCTGGATGCGCTGGGGGAGAACACGATCCACCTCGACTGTGACGTCCTCCAGGCCGACGGAGGCACGCGGACGGCGGCGATCACCGGCGCCTTCGTCGCCCTCGTCGACGCCGTCGAGACGGCCCGTGCGCTGGGCCTCATCGCCAAGGACGCCGAACCGATCACCGGATCCGTCGCCGCGGTGAGCGTCGGTGTCGTCGACGGCGAGCCCGTCCTGGACCTCGACTACGTCGAGGACGTCGACGCCGACACGGACATGAACATCGTGATGACCGGTGACGGCCGCTTCGTCGAGGTGCAGGGCACCGCCGAGGGCGTTCCCTTCGACCGCGAGCTGTTCGACGCCCTCCTCGACGTCGCGACCGAGGGCTGCGCCGAGCTCACCGCACGGCAGCAGGCGGCCTTCGGCGCGGACGACATGGGCGGCGCCGACGCGCACGAGGCGGGGGCCGACCTCGACCAGGGCCCGCCCACCTGGTGACCGACCCTCGTGCCGACCACGCCCGCAGCATCGTCCTGGCCACCCGCAACGCGCACAAGGTCGGTGAGCTGCGCGACATCCTCGCCGACGCCCTCGCGCGGACGGGTCTGCAGCTGATCGGTCTGGACGAGTTCTCCGGGCTCGAGGACGTCGTCGAGTCGGGCGTCACCTTCGCCGACAACGCCCTGCTCAAGGCCCGGTACGCAGCTCGCGCGACAGGTCTGCCAGCGCTCGCCGACGACTCGGGCCTGGCGGTCGACGTGCTCGGCGGGTCCCCGGGCGTGTTCTCCGCGCGCTGGGCCGGACCGCTCGCCGAGGCGACCGGCGCGGGCCGCGACGCGGCCAACAACCAGCTCCTGCTCGCCCAGCTGGCCGACGTGCCGGACGCGCACCGCGGGGCCGGGTTCGTCTGTGCCGCGGCACTGGTGCTGCCCGACGGCCGCGAGGTCGTGCGGGAGGGTCACTGCCGGGGTGTGCTCGCGCGGGAGCCCCGTGGCACCAACGGCTTCGGCTACGACCCGCTCCTCGTGCGACCGGACGGCCGGACGCTGGCGGAGCACTCGAGCACCGAGAAGCACGCGGTCTCCCACCGCGGCGAGGCCTTCCGCGCGCTGGCCCAGGACCTCGAGGACCTCCTCGTCTGACACTCCGGGCCGACCGGCGCTGCCGCACGGTCGGCTGCCCGGCCCTCGTCGGGGACCGGCACGCGCACGGCATACCCTTGTCCTGCACCCTTCCCAGGACCCCGAGGACCCCCCATGGCCCACCAGTGGCGCGGCGTGATCGCCGAGTATGCCGACCGCCTTCCCACGTCCATCACCGACACGGTGGTGACGCTGCGCGAGGGCGGCACGCCGCTCATCCCGGCCGAGCACCTCTCCGAGCTGGTCGGGGCGCAGGTGCACGTGAAGTACGAGGGGCTCAACCCCACCGGGTCGTTCAAGGACCGGGGGATGACCGCCGCGATCAGCGACGCCGCGCGCAAGGGCGCCAAGGCGGTCATCTGCGCGTCGACGGGCAACACCTCGGCCAGCGCCGCCGCCTACGCGACCAAGGCCGGGATGGCCTGCGGCGTGCTCGTGCCCGAGGGCAAGATCGCGATGGGCAAGCTGTCGCAGGCGGTCGCGCACGGCGCGACGCTGATCCAGGTCGACGGCAACTTCGACGACTGCCTGGACCTCGCGCGCAAGCTCGCCGAGGCCTACCCGGTCGAGCTGGTGAACTCGGTCAACCCGGCCCGCATCGAGGGGCAGAAGACCGCGGCCTTCGAGATCGTCGACGCGCTGGGCGACGCGCCGGACATCCACTGCCTGCCGGTCGGCAACGCCGGCAACATCACGGCCTACTGGAAGGGGTACAGCGAGTACGCCGACCCCGAGGCGCCCGGCGCGGGCGGCGTCGCCCCCGCCACGCACCGGCCGAAGATGTGGGGCTTCCAGGCCGCAGGTGCGGCGCCGATCGTGCTCGGGCACCCCGTGACGGAGCCGGACACGATCGCGACCGCCATCCGCATCGGCAACCCCGCGTCCTGGCGGCAGGCGGAGGAGGCCCGCGACGAGTCCGGCGGCCTCATCGACTCGGTCACCGACGAGGAGATCCTCGCCGCGCACCGCCTGCTGTCCTCGCGCGAGGGGATCTTCGTGGAACCGGCCTCGGCGGCCTCGGTGGCGGGTCTGCTCAAGATGCACGCGGCCGGTCGGGTGCCGGCGGGGGCGACGATCGTCTGCACGGTGACCGGCCACGGTCTCAAGGACCCCCAGTGGGCGTTGCGCAACGCCGACGGGTCCGACGTCGAGCCGGTGCGGGTCACCGTCGACGTGGTGAGCGCTGCCGGCGCGCTCGGGCTGGAGTGATGAGCGCGATCCTGCCGGGTGCGTCGGTGACCGTCTCGGTCCCCGCGAGCACGGCCAACCTCGGTCCGGGCTTCGACGCCGTCGGGCTCGCCCTCGGGATCCTGGACGAGTATGCCGTGGAGGTGCTCCCCCCGGGCGCGGGCCTGGAGGTCGTGCTCGAGGGCGAGGGCGCGGCAGTGCTGCCCCAGGACGAGCGGCACCTCGTCGCACAGTGCCTGCGGGAGGCGCTGGGGGCCTGCGGTCTGGGGTGGTTGTCCGGCTACGGACTACGGCTGACCTGCCGCAACACGATCCCCCAGTCCGCCGGCCTCGGCTCGTCGGCCACGGCGATCGTGGGCGGGCTGGGGCTGGGGTTCGCGCTGGCCCGCGGAGGTGAGCTGACCGAGGCCGACCTGGGGGTGGTCAACACGCACGCCGGCATCGCGGAGGGTCACCCCGACAACTCGTCCGCGTCCGTCTACGGCGGGCTGACGGTGTCCTGGATGCCGGGTGGCTCGGTGGTACGGACCGCACGGCCCACGCTGCACCCCGACGTGGTGCCGGTGGCGCTGCTGCCCCAGGACACCCGCCTGGACACCGCGACGGCCCGCGCGGTCCTGGGCCCGCAGGTTCCGCGCGCGGACGCGGTCCGGCAGGCCGCCCGCGCCGCCCTGCTCGTGCACGCGCTCACCGCCGACCCCGCGATGCTCCTCGACGCGACCCAGGACTGGCTCCACCAGGAGCAGCGCCGCGGGGTCTACCCGGTGACGATGGCCGCCGTCGACACCCTCCGTGCCCAGGGCCACGCGGCCGTCGTCTCCGGCGCCGGTCCCACCGTCCTGTGCCTGACCACCGTCGACCTGGTCGACGTCGTCGTGGCCGAGGCTCGGTCGTGGGGCCGTTCCTGGCGCGTCCTGGTCCCGGGGGTGGCGTCCGAGGGTCTGACCGTGGTCCGTTCGACGGACGGAGCCGGTGGGGGTGACCGCGGATGACCCTGCGGCGCCCGTTCCGCTTCAGTCAGGTCGACGTCTTCAGCGCGCACGGGCTTCTCGGCAACCCCCTGGCCGTGGTGCACGACGCCGAGGGCCTGGACGAGGAGACGCTGGCCCGCTTCGCGCGCTGGACCAACCTGTCCGAGACGACGTTCCTGCTGCCTCCCACCGACCCTGCTGCCGACTACCGCGTGCGGATCTTCACGACCGGCGGTGAGCTTCCCTTCGCGGGTCACCCGACCCTTGGCAGCGCCCACGCCTGGCTGGAGGCGGGTGGCGTGCCGAGGCGGGCAGACCGGGTGGTGCAGGAGTGCGGCGTCGGCCTGGTCCCGGTGGCACGCCGTGAGCGCCTGGCCTTCGCCGCGCCGCAGCTCCTGCGCTCCGGAGGGGTGGAGCCCGGGCGGGCGGGCGAGGTCCTCGCAGCGTTGGGTCTGAGCCCGTCCCAGGTCGTCGGCATGGCCTGGGTCGACAACGGCCCCGGCTGGGTCGGGGTCGAGCTGGGCTCGGCCGAGCAGGTCCTGGCGGTGGAGCCGGTGCTCGCGCTGTCGAGCCAGCTCAAGGTCGGGATCATCGGCCGCTGGCCCGATCCTGCAGCGGGGGGCAAGGACGTGGAGGTACGGGCGTTCTACGGTGACGGCACCGACTTCGCAGAGGACCCGGTGACCGGCAGCCTCAACGCCGGCCTCGCCCAGTGGCTCATCGGCGCGGGCAGGCTCCCGGCACGGTACGTCGCTGGCCAGGGCGCCCGCCGCCGTCGCGACGGCCGTGTCCACGTCGAGCAGCGCGAGGGCCAGATCTGGATCGGCGGCGACACGGTCACCACCGTGTCCGGCACGGTCAGCCTCTGACCGGCGGAGCGGCGCGGCAGCGCCCAGTTCCCACCGGAGGAGCGCGGTACCGCCCTCGTGTCCCGGCTAGTCTGTCCCCGCGCGCTCGTGGTGGAACTGGCAGACACGCAGGATTTAGGTTCCTGTGCTCCGGCGTGCGGGTTCGAGTCCCGCCGAGCGCACCCCTGCTCCGCGACGCATTGGGAGGGCTCAGCCCACCGGGACGTCGAGCTGCTTGGCGAGGGAGGCGACGTGACCGGTCGCCTTCACGTTGTACTTCGCCAGCTCGACCACGCCCTGCTCGTCGATGACGAAGGTCGAGCGGATCACGCCCACGACCGTGCGGCCGTAGCTCGTCTTCTCGCCGAACGCCCCGTAGGCCGTCAGCACCTCCGTCGACTCGTCCGAGACGAGCGGGAAGGTCAGTCCCTCCTTCTCCACGAACGTCGCGAGACGGGCCGGCGCGTCGGGGGAGATGCCGACCACGGCGTACCCGGCCTGCTCGAAGACCGCGAGGTTGTCGCGGAAGTCGCAGGCCTGCGTGGTGCACCCGGGAGTCATCGCGGCCGGGTAGACGTAGAGCACGACCTTGCGCCCCGCGAGGTCGGAGAGGCTGAGCTCGCCGCCGTCGGCGGTGGGCAGGGTCCAGGCGGGGGCGGGCTGGCCGGGCTCGAGACGCGACATGGTGGGACCTTCCGGGTTCGGGTTCACAGATGTTGGGTTATCGTCTCAGGCAGCAGACCAGCCCTTCTACCCGAGGACACGACACGCCATGGCCGACAAGCAGCCTGCCCGCTCCGCCAAGGAGATCCAGGCCGACCTCGCAGCGTCCCGCAGCCGCCTCTCCCGCTCCGTCGACGAGCTCGCCTACCGCGTCAGCCCCGACACCCTCAAGGCCAACGCCGTGGCCTCGCTCAAGGCCAAGGCCAACGACGCGGCCTTCGACGCCGACGGCGAGGTCCGCTACGACCGTCTCTCCAAGGCTCTCGGTGGCGTCGCCGGCACCGCCCTTGTGCTGGGTCTGCTGCGACGCGCCTTCAACAAGGGCTGACGCCCGGGATGACCGACCACGGTCGCGCGGACCGCGTGATCGCCGGGTGATCACCGACCAGGCCGTCTACCGCGGCGGCGACCGCCAGGAGTGCGGCGACCTCAGCGACGAGCTGGCGTCCCTGCGCGTCGACGGCGCCCCCGACACCGACTTCCTCTGGGTCGGGCTCAAGGACCCCACGGAGCAGGAGTTCGCGCTGGTCAGCGCCGAGCTGAGCCTGCACCCGCTCGCCGTCGAGGACGTCCTGAGCGCCGACCAGCGGGCCAAGGTCGAGACCTACGACGACACCCTGCTGGCCGTCGTCAAGACCCTGCGGTACGTGGAGGCCACGTCCGACATCGAGACCGGCCAGGTTGTGGCGATCATCGGCGAGCACTTCGTCGTCACGCTGCGCCACGGTGACGCAGCCCCCCTCCACGACGTGCGCCGCCGCCTCGAGCACCACGACCGGGGGCTTCTGCGCGAGGGCCCGTTGTCGGTGCTGCACGGTCTCATCGACAAGGTGGTCGACACCTACCAGGAGATCGACGAAGAGGTCGCCGCGGACCTGGTCAACATCGAGCTCGACGTCTTCGGCGGCGCGAACCGGACGCACTCCACGACCATCTACCGCCTCAAGCGCGAGGTCCTGGAGTTCCGTCGTGCGGCCCTGCCCCTGCGTGCCCCGCTGACGTTGCTGACCGAGCGGTCGGGCCCGGTGAGATCCAAGGAGCTGCGCCTGCACTTCCGCGACGTCTCCGACCACCTGGCCCAGGTGCTGCTCAACATCGACTCCTACGACGCCCTGCTCAGCGACATCCTCTCCGCCCACCTCTCCCGGATCGGCGTCCAGCAGAACTCCGACATGCGCAAGATCTCGGCGTGGGCGGCGATGATCACCGTGCCCACGCTCATCGCCGGCATCTACGGCATGAACTTCGACCACATGCCCGAGCTGCACTGGCTCCTGGGCTACCCGCTGGCCCTGACGCTCATGACGGTCGCCGTGCTCACGCTCTGGCGCGCCTTCCACCGCTCCGGCTGGCTCTGAGGAAGGACCCACCATGTCATCGTGCGGAGCTCCCACGCTCGTCGCTCCCAACGGCCTCACCTACCGCGTCCAGGGCGACCCGGACGGTGCACCGGTCGTCGTCCTCCACGGCACGCCGGGGTCGCGCTTCAGCGGGACCCCGGCGGCGGACGCGCTGCACCGGCTCGGTCTGCGCGTGGTCACCTTCGACAGGCCGGGGTATGGCGACGCGCCCGTCGAGGAGATCCGTCGCGTCGCGGAGCTGGCCGAGGACGTGCTCGACGTCGTCGAGGACGCCGGCCTGCACGGACCCCTCGGGGTGCTGGGGGGTTCGGGTGGCTCCGCCGTCGCGCTCGCCTTCGCGGTCCGTCACCCCGAGCGCGTGGCGGCCGTGACGCTCGTCCACCCGGTCGCCCCGGTGGAGGAGTCCGGCGGCAGCCCCGCGATGGGCAGGGACGCCTGGCTGGTCGGGATGGACGAGCAGCAGCAGGGCCTGCACCGGTTGGCGCGGGAGGACCCGCGTTACCTGCAGCAGCAGCTGGTGGCCCTGCTCGGCCCTGGGTCCGGCGCCGCTGGCATCGTGACGGACATGGCCCAGGTCCAGGAACCGTGGGGCCTGGACCCGGAGGACGTGCGCTGCCCCGTGGACCTGTGGTGGGGCGCTGACTCCTTCGCCAGTCCCGCCGGCCACGCCCGGTGGCTCCTCGACCGGCTCACCGCCGCCGGCTCACCGGTGCACCAGCACCCCCAGCAGGGTCCGGTGTGGCCGGGCCAGCGGCTCACCGAGATGTTCCAGGTGCTCGGCAGCCGGATCGGCGCCGTCCCACGCACGGCCGAGGAGCTCGCTGCCGGTGCCGGCAGCGGTGGCTGCGGCGGGGGCGCCTGCGCCTGCGGCGCCTGAGCGGGTCGCCCGCGCCACGGCATACCCGCCGCAGCTGCTACCCGACCTCGTCCCTCGCGGCGACGAACGCGTCCACGCACGCGCGCACGTCGTCCTCGGAGTGCGCGGCGGAGAGCTGCACGCGGATGCGTGCCTTCCCCCGGGGCACGACGGGGAAGGAGAAGGCGATGACGTAGACGCCTCGGCGCAGCATCGCGTCCGCGACGTCGCTCGCCAGCCGGGCACCGTCGTCGCCCGGGAACATGACGGGCACGATCGGGTGCTCGCCCGGCAGCAGCTCGAAGCCGGCGTCGGTCATCAGCGTCCGGAAGAGCTCGGCGTTGGCGCGCAGCCTGGTCCGCCCCTCGTCGGACTCCCGCGCCAGCTCCAGCGCCTTGAGCGAGCCGGAGACCACCGCCGGGGCGACCGCGTTGGAGAACAGGTAGGGGCGGGCGCGCTGCTTGAGCAGGTCGACGATCTCCTGGTGCGCTGCGACATACCCGCCGCTGCCGCCCCCCAGCGCCTTGCCGAGGGTGCCGGTCATGATGTCGACCCGGTCGACGACGCCGCACGCCTCGTGCGAGCCCCGACCACCCTCGCCGACGAAGCCGGTCGCGTGCGAGTCGTCGACCATGACCATCGCGCCGAACTCCTCGGCCAGGTCGCAGATCTGCTCGAGCGGCGCGAGGTAGCCGTCCATCGAGAAGGCACCGTCGGTCACGACGAGGGTGCGGCGCGCGCTCGCGTCCCGTGCCGACTCGAGCTGGGCGCGCAGGTCGTCCATGTCCCGGTTCTTGTAGCGGTAGCGCTGCGCCTTGGACAGGCGCACCCCGTCGATGATCGAGGCGTGGTTGAGCTCGTCGGAGATGATCGCGTCCTCGGCACCCATGAGTACCTCGAAGATGCCGCCGTTCGCGTCGAAGCAGGACGGGAAGAGGATCGCGTCCTGGGTGCCGACGAAGTCCGCGATCGCCCGCTCCAGGTCGCGGTGCTGGGTCTGGGTGCCGCAGATGAAGCGCACCGAGGCCATCCCGAAGCCCCACTCGTCGAGGGCGGCGTGGGCGGCGGCCACCACCTCGGGATGGTTCGCCAGACCGAGGTAGTTGTTGGCGCAGAAGTTCAGCGCATCGCCGGCGGTGGTGCCGATGTGCGAGGACTGCGGCGTGGTGATCAGGCGCTCGTGCTTGGTCAGCCCGTCCGCCTCGATGGCGGCGAGCTCGGCGCTCAGCTGGTCCTTGAGTGCATACATGAGGGCTCCTTCAGCTCCAGTCCAGAATGACCTTGCCACCCTCGCCCGAGCGTGCGGCGGCGAAGGCGTCGGGCCATTGCTCGGCGGGGTAACGGTGGGTGATGACCGAGCGGACCCGGTCGCGCAGCTCCTGCGAGGTCTGCAGCATGAAGGTCATCTTGTACCAGGTGTCGTACATCTCCCTGCCGTAGACGCCCTTCAGCGTCAGCATGTGCGTGATGACCTTGCCCCAGTCGATGGCGAACGGCTCGGTCGGCAGGCCGAGCAGCGCGACCTTGCCGCCGTGCGTGCAGTTCTCGATCAGCTCGGCGACCGCGCGCGGGCTTCCGGACATCTCCAGCGCGACGTCGAACCCCTCCACCATCCCGAGCCGTTCCTGGGCGCCGGAGATGCGCTCGCGGCCGACGTTGATCCCCAGGTCCGCGCCCGCGGCGCGCGCCAGGTCCAGGCGCGCGTCCGAGAGGTCGGTCGCCACGACATACCTCGCCCCCGCGTGGCGGGCGATCGCCACCGCCATCACCCCGATCGGGCCGGCGCCGGTGACGAGGACGTCCTCGCCGGCCAGTGGGAAGGACAGCGCGGTGTGCACGGCGTTGCCGAGCGGGTCGAAGAGGGCGCCGAGCTCGGGGTCGATGAGGTCGGGCTGCACCCAGACGTTGGTGTGCGGCACGACCACGTAGTCGGCGAACGCGCCGTCCCGGTTGACCCCGAGGTTGGACGTGCGCACGCACATCTGCTGGCGCCCGGCACGGCAGTTGCGGCAGGCGCCGCAGACGACGTGCCCCTCGACGGAGACCCGCTGGCCGACGGCCAGGCCGTAGCGGTCGTCGGTCGGGACCCCCTCGCCCAGCTCGACGATCTCGCCGTAGAACTCGTGCCCCACGACCAGCGGAGGCTTGAGCATCGACGCGGCCCAGTCGTCCCAGCCCTCGATGTGCAGGTCGGTGCCGCACAGCCCGGCGCGCAGCACCCGGATCTTGACCTCCCCGGGACCGGGGTCGGGCTCCGGGACGTCCGTCAGCTCGAGTCCGGGGCCCGCCGAGGCCTTCACGAGTGCTCGCATGGCCGCCATCCTTGCGTATGCCGCGCCCGCGGGGGTGGGCAGGCTGGGCGGCCGGGACGGCATCACGACTTGAGAAGCCCCCGGCCGGACGCTAGAGTGGTCGGCTGTTGCGCCAATAGCTCAATTGGCAGAGCAGCTGACTCTTAATCAGCGGGTTCGGGGTTCGAGTCCCTGTTGGCGCACCATCCACGAAGGGGCAGGTCCACGCGGACCTGCCCCTTCGGCATACCCGTGCTTGACTGGTCGACGTGACCGACCAGCACCGAGATGCCCGCGCGACCGCAGAGCGCGCGGACGCCGCCGACGAGTTCGACGCCGCTCAGGACCAGGCGCCCGACGCCCCCACGGAGCTGTCGAAACCCCACTGGAAGGCCGTCGCCAAGCGCACGCTCGCCGAGTTCGGCAGCGACGGCGGCAGCGACCTGGCCGCGGCGCTGACCTACTTCTCCATCCTGGCGCTGGCCCCGATGCTGCTGGCCCTGTCCACCACGCTGAGCTTCCTCGGGCAGGCCAACGCGACCTCCACGGCGATCCAGGACCTGGGGTCGGAGCTCGGGCTGCAGCAGGACACGATCGACACGGCCACCGGCTACCTGGACAGCATGGGTGAGTCCGAGGGGGCCGGCCTGCTGCTCGTCGTCGGTCTGCTCGGCGCCCTCTGGTCGGCCTCCAACTACGTCAACGCCTTCAGCCGGATGATGAACCGCGTCTACGAGGTCGAGGAGGGCCGGCCCGTCTGGAAGTTGCGCCCGTGGCTGATGGCCCTCACCGTCGTGGTGCTGCTGATGGTCGTGGTGATAGTGCTGTCCGTGACGCTGTCCGGAGCCGTGTCCGAGCTCGTGTTCGGGGCGATCGGGCTGTCCGGGACCGCGACCACCATCTGGAACATCGCCAAGTGGCCGGTCATCCTGGCCATCCTCATCGCCATCGTCGCCCTGCTCTACTGGGGCACCCCCAACGTCCGGCAGCCCTCCTTCCGGTGGTTGAGCCCCGGGGCCGGCCTCGCCGTGGTGGTCGCGATCCTGGCGGCAGCGGCCTTCGGCTTCTACGCCGCGAACTTCGGCAACTACAACGCGACCTACGGCGCCATCGGTGGTGTCATCGTGGTCCTGCTGCTCCTCTTCATCATCAACACCGTCCTCGTGCTGGGGGCCGAGCTGGACGCGGAGCTCGAGCGCGGTCGCCAGCTGGCCGCCGGGATGCCGGCGGAGGAGTTGATCCTGCTGCCCCCCCGGGACGCCAAGGGGACCAAGAAGAAGGCCGAGAAGAGCGCCGAGCTCGTCCAGGAAGCACGCCGGCTGCGGATGCTCGCGGCACGCACGCTCACGTCGGCGGGTGAGCCTGTGGGCCTGCCCGGGCGCGGTCGCGAGGACTGATCCGGCGGTCCTCCGGGCGGCAGCGGCCACCCCCGACCGGCAGGGGGGCGATTGGGGGGCATGCGCGGTGACGGGGTACGATGTTCCGCGTTGTCCGGACGGCTCAGCCCCCGGACGGCCAATGGTGGGTGTAGCTCAGCAGGTAGAGCGCCGCGTTGTGGTCGCGGATGTCGCGGGTTCAAGTCCCGTCACTCACCCCAGGTAGGAACGACGGCCCCACGTCGTTGCAGGTCAGGCCCCGGATTCCGCGCAACCACGCGGAATCCGGGGCCTGTCTTGCTGAGAAGGGCTGAGCAGGAGTAGGCAAGTGACAGCAGCGTTTCTGGCACACAGCTGTCACAGGGCCGGGTTGAAGCCCGGGCGGGGACAGCACCTGTCACACCTGGGAGGACTCATGGCTGCGACCTAGAAGCCGCCTCGGAGAGGGACTCGAACCGCCGCTCGACCTCCTTCTTGCGTCCCGATGGACCAAGCGAGGGTCGCGGTTCCGCGCACAGGTGACCCCGATGACGTGGTCGCACGTCGCCGCCGCTGAGGGGGCGGCGTCATGCGACCCGTTATCCTTGTCCACCCGGAGGGAACGTCCGCGCCCGCGTAGACGTTGCAGCCGAGCACACCCCACGACACCCCAGGAGCACGACCGCATGTCCTCTGCAGGAGCAGACCACTCCGACGATAGACCGGGCCGACCCCTCGTGGGGGTGGGCCCGGAATGACGATCGTCCTCTCCCTGCTCCTCGGTGTGCTGGTGGTCCTGGCCATCACCGCAGCCACCGGCTACTTCGTGGCGCAGGAGTTCGCCTACATGGCCGTGGACCGCTCCCGGCTCAGCGCCCGCGCGGAGGCTGGTGACCCGGTCGCCGCGCGGGCGCTCTCGGTGACGAAGCGCACCTCGTTCATGCTCTCCGGCGCGCAGCTCGGCATCACCGTCACCGGTCTGCTGGTCGGGTATGTCGCCGAGCCGCTCATCGGGTCCGCGTTCGGTCAGATGCTGGGCGGGGTGGGCGTGCCCACCGGTGTCGGTGTCGCGATCGGCACGATCCTGGCCCTGCTCTTCGCGACCGTGGTGCAGATGGTCTTCGGCGAGCTGTTCCCCAAGAACCTCGCGATCGCGCGGCCCGAGCCGCTGGCCCGGGCGCTGTCGCGCTCGACGATCATCTACCTCAAGGTCTTCGGCTGGCTAATCTGGATCTTCGACCAGTCCTCCAACCTGCTGCTCAAGGCCCTGGGCATCGAGCCCGTGCACGACGTCGAGCACTCGGCGACGGCCCGGGACCTGGAGCACATCGTCTCGGACTCGCGCGACAGCGGGGACCTGCCCGACGAGCTGTCCGACCTGCTGGACCGCATCCTCGACTTCCCCACCCGCGACGTCGGTCACGCGATGATTCCGCGGTCCAGGGTGGACACGGTCCGTGAGGCGGACTCGCTCGCGCACGTCCGGACGCTGATGGCGACCGGGCACTCCCGCTACCCGGTGCTGTCGGCAGACGGCGAGGACGTGGTGGGCATGGTGGAGATCCACGAGGTCATGGCAGCGGCCAAGGCCGACGGGGCCGGCGGCGCCGGCGTCACGGTCGCGGACCTTCAGCGGCCGGCGCTGGTGCTGCCGGAGTCGATGACGCTGCCCGACGCGACGCGCGAGCTGACGGAGTTCAACAACCAGATGGCCTGCGTCATCGACGAGTACGGCGGTTTCACCGGCATCCTCACCCTCGAGGACCTGGCCGAGGAGGTCGTCGGTGAGATCACCGACGAGCACGACCCTCAGCACCCCGACGTCGCGCCCGTGGACGACGACGGGGTCTGGGTGATGGGCGGTGACGTGCACATCGACGAGATCGAGCGGGCACTGAACCACGACCTGCCCCGCGGCGACTACGAGACGATCGCCGGGCTCGTCATCACCGAGCACGGTGACCTGCCCGAGCCTGGCCTGCACCTGCTGGTGGAGCTGCCCCCCGACCCCGCGGACCTCGTGCACGAGGACCAGCCGCAGCAGCGGCACCTGCAGATCGAGGTTCTGGAGGTCGAGCGCTACGTCCCCTCGCTCGTGCGCCTGAGCATCGTCGAGGACGACGGCGCCGAGGACGGCACCGAGCGCGACGACGCTGTGGACGGACCCACCGACGAGACCGCGGAGGCTGACCGATGAACAACCCCTGGATCGTCGTGGTGGCCACGGTGCTGCTGATCGCGCTGAGCGCGTTCTTCGTCGCCGCCGAGTTCGCCCTCATCTCGGCCAAGCGCCACCGGCTGGAGGACGCCGCGCCGAACAGCCGGTCGGCCCGTGCCGCGCTGCGCAGCTCCTCTGAGCTCACGCTCCTGCTGGCCGGGTCGCAGCTGGGCATCACCATCTGCACGCTGGCGCTCGGGGCGATCACCAAGCCGGCCGTGCACTACGCCCTCACCCCCGCCTTCGAGAGCTGGGGCATGCCGTACTGGGTCGCCGACGCCGCCGGCTTCGTGCTGGCCCTCGTGATCGTCACCTTTCTGCACCTGGTCGTCGGTGAGATGGCGCCGAAGTCATGGGCGATCGCCCACCCCGAGAAGTCGGCCACCATGCTCGCTATTCCGATGCGCGCCTTCATGTGGGCGTTCCGGCCGCTGCTGCGCGTGCTCAACGAGGCTGCCAACTGGTGCCTGCGCCGGGTCGGCGTGGAGCCGGTCAACTCGGTCAGCACCGGGCAGAACCCTGACGACCTGCGGCACCTCGTCGAGCACTCCATCAACGTCGGGGCCCTCGACGTCGGCTACTCGGCCCAGTTCTCCGGGGCCCTGGAGCTGCAGACGCTCACCGTCCGCGACCTCGTGCCGCTCGACAGCGAGCCGACGGCCGTCGGGCCCGACGCCACGGCGGTCCAGCTCCAGGAGGTGTCCCTGCGCTCGGGCCACCGGCGGGTCCTCGTCGGTTCCGCGACCGACGTCGTCGGCGTGGTCCACGTCCGCGACACCCTCGAGGTGGCGGACAGCACCCCGGTGAGCGCCCTGATGCGCGAGCCCTTCCTCGTCGGGGCCGACACCGAGGTGTATGCCGCCGTGTCCGGGATGCGCGAGACCGGCAACCAGCTCGCCCTGGTCACCGACGACGACCGGGTCGTCGGCGTCGTCACCCTCGCCGACCTCCTCGCCCGCCTCTTCCCCACCATCACCACCCCGTCAGAGCCCGTGAGGGGCGATAGCTGACTGAGCGCGCCGAGGGAGCACTCTGTTCCCCCCCGTCCCTCGTCCCTCTCGACCAGCGACCCCGGGGGGAACAACCCACGGGGGGGTCAGCG
This sequence comes from Ornithinimicrobium jinqii, assembly GCF_045032595.1. NCBI lineage: Bacteria > Bacillati > Actinomycetota > Actinomycetes > Micrococcales > Ornithinimicrobiaceae > Ornithinimicrobium > Ornithinimicrobium jinqii. The sequence goes on from NZ_JBJFZS010000008.1 coordinate 34,011, forward strand.
CGTTTGACCAGCTGTCCCGGTTGTGTCGGCAGCAGCCTTCGGCTGGTCCGTCCGGCGATGGTCCTGGGGGTATCGCCGGAGACGGCCGAGGATGCTGGCAGCGGCTTCCAGGGACCGTGCCGGCGGGTCTGAACCGATGGGTCGGCCCCAACCGGCAGAGCGCCCATGAGCGCGGTGTTGGTGACGGAGTTCGAGGCGAGGGTCTTCCGGTCCGCTGACCTCTTGGGACAGGACGACGTCGCGCTCGATCGCACGGGGGTGGTGGGGGGCCGTCCTCGACCGGGGAAGAGCTCACCGGTGTGCTGGTCCGTGTCCCGCACGACGTCGCCGACGGCCGTGACCAGCTTCCGGCGACGCCCCTCGACGCAGGGATCAATCGGTATGGTCGACGTGGCAGTGGGGCTCCGATGGCTGCCCGCCTTGCAGAAGGCATGGAAGGATAGAACCGATCGAGAGTCGAGCCGGTCCCCGCAGCGCGGGGACAGACCCAGGAGCCACGGTGGTGGCCAGGGGACACTCATCCCGAGTATCGCCCTAGGGCCTCTCTGTATCGGACTCGGAGGAGAAAACGTGATGACCACTCCGCCCGGCCCCGACGAGCAGCCTTCAGGTGCCCGGACGGCGCCTGCCCGCGAAGGCGCAGGTGCCTACTGGTCCGACGGGTTGGGGCGGGCCGGTTCCCGGTGCGCCCAGCTCCTGCTCGTCGCTGCTGTGGTCGTGGGTCTGGTGTGGCTCCTGCTGCGTGTCTCGGTCGTCGTTCTCGCTGCGCTCGTGGCGCTGATCCTGGCCTCCGCGGTGTACCCGCTGGTGGGATGGTTGGTGAGCAGGGGTTGGTCGAGACTGCTGGCCACCGGTGCCGCACTCTTCGCCATCTTCATCCTGCTGGGCGGGCTGGTCACAGGAATCGTCCTTGCCGTGCGCAACCAGTGGGCCGAGCTGTCCACGTCCGCAGTGGCAGGCTGGGAGGAGCTGCAAGGCTTCCTGATGACCGGCCCACTGCCCATCGACACCGCTGCCGTCGACGCCGCGGTGCAGTGGGTCACTGACTTCGTCACCAGTGGGACGTTCCTCGGAGGGGCTCTGAGCGGGATCAGCGCGGCCACCGGGTTCGTCACCGGCGCGATGCTCATGATGGTCATCCTGTTCTTCTTCCTGAAGGACGGGCCCAAGATGTGGAACTTCACACTCAGGTGGTTCCACGGCAAGACTCGCGCCCAGCTCGCCGAGTCCGGAGAGCGGACCATCCAGGTCCTCGGCGGCTACGTGCGCGGCACCGCGATCATCGCCGCGGTCGATGCGGTCTTCATCGGCGTGGCACTGGCCGTCCTCCGGGTGCCCCTGGCGCTGCCCCTGGCCGTCATCGTGTTCGTCGGCGCCTTCGTGCCCATCGTCGGCGCCACGGTCGCCGGCATCCTGGCTGCCCTGGTCGCGCTGGTCACCGCCGGGCCCGTCGTCGCCCTGATCGTGATCGCCGTCGTCGTCGTCGTCAACCAGCTCGAGGGCGACCTGCTCCAACCCCTGGTCATGGGACGGGCACTGAGCCTGCACGCGCTCGTCGTGCTGCTGGCCCTGGCTGTCGGCACCATCGTGGGCGGGATCTTCGGAGCCATCCTGGCCGTGCCGCTGACAGCGGTCGCCTGGTCCGTCATCCAGGTATGGACCGACGCGTACCAGACCGGCGACGACCCGGTTCTCGGGGAAGATCCCCTCTCTTCCGGTGACCGGACAGGATCGAAGCCAAGCATCGCGCAGCGATGGAACCATCGTCGGACGCGCCATCAACACGAACGAGAGCAGACGCTGGCAAGCAGGGACGCCGAGCGCCAGCAGGACTGATGACCAGACCTACTGCCCCAGTGGCCAGGACGAGATCGGTAGCCACAGCGTCACGAGAACAGGATGGCAGGACCGATCACCTGAACCCGATGGCGTCCCTCCGGTGGGCGTTCTCGACGTCGGGGCCGCCCGCCCTCGAGATCCTCACTGAGTCGAGCGGGGTGCGAACGGTGCTCGGGCCCGCACGAGTCGGACGGTCTGGGTGGCGAATCAGCGGCCCGGGGGCGAGCAGGGCGGGCGGTCCACCACGCGCCGGGGGGCAGCGGGGTGAGCTGCCGGGGGTCGCGCAGGGGGGTCAAGCCGAGGGCGAGGGCCTCGAGGCTGATGGTGATCGGGGCTCGATCCGCCGGGAGCTGCTGTCGTGCGCTCAGGACTTGTGGGTCGCTTCCCACTGGTCGATGAGGTCCTGGGGGAGTCGGCCCCGCTTGGGGTAGTGGATGCCCTTGTCGTCCAGCCACGTCTTGATGGCCTTGGTCTGGGAGGGGTCCCGGCGGGCGCTGCTGCTCGATCCGGGCTGGCGACGACCACCGACACGGCGGCCGGCGTCCACGTACTTCTGGATCTTGTCGGCGAACTCGGCGGCCTCCTTCTGGGAGAGGTCGATCTCGTAGTCCGCGCCGAGGAAACCGAACTTGACGGTCTGGCCGTCCTCACCGAGTTCCTTCCCGGACAGGTCCGAGACGAAGATGGTCTGCACCTTCTGCGCCATGGTGACTCCTGAAAAGGCTAGGGGAGAATGGTTCGGTCCATCCTACGGGATTATCCGTTGCCATAGGGCACGTTTGGTTTCAGTGCCAGGGCACCAGACGGGGTCAACCCCCCGCGAAGGCCGGCCCCCACCGTGGGAGCCGGGCCCTCGTGCGCCCGCGGCTCGTCTCAGGGCCCGGGCGTCACCGCAGCCGTCGTCTGGCCGCCCGGTGTCGTGTGCCGGGCCGCGATCTCGCGCAGGGTGGCGGTGTCCGGGCCGGGCTGCGGCACGAAGACCGCCTCTCGGTAGTAGCGCATCTCGGCGATGCTGTCGCGGATGTCGCCGAGGGCGCGGTGGCCCCCGGTCTTGGCGGGCGAGGCGTAGTAGGCGCGGGGGTACCAGCGACGGGCGAGCTCCTTGACGGAGGAGACGTCCACGATGCGGTAGTGCAGGTGCGCCTCCAGGTCGGGCATGTCCCGGCCGAGGAAGACGCGGTCGGTGCTCACCGTGTTGCCGCCCAGCGGAGCCTTGCGCCCCTCGGGGACCCACCGTCGCACGTAGGCCAGCACCTGCTCCTCGGCGTCCTGGAGGGTGGTGCCGCCCGCGAGCAGGGGGAGCAGACCGGAGGCGGTGTGCATGTCGCGCACGAAGTCCCCCATCTGGTCCAGCGCCTCCTGGGGCGGGCGGATCACCACGTCGACGCCGTCCCCGAGCACGTTCAGCTCGGAGTCGGTCACCAGGCAGGCGACCTCCACCAGTGCGTCGAGGCGGGTGTCCAGCCCCGTCATCTCGCAGTCGATCCAGACGATCCGCTCATCGCTCACGGTTCAGCAGCCTAGCCGCAGCACCTGCTCGGGTAGCCTCGCGGCCATGGTCCACCCGTCCCCGCCGCCCACCGGCAGCAGGTGGGAGCAGGTGATGGACTACCACCCCACCGGCCCCGCCCCCCACAACGCGACCCGCCGGCCCCTGCTGCGCACCGTGCTGGCGGTCGGGGTCGTGGTCACCGTCTTCGGCCTTGCCGCCCTGATGATGGGCATGGTCGTCTTCAGCTCGATCGGGCTGACCGCCGCAGCGCTGGCGATGGCGACGTCGGCGATCGCGCTGGGCATCGTCGTGCCCACCTTCCTGCACGTGGACCGGCTGGAGGCCGAGCCGGCGCGTCTGCTGTGGTTCGCCTTCCTGTGGGGGGCCCTGATCTCCACCCTGGGGGCGCTGGTCCTCAACGAGCTCGGGGTCGGCTTCGTCGCCGGGCTGGACGCCGACCCGATGGTCGTGGGAGCGGTCGTCATCGCCCCCGTGACCGAGGAGGTGGCCAAGGGCCTGGGCATCGCGCTCATCTTCTGGCGGGCTCGGCGCGAGTTCAACGGCATCACCGACGGCATCGTCTACGCCGGCCTGGTGGCGGCCGGCTTCGCCTTCGTGGAGAACATCCTCTACCTGGGGCGGGCCTACGTGGAGCTGGGGACGCCCGGCCTGGTCGGGTTGTTCGTGATCCGGGTCCTCGTGAGCCCGTTCGCGCACCCGATGTTCACCGTCGGGATCGGCCTCGCGTTCGGCCTCGTCGCGCACCGGCGTCGTTGGTCCTCGGCATGGATCGTGCTCGTCGGCCTGGCCGTGGCGATCTTCCTGCACGCGCTGTGGAACTACAGCGCCGTAGTCGCCGGCGAGGCCTACCTGCTCGTCTTCGCCCTCGTGCAGATCCCTCTCTTCCTGGCCTTCCTCCTGCTGCTGCGCTGGACCCGGCGCCGCGAGTCCCGGCTCCTGCGCGACCACCTCACCGGCTACGGCCTCAACGGCTGGTTCACCCCGGTGGAGGTCGCGATGCTCGCCGACGCGGGGGAGCGGCGCCGCGCCCGCACCTGGGCCCGGCACGTCGGGGGCCGCGAGGCCGAGCGGGCGATGACCGCCTTCCAGGACGAGAGCGCCGACCTGGCCATGGTGCGCAAGCACCTGCACAGCGGCGGGCCGGACCCGGAGTGGCTGCGCCGAGAGCAGGTGCTGCTGCAGACGATCACCGCACGCCGGCGAGTCTTCCTCCCCGGCGTCTGACCCGCGCAGACACCCACGGACGGGGTATGCCGTTCACGCGCCCGGGCTATGCTCCTTGGCGCACGCCAGCCCCCGTAGCTCAATGGATAGAGCAACGGCCTTCTAATCCGTAGGTTGCCCGTTCGAGTCGGGCCGGGGGCACCACGCGGGGAGGTCGGGGGCCTCGACCTGCGCACTAGGATCGCAGGGTGAGCGACGGCCAGCACCCCGGTCAGCACGGGGACCAGACCACGACCGAGGCGCCGCTGGCGGAGCTGCGGGCCGGCATCGACGAGGTCGACGCGCAGATCATGGACCTGCTGGCCCGACGGCTCGAGCTGGTGGGCCAGGTCGGCGAGATCAAGGGCCGCCACGGGCTGCCGATCTACGCCCCGGAGCGCGAGCGCACGATGATCGCCGCCAAGCGCGCCCTCGCGGAGGAGCGCGGCCTGCCGCCGGACCTCGTCGAGGACGTGCTGCGCCGCTGCATGCGCGAGTCCTACACGCACGAGAAGAACATGGGTTTCACCCGGCAGGCCCCCGACCTAGGCCCCGCGGTGGTCGTCGGCGGGGCGGGGCGGATGGGCGCCCTCTTCGGTCGGATGCTGACGCTGTCGGGGTACGACGTACGGGTCGTCGAGCGCGACGACGCCCGCGAGCAGGTCGCCGAGAGCCTGCGGGACGCGGGCCTCGTGGTGGTCGCGGTGCCGATCCACGACACCGTCGCGGTCGTCCGCTCTCTCCCACCGCTGCCGGACGACTGCCTGCTCGTCGACCTCACCTCCACCAAGCGCGAGGTGATGGCGGCCATGCTGCAGGCGCACTCCGGCCCGGTCCTGGGGCTGCACCCGATGTTCGGCCCGGACGTGGACAGCCTCGCCAAGCAGGTCGTCGCCTACGTCCCCGGACGCGACCCGGAGAAGTCGCGCTGGCTGCTGGACCAGATGCGGCTGTGGGGCGCGCGCCTGCACGAGATCGACGCCGCGGACCACGACACCCTGATGGGCCTGATCCAGGCGCTGCGGCACTTCTCGACCTTCGCCTACGGGTGGCACCTGGCGCACGAGGACCACGACCTGTCCGAGCTGCTCGCGCTGTCGTCCCCGATCTACCGTCTCGAGCTCATCATGGTCGGACGCCTCTTCGCCCAGAACGCCGAGCTCTACTACGACATCATCACCGCCTCGTCCGACTCCGTCGCCCTCATCGAGCGCTACCACGCCCGCTTCGGGGAGGCTCTCGACCTGCTCCGGCGCGGTGACCGGGACGCCTTCGTCGAACGCTTCGCCGAGATCGGGGACTGGTTCGGGCCCTACGCGGAGCGGTTCCTCGCCGAGTCGCGCACGCTGCTGGCGCACGCCGACGCCGGTCGATGACGGGTCGGTGACCCGTCCGGACCGGTCGGTGACGGTCGGGACCCCCAGCGGCGGTTCGCTTTGGTGCACGAGCACCGGCGGGAGAGACTGGCCCATGTGACCGACAAGGACCCCACCGTGCTGCTCGCTGCCGTCGAACGGCTCCGCAGCAGCGCCGACGCGCTCGGCCTGCCCCTCGAGCTGGACGGTGCGGAGGAGTCGCGGACGGCGCGGCGCGAGCTCGTCCAGCAGCTCGACGACTACGTCCTTCCGCGCCTGCGCTCCCTGGAGGCGCCGCTCCTCGCGGTGGTCGGCGGCTCGACGGGAGCCGGGAAGTCCACCCTGGTCAACTCGCTGGTCGGCGCGCACGTCTCGCGCACGGGCGTGATCCGACCCACGACCCGCGCCTCCGTCCTCGTGCACCACGAGGAGGACACCCGTTGGTTCACCGACAAGCGCGTGCTGCCCGAGCTGGCGCGCGTGGCCGGCGACGGCGCCGAGGACGACCCGACCTCGGTGCGTCTCGTGCCCTCCGACGCGCTGCCGGTCGGACTCGCGCTGCTGGACGCCCCCGACATCGACTCGGTGGTCCGGTCCAACCGGTCGCTCGCCACCCAGCTCCTCTCCGCCGCGGACCTGTGGCTCTTCGTGACCACCGCGGCCAGGTACGGCGACGCGGTCCCGTGGGAGCTGCTGCGCACCGCAGCCGAGCGCGGCACCTCCGTCGCGATCGTCCTGAACAGGGTCCCGCCCGAGGCCCTGGAGCAGGTCCGCCTGCACCTGGCCTCCATGCTGCGCGACCAGGGCCTGGGCAAGTCCCCGATCTTCACGATCCTCGAGGTCGACCTGGAGGACGGACGGATCCCGCAGGCGGGCGTGCAGCGCCTCAGCGGGTGGCTCGACTCCCTCGCGAGCGACGCCCGCGCCCGCTCCATGGTGATCCGTCGCACGCTCACCGGCACTCTGGGCTCCCTGGCCGCCAGGTCGGAGCACCTGGTCACCGCCGGGCGCGAGCAGACCGCCGCCCGCGACGCACTGCTCTCCGCGCCGCGCACGGCATACCGCGAGGCGCTCGCCGGGGTCGACGACGGCGTGCAGGACGGCTCGCTGCTGCGCGGCGAGGTGCTCGCCCGCTGGCAGGAGCTGGTCGGGACCGGCGAGTTCCTCCGCTCCGTCGAGGCAGGGGTGGGCCGGTTCCGGGACCGCGTCAGCGCGTTCTTCACCGGCAAGGAGGTGACCTCCGACCCGCTGGGCGACGCGCTGCAGACCGGTGCTGCCGCCCTCATCACCTCGCACGGCCAGGTCGCGGCGAGCACCGCAGCCCGGGCCTGGAAGCAGGCCCCCGGTGGTCCGCCGCTGATGGCCGAGCACCCCGAGCTGAGCAAGGCCTCGCCGGACTTCGCCGACCGCGTGGATCGGCTGATCCGCGACTGGCAGGGCGAGGTCCTGGAACTGGTGCGGGAGGAGGCCGGCGCGCGCCGGTCCACCGCCAGGTTCCTGGCCTTCGGGGTCAACGGGCTCGGTGTGCTCCTGATGATCGTCGTCTTCAGCGCCACGGCAGCCATCCCGACGGGTGCCGAGGTCGCGGTGGCGGGCGGCTCGGCCGTGCTGGCGCAGCGGCTGCTGGAGGCCGTCTTCGGGGACCAGGCCGTCCGGTCCATGTCGGTCAAGGCCCGCACGGCCCTGCTCGCGCGGGTGCAGAAGCTCTACGACGACGAGAGGGCCCGCTACGAGCAGGTCCTGGAGGAGGTGTCCGTGAGCGACAGCGCTGTCGGTGACCTGGAAGCGGCCGCGAGCAGCGTGGAGGCGGCCCGATGATCGGACGGCGCAGGGCTGGGGGCTCGGCCGCGTCGGTCCCCCTCACCGAGCGCGCCGCACGGCTCCGCTCCGCCCTGGACGTCGGCGGGAACGAGCTGGACCCGTCCGCCGTCGAGAAGGCCCGCGGGGTCGTCCAGCGGACGGAGGAGCGCTGGGCCCTCAAGGGCGGACGCACCGTGGTCGCGCTGGCCGGGGCCACGGGATCGGGCAAGTCGTCGTTGTTCAACGCGCTGGTGGGCGAGGACGTCTCCGTCATCGGTCCGCGCCGCCCGACGACGGCCGAGGCGGCCGCCGCCGTGTGGGGCGACGAGGGTGCGGGGGAGCTGCTCGACTGGTTGGGCGTCCACCACCGTCACCAGGTCACCCCGACCCCGGGCAACGTGCCCCTGGAGGGCCTCGTCCTCGTCGACCTGCCCGACTTCGACAGCAGGGAGACCCGGCACCGGGTCGAGGCCGACCGCATCCTGGAGCGCACCGACGTCTTCGTCTGGGTCGCGGACCCGCAGAAGTACGCCGACGCCCGCCTCCACGACGACTACCTGCACCCGCTACGGCACCACGACACGGTCATGCTCGTCGTCCTCAACCAGGCCGACCGTCTCCGCAGCGAGGGTGACGTCGAACGGGTCAGCGAGGACCTGAGGCGGTTGGTGCACACCGACGGTGCCGGCGACCACGAGGTGATCGTCACCTCTGCCCGCACCGGTCAGGGGCTGGACGAGCTGCGCCGGCGCATCGGTGCCGTCGTCAGCGCCAACAACGCCGCAGAGGCACGACTCGTCGCGGACGTGCGCACCTCCGCCGAGCACGTCGGTGCGGGGCTGGCCGAGCAGACGCCGGAGTTCACCGAGACGGCCGACCACCGGCTGCACCAGGCGCTCAGGCAGGCCTCCGGGGTGCCGGTCGTCCTCGACGCGGTCGAGCGCGACTACGTCCGCCAGGCCAACGCCCGCGCCGGGTGGCCCTTCACCCGCTGGCTCGGTTCGTTGCGCGCCGACCCGCTCAAGCGGCTGCGCCTGGGGGACAACTCGCCGGGCCCGGCCGGCATCGCGCCCTCCGACGTCCGCTCGGTCCTGGGCAGGTCGTCGCTGCCGGCACCCACCCCGGCCGCCCGGGCCAACGTCCAGCTCGCCAGCCGTCAGGTCGCCGAGGACGCCGGGGCCGGACTACCGCCGCGCTGGGCCGACGCGCTCGTCGAGGCGGCCAGCCCCCGCCACGACAACCTGTCCGACGCCCTCGACCAGGCCGTCGTCGGGACCCCGCTGCGCGCCCGCTCACCCGCGTGGTGGGCCGTGCTCGGCGCCCTGCAGCTGGTGCTCGCGGTCGCCGCGGTCGTCGGCCTGCTGTGGCTGGTCCTCCTGGCGGTGCTCGGCTGGCTGCAGTTCCCGATCGACGCCCCGCTCTGGGGTCCCGTTCCGATCCCGCTGCTGCTCCTCGCCGGTGGTCTGCTCGCCGGGCTGCTCCTGGCGATGGTCGCGCGGGTGATGGCCGGAGTCGGCGCTCGTCGTCGCCGTCGTCAGGTGGAGGACGCTCTCGACGAGGCTATCGACGAGGTCTCCTTCCAGCACGTCCGCCGACCCGTCCTCGCGGTCCTGGATCGTCACGAGAAGACCCGGCAGCACCTCGACCGCGCCGCCTCCTGACCCGACCGCGTGCTCGGGCTCAGTCCGGACCGTCGCCGTCCACATCCCCCTGCCGGTCCGTCCCGCCGTCCACAGCTCCGTCAACGGCCGTTGTCCGCCCGGTGCGCCGCTCGCACGCTGGTCCTACCGGCCCGTCACCGACGGGCACGACCACGATGGGAGAGCAGCATGGACTGCAAGATGACGGTCACGGGCAACCTGACCCGTGACCCGCAGCGCCGCCTGAGCACCAAGACCGGCGAGCCGTTCGCCGTGATGGCGGTGGCGGTGAACAACCGCCGCTACGACAAGTCCGTCGGCCAGTGGATCACCACCGGCACGACCTACTTCGACCTGCTGTGCTGGGGTCCGATGGGGGCCAACGCGCTCAGCACGTTCCGGAAGGGCGACCCCGTCATCGTGCACGGCCGCTTCCGGCTCAACGAGTGGACGAGTGAGAAGGGCAGCGGGACCAACGCCACCCTCGACGTGGAGTCGATCGGTCCCGACGTCTCGTTCGGGACGGCGCCGTTCACCCGGGGCAACGTCGACTGGGGTCTGGACCGGGTCGGTGAGTACAACCCGGGGGAGGACGACCCGGAGCACGGAGAGCTGCCCGCCGACGCGGTCGCAGACCCGGACGACCTGGAGAGCTACACCGACGAGGACGGCGTCGTGGACGACGAGGCCGCGGAGGAGGTGCTGGCGCGCATCGCGTGAGCGCCGGCGACCGGGGGTGGTCGACCGGGGGTGGTGGGGTCCAGGTCGGTGGCGTGCGCCCGCGCGCCGCCGACCGGACCTCCTCGGGATTCGTAAGGCCCACCGTCCGGCGGATACCCTCGACGGCATGGCCGAATTTATCTACACCATGTCGCGCGCCCGCAAGGCGCACGGCGACAAGCTGATCCTCGACGACGTGACGATGTCCTTCTACCCGGGCGCCAAGATCGGTGTCGTGGGTCCCAACGGCGCGGGCAAGTCGACCATCCTCAAGATCATGGCCGGGCTGGACCAGCCCTCCAACGGTGAGGCACGCCTCAGCCCCGGGTACACGGTGGGGATCCTGCTGCAGGAGCCGCCGCTGAACGAGGAGAAGACCGTCCTCGGCAACGTCGAGGAGGGCCTTGGCGAGATCAAGGTCAAGGTGGACCGGTTCAACGAGATCGGCGAGCTGATGGCCGAGCCGGACGCCGACTTCGACGCCCTGATGGCCGAGATGGGCCAGCTGCAGGAGGAGATCGACCACGCCGACGCGTGGGACCTCGACGCCCAGCTCGAGCAGGCGATGGACGCCCTGCGCTGCCCCCCGCCGGACGCAGACGTCACGATCCTCTCCGGTGGAGAGCGTCGCCGCGTGGCGCTGTGCAAGTTGCTGCTGAGCAAGCCCGATCTGCTCCTGCTCGACGAGCCGACCAACCACCTGGACGCCGAGTCCGTGCAGTGGCTGGAGCAGCACCTGGCCTCCTACTCCGGCGCCGTGCTCGCCGTCACCCACGACCGGTACTTCCTCGACAACGTCGCCCAGTGGATCGCCGAGGTCGACCGCGGCCGGCTGTACCCCTACGAGGGCAACTACTCCACCTACCTGGAGAAGAAGCGCGAGCGCCTGTCCGTCTCCGGCAAGAAGGACGCCAAGCTGGCCAAGCGGCTGGAGTCCGAGCTGGAGTGGGTGCGCTCCAACCCCAAGGCCAAGCAGACGAAGAGCAAGGCCCGCCTGGCCCGCTACGAGGAGATGGCCGCCGAGGCGGAGAAGACGCGCAAGCTCGACTTCGACGAGATCCAGATCCCCGCGGGCCCCCGTCTGGGTAGCCAGGTCATCGAGGTCACGGACCTGAAGAAGGGCTTCGGCGACCGCGTCCTCATCGACGGACTCAGTTTCACCCTGCCCCGCAACGGCATCGTGGGGGTCATCGGCCCCAACGGGGTCGGCAAGACCACGCTCTTCAAGACGATCGTCGGTCTGGAGGACGCGGACAGCGGGTCGGTCAAGGTGGGCGAGACGGTCAAGATCAGCTACGTCGACCAGTCCCGTGAGGGCTTGGACCCCCAGAAGTCGCTCTGGGAGGTCGTCTCCGACGGGCTCGACTTCATCCAGGTCGGCAACGTCGAGATCCCGTCCCGCGCCTACGTCAGCCAGTTCGGCTTCAAGGGCCCGGACCAGCAGAAGAAGGCCGGCGTGCTCTCCGGGGGCGAGCGCAACCGGCTCAACCTGGCCCTGACGCTCAAGCAGGGCGGCAACCTCCTGCTGCTCGACGAGCCGACCAACGACCTCGACGTCGAGACCCTGAGCTCGCTGGAGAACGCGCTGCTCAACTACCCCGGCTGCGCCGTGGTCATCTCCCACGACCGGTGGTTCCTGGACCGCGTGGCCACCCACCTGCTCGCGTACGAGGGTGATGACGAGAACCCCTCGAAGTGGCACTGGTTCGAGGGCAACTTCGGTGCCTACGAGGAGAACAAGGTGGAGCGCCTCGGCGCCGACGCCGCCCGGCCGCACCGGGTCACCTACCGCAAGCTCACGCGCGACTGACGCCCGCCGCGGCAGCCCGCTCGACCCCGACCGACGAGATGGCACGTCGCCGCAGGCCCCAGCCCCCGCTCCCTCCTCGGGACGGACTGGGGCCTGCGCGCATCCGCATGCCTGCAAGCACGGGGGACGGTTCCGCGGAACACCCCCAGGACGGTTCCGCGGAACACCTCACCGTGGTCGACTTCCTCCTCGAGCGGACAGGCGACCCCGAGGGGGTATGGCGACGCGTCGGGGCGGGGGAGGTCCTCCTCGGCGACGGGACCCGGGTGGGGCCGGGCACGCCCTACCGACCCGGCGGCACGGCATACCTCTATCGGGACCTTCCTGAGGAGGTCGACGTCCCGGGGGAGCCGACGGTCCTGCTGCGCGACGACGACACCGGGCTGCTGGCCGTGGACAAGCCGCCGTTCCTGGCCACGATGCCGCGCGGCTCGCACGTCGCCCAGACCGTCCTCGTCCGGCTGCGCCGTCGGCTGGACCTGCCCGACCTCGCCCCGGTCCACCGCCTGGACCGGCTGACGAGCGGGGTGCTGCTCCTCACCACCCGGGCGGACGCGAGGGCGCCCTACCAGCGGATGGTGCAGCACGGGGGCCTGGCGAAGACGTACCTCGCGCTGGCCGGACTGCGTGCGGACCTGCAGCTGCCTCTGACCGTCCGCAACCGGCTGGTCAAGCACCGCGGCCAGCTGCAGACGCGCGTCGAACCTGGCAACCCGAACGCCGCGACCCGCGTCGAGCTGCTCGGCACCGAGCAGGTCGGGGGCCGCGTCGTCGGACGCTACCGGCTCACCCCCACCACCGGACAGACCCACCAGCTCCGGGTACACCTCGCCGGCCTCGGCATCGAGATCCTCGGCGACCCGCTCTACCCGCGGGTGAGGGACGTGGCCCCCGGCGACTTCTCGGCACCCCTGCAGCTGCTCGCGCACGAGGTGCGCTTCGCCGACCCTGTCAGCGGCGCCGACCGGTGCATCACCTCGCACCGCACGCTGCCGATCACGACGTCGCAACCCTCACCGTCCTAGCTGCGGGACCGGGCTGCCCTCTTCCCGCCGAGCGTGCCGAGGACCGGCGATCCGGCCCCCAGGAGGAAGCCGAGGTCGTACCAGTTGCCGAGCCGCTCGACGTCGTAGACCGGGAACCTGTCCCAGGCGCCGAAGACGTGCGCGACCAGCACCACCCAGGCGGTGATCCCGTTCCAGACTCCCCACAGCAGGTCCTGCCACCACATGTCGGTCCCTTCCTCGCGCTGACAGCATTCAGCACCACCGTAGGCGGCGGGCCACCCATGCGGAAGGGCCCGCCCCCCTCGCGGGGGACGGGCCCTTGCCGTTGTGATGGTGACCGTCAGGGGCGGACCCCGTCAGGGCGGTCGATCACGGGGTGACAGTGACCAAGGTGTGACCGACCTCACCGGAGCCGAAGTCGTACCCGATGACCCCGAGGTAGCGGGTTGCTGCCTCCAGGCCGGACCACGCCGCGGTGAGCTCCACCGGCACACCGGTGAGGGTGACGACCGGCGACGGGGTGACGTCGAGGTTGCCCTCGTCCGCGGCGGGCAGGTACACGTGGAGCGGACCCGTAGCGACCTCTCCCGCGGCGGCGTTCCAGTTGTCGATCACGACGAGGTAGTCGCCCGGGGCCGGGGCGGTCACGGTGACCGCCTCGTCCGACCCGCCGGCCGCACTCTGCGCGATGATCGTGCCGGTGGAGGTCGCCAGGTACAGGTCCAGGTCCAGGTCCACGGTGGGGTCCCACTCGTCCTGCCAGACCTCGACCCGGATCGCTGCGGCGCCCTCGGGAACCGTGACCGGAAGGACGAGGTCAGCGATGCTCGCACCACCGGCAGGGCCGTCCGAGGTCACGCTGACCTCCTGGGTGTCGGCCTGCGTCAGGCCGTGGACCACCGAGGTCAGGGTCCCGGCGCCACCGGGCACGACCTCGAAGGTCTGGCTGCCCTCGACGCCGCTGACGACGATCTCGCCGGGAGCGCCGATGGCGACCGGCTTGACCGCGATGGGGCTGCGGACGTCCGAGCCCGGACCGGTCCAGGTGAGCGAGCCGAAGGACCACTCACCGAGCGCGCCGCTCTGGTTGGTGATGGTGACCTCGAAGGTCGCCTCGCCACCGGCCGGGACGGTGACGGTCGCGGGGGAGACCTCGACCGTCATGCCCTCGGGAGCCTCCACCTGCGAGGTGAACGTGCCACCCTCACCGGTCGCGGTGACCGTGCGGGTGACGGTCTGCGTGCCACCCAGGTCGGCGACCGCGATGCTCGGGTAGTTGAGGTCGCTCGGGTCGGGGATGCCGCCCAAGAGCCCGTTCACCTGGTCACAGACGCCCTGCCCGCCGCCGAGGAGCTGCAGCTGGCCGATGGCGCAGGTGTAGCCGTACCAGTCCAGCCAGTCCGACTCGTAGACCAGCGGCGTGCCGTAGGACGCGGCGGGCTCCACCTCGCCGGAACCGTAGTGCAGCGGGCTGGCCGGGGCGCCACCGTAGTGGATCGGCTCACCCTCGCTGTTGAACGGGTCGGCGGTGGTCATCATGGCCGACTTGACGGCCATCGGGCTCCAGTCGGTGTTCTTCGACATCATCAGGGCCGCGAGGCCCGCGACGTGCGGGGCCGACATCGAGGTGCCGGACATCGCGTTGAAGTCGGTCCCGGTCGTGCCGGAGACCGCCGCGATCACGTCGACGCCCGGAGCGGTGATGTCCGGCTTGAGGAGGTCACCACCACCGGCGATCGCCGGGCCGTAGGAGCTGAACCCGGCCATCTCGGGGACGACCAGCTCGACTCCACCGTCACCGGTGGCAGAGATGAACGCCGTCGGGTTCGGGTCGGACTCCTCGTAGGCCTTGATCTCCGCGCCATCGGTGCCGTTGACGTGGATGGTGGGGATCACGTGGAAGTCTGCGTTCAGCGACTCCGCGTCGGTGGTGTTGGCCAGGATCATGCCGATGCCACCGGCGCTGGCGACGACCTCGCTCTTCTCCACGCGGGCGTTGGTGCCGCGGGTGCAGATGACGATCTCGCCGTCGATAGCGTCCTCGTCGAGCGAGCCCGGGAGGCACAGCATGGCGTCGGCCGCCGTACGGCCCTCTGCCGGGAAGTCCTCCGAGTCCACCAGCGGGGCGGGGCCGACGGCCTCGCCGACACCGACTCCCTGGAAACGCAGAGCATCGGTGAAGAACTCGGCCTCGAGCCGGGTCTCGACGGCCTGCGACAGGGCGGTGTAACCACCGACCAGGTGGACCCAGCCCAGACCCAGCTCGTGCAGGGCGTCCACCGTGACGTTCGGGACCGACGCAGTCTTGGACAGGACGACCGGGACACCCTCGGAGCCCGCGAGGGCCGAGGCCGCCAGGGCGTCGGGGTAGTTCTCACCGGTCGCGACGTAGGCGTGCGAGGCCGGGTCCGCGGCGGAGTAGCCGAAGGCCGCAGCGACGGACGCGGAGGTCTCGTACCGGTTGGCACCGCCGAGGCGCTCGTCGGCGCCGAGCTCGATCGCGACGGCGTCGGTCACGGCGCTGGTGCCGCCGAGGACGGTGACTGCCGGCCGTCCCAGGGCGTCCAGGGCGGCGTGCACCGCGCTGGGGACGGAGCCGGACTTCACCAGCAGGACGGGAACACCTTCGGCACCGGCCAGCGCGGAGCCGGACAGGGCGTCGGGGAAGGCGTTGTCCTCGCCGGCAGCGACGTAGACGCGCTCGGTCTCACCGAACATCGAGGCCAGCATGGCCGCGGTCTCGTAGCGGTTGGCGCCCGCGATGCGGGTGACGTCGCCGTAGCTCTCCAGCTGGTTCTCGACGGCTGTGGAGACGGCGACCTCGCCGCCGAGGATGATGATGTTGCTGACCCCGAGCTCGGTCAGGGCCGCGGCGGTGACACTCGGCAGCGAGCCGGTCTTGGTGAGCAGGACCGGGGCAGGCGAACCGTCGGGGGCGACGGTGGCCTCCTCCACGCCCGCGCGGGAACCGGTCGGGACCAGGCCCTTGGCGGCGGGGGCCGAGCCGGCCAGCGCGTCCGCGAACTGGTCACCCGTGGCGATGTAGACGGTGTCGACACCCTCCGGGTAGGACATCGCGAGCTCGACAGCTGTCTCGTAGCGGTTGGCGCCCGCGATCCGGTCGACGGTGTCACCACCGCCGAGCTCGACGTACTTGCTCACGTTGCGGTCGTGGGTGGAGGCCGCGACCGTCATGACCCACGGGGAGTTGTGGGCGACCGAGCCGGCACCCACGGTGTCACCGGAGTTGCCCGCCGACGCGGCGACGAAGACGCCGGCGTCGGCCGCGTCGAAGAACGCCAGCTCGATGGGGTCCACGACGTACTGCGAGGAACCGGACACCGAGTAGTTGATGACGTCGACGCCGTCCGACACCGAGTCGTTGATCGCGGCCAGCAGGCCGGCGGTGGAGCCGCTGCCGTTGCCGTCGGCGGTCTGCCACAGGGCCTTGTAGGCGGCGATCTGGGCGGCCGGCGCCATGCCCGAGCCGCTGCCCATCTCGGTGCCGAAGACAGCCACCTCGACACCGTTGTTGCCGGCGGCGGTGCCGGCGGTGTGACTGCCGTGGCTGTTGGTGTCGCGCGGGGACTGGAAGTCGAACGAGGTGTCGTTGCCCTCCGGGTAGTAGCGGGCACCGATGAGCTTGCTGTTGCAGGTGATGTTGCCGTCTGCGGCGGGGTCGTCCCCGGTGATGCACACGCCGTTCCAGCTCGCCGGGGGGGCCGGGTTGCCGGGCAGGTCCGCGAAGCTGGGGTTCTCGGGCCAGATGCCGGTGTCGATGACACCGACGACGACGCCCTTGCCGGCCTCGGCGTCCCCGCCGAACTCGGTGTCCCACACGCCACCCTCGCCGCGAAGGCCGAGGTAGTCAGGGGTGGAGACGGTGTCCGCGGTGCGGATCTCGTCCTCCCAGACGTAGGCCACGTCAGGGTTCTTGCGCAACTGCCCGACCTGCTGCGCGGTCAGGTCGACCGCGAAGCCGTTGAACACGGCGGTGTAGTCATAGGCCTTGGCCCCGGCGTCAAGACCGACGCTGGCCAGCACCTCGTTCTGCTCCGAGCGCAGGAGGTCGACGTAGCTGCGGGCAGCGGTGCTGGCACTGTCGAGCTTCTCGCCCTCGGCCGGCTTCGTCGCCGGGATCCCCTTGATGCCGCCGTCGTAGGCAGCCAGGGAGTCTTGCTTCAGCATGACGATGTAGGAACCGTCCTCGGCCACCGACAGCTCGGGGGTCGCCCAGGAGGGCACCCCGATCGTCAGGGGTGCAAGGACAGCACCTGCGCCGGCGAGAGCGATGAGCCGCGTCCTCCGACGTCCAGGTGTGTTGCGCACGTTGGGTGTCCTTCGTTCGATGGTTAGGTGTCGCCCTCGCCACGGCCCACCATGGGGCACGCCGGAGGCGACCTTGGCAGTATGTGTCGCCGGCCCAGGCGTGAGAAGGGTCCGGTTCCTCCAACGAGGAAGACGTGACCATTTCGTTATGTAGAGCCGCGGACGGTCCCCCCTTGGCGGGGGGGGGGGGGGGGGGGGGGAGCCCCAAAGAGGGGGGTGGAGGGAGGAAGCCCCAACTTTTCAAAAGAAAAC
>NZ_JBJFZS010000009.1:0-130508 GCF_045032595.1 Ornithinimicrobium jinqii
TTGGGCAAAACCGAGAACGTCCCCCCTTGGGGGGGGGGGGGGGGGGGGGGCGATCTACGACGGAGGTGGTGCCGGGCGGAAGCCTCAGCTTTTCAGCCGGACCATGCCCTCCTGGCCCACGGTCGCCAGCAGCGTGCCGTCCGCGGCAAACATGTGACCGAGGCCCAGCCCACGCCCCGACTGGGCGGACGGGGAGGACTGGGTGTAGAGCACCCAGTCGTCGAGGCGGGCCGGGCGGTGGAACCACATCGCGTGGTCGAGGCTGGCCGGGCGCAGCCGAGGGTCTCCCCAGCCGATGCCGTGGCGGCGCAGGACCGGCTCGAGCAGGACGTAGTCGGAGGCGTAGGCCAGGATCGCCGCGTGCAGCAGGTCGTCGTCGGGCAGCTCGCGCTCGACCCGCAGCCAGACCGACTGCTCGGAGGGGCCGGGCTCGGCCGGCGCGAGCAGCAGCGGCTCGACGTGCCGGAGGTCCACCGCGCGGCTGCGCGCCGAGTGCCGCGCGACGGGGTGGTCGATCCGGGACAGGATGTCGCGGTCCGAGCGCAGCTCCTCCGGACCCGGCACCGTCGGCATGGCCAGGTGGTGGTCCAGTCCGTCGGAGTCATCCTGGAAGGAGGTGATGAGCGAGAGCAGGATGCGGCCCTCCTGCGTCGCGTGGACGCGCCGTGCGGAGAAGCTGCGGCCGTCGCGCATGGCCTCCACGACGAACTGGATCGGCTTGCTCGCGTCGCCGGGCCGCAGGAAGTAGCCGTGCAGGGAGTGGATGTGGCGGGGTGTCGAGAGAGCATGGTCGCCGTCGTCCGTGCTGTTCACGGTGCGGCCGGCCGCGACGACGCACTGGGCGAGCACCTGACCCCCGAAGACGCGACCGTGGGGCTGCGGCTGGCTCCGACCCGTGAACACCTCGCCGGGCGACTCGCCCAGGTCGCCCGTCGCCTCCGTGGGTGAGGCCACCTGGATCGTGGTGGGACCCTCGTAGGTCAGGTCGAGCACGTCGAGCAGGTCGTCGATCGGGTCGGTCAGGGGCGCGTCGGTCACGCGGTGGAGCCTAGTGCGTCGGGTATGCCGTCGCCGTGCACCCGGTCGGAGCAGCGGCGCCCGCTCATCCCTCGACGATGATCACGTCCAGGGTGCGCGGTCCGTGGACGCCCTCGACGCGGTCGAGCTCGATGTCGCTGGTCGCGCTGGGGCCGCTGATCCAGGTGAGCGGCCGCAGCGGGTCGACCAGCGCGACGGCGGCGGGGACGTCGTGGACGACCTGGTCGGCGCGGATCACGCAGACGTGCTGGTCGGGAACGAGGGACAGCGCCCGACGGCCCTGGTCCTCGGCGTGGTCGAGCACGATCGTGCCGGTCGTCGCGATGCCGACCCGGGAGGCGGTCACGACGGCGTCGACGGCGTCGAGGGCGTAGACGTCCAGGTGCTCGTCGCTGCGCAGCTCCACGCCCGCATCGTGGGCGGGGGAGACCCAGCCCGCCTCCAGCCCGTGGGGAACGACCACCGTCCGGGCGCCGGCCCGGGCCAGAGCCTCGGCGACGGCGCCGCCCACGGCACCCGGTGCGCAGCGCACGACGGTCGCGCGGTAGTCGGCGACGTTCTCGGCGAACAGCTCGAGCGTCTCCTCGGTGCCGGGGGAGTCGACCTGGATGATCGGCACCGGGCCTCGGTGCCCCTTGGGGGTGCTGATGTCCTGCGTGGCCTCTCGCAGGTGGCCCAGGATCTCCTCGCGGGCACTCATGCGCCGTCCTCCTCGTGGCTGTCGCCGTGGGTCTTGGCCCACCACTGCCGGAACGTCTCCCTGGGCGGCGTCGGCACGTCGCGTGCCTGCGTCCAGGCGCCCAGGCCGGGGATGCTGCGGATCGTGCGGTCGCCGAGCAGGCGCCCGCCCAGGCCGGCCGCCCTCTGCGCGGCCTCGAGCCGACGGTGGTCGGCGAAGGTCCACGCGGTGGCCCTCATGCCGAGGGCCTCGACCGACCGGCCGGACGACTCCTCCACGACCTGGGTGCGCAGGTGCACCAGCAGCGCCGGGATGTCGATCCGGACGGGGCAGGCCTCGAAGCACGCCCCGCAGAGCGAGGACGCGTAGGGCAGCGACTTGTCCACCGTGGACCCGGTGCCCCGCAGCTGCGGGTTGAGGACGGCACCGATCGGCCCGGGGTACACCGAGCCGTAGGCGTGCCCGCCGGCCCGCTCGTAGACCGGGCAGACGTTGAGGCAGGCGGAGCAGCGGATGCAGCGCAGGGCGTCGCGGCCGACGTCGTCGGCCAGGACCCGGCTGCGTCCGTTGTCGATGAGGACCACGTGCACCTCTTGCGGTCCGTCGCCCTCGTGGATGCCGCTCCACATCGAGGTGTAGGGGTTCATCCGCTCCCCGGTGCTGGACCGCGGCAGCAGCTGCAGCATGGTGCCGAGGTCGGCGAAGGTCGGCAGCACCTTCTCCACGCCGACGACCGAGATGAGCGTCTCGGGGAGTGTGAGGCACATGCGGCCGTTGCCCTCGGACTCGACCACGACGAGCGTGCCGGTGTCGGCGATCGCGAAGTTCGCGCCGGACACCGCGACCTTGGCGCGCAGGAACTTCTCGCGCAGGTGCAGGCGCGCCGCCTCCGCGAGCTTCGCGGGCTCGTCGGAGAGGTCCTCCGGGGCGGGCCGGCCCACGGACCCCATCTCGCGCATGAAGATCTCGCGGATCTCGGAGCGGTTGCGGTGGATGGCGGGCACCAGGATGTGGCTGGGGCGGTCGTGCCCGAGCTGCACGATGAGCTCGGCGAGGTCGGTCTCCCAGGCGTGGATGCCCGCAGCCTCGAGGGCCTCGTTGAGCTCGATCTCCTGGGTGGCCATCGACTTGACCTTGACGACCTCGTCGGTGCCCTTGGCGCGCACCAGCTCCACGACGATGCGGTTGGCCTCCTCGGCGTCCCGGGCCCAGTGGACCACGGCCCCGCGCGCCGTCAGGTTCGTCTCCAGCTCCTCGAGGTACTCCGGGAGGTGGTGCAGCGCCTCGTCCTTGGCCTCCGCGCCGGCGACGCGCAGCTCCTCCCAGGCGTCGACCTCCGCGACCACGGACGCCCGCTTGGCGCGGATGGTGGCGGTCGCGTGCGCGAGGTTGCGCCGCTGCTGGGTGTTGGTCAGGGCGACACGGGCCGCGGACTGGAAGGACGGCATACCGACAAAGATCGGGGAGGTGACCTGCAGAGGGCCGCGGTGGTCCTCCTGGGTCCCGTCGGGGTATGACGTGGGGCCGGCGCCGACGTCGCCCGTCGGCAGCGTCTCGGGCTGGGGCGGGGTCATGCCGGGTCTCCCTCGGTCGAGGCCAGGATCTGGGCGAGGTGCACCGTGCGCACGCCCGACCGCTGCCGGTCGAGGATGCCGCCGATGTGGGCCAGGCAGGAGTTGTCCCCCGCGACGACCACCTCGGCGCCGGTCTCCCGCACGTGGCGGGCCTTGTCCGCACCCATCGCGATGGACGTGTCGGCGTTCTTGACCGCGAAGGTGCCGCCGAAGCCGCAGCACTCCGTGGCGGACGGGAGGTCGACGAGGTCGATGCCGCGCACGGCGCGCAGCAGCTGCAGCGGCTTGTCGCCGACGTGGAGCATGCGCAGCGAGTGGCAGGTGGGGTGGTAGGTGACGCGGTGGGGGTAGTAGGCCCCCACGTCGGTCACGCCGAGGACGTCCACGAGGAACTCCGACAGCTCGTAGACGTGGCCGGCGGTCTCCTCGGCCGCGTGCGCCAGGCCGGTGTCCCCGGCCCGTCGGGCCAGCATCGCGTGCTGCTCGCGGACCGACCCGACGCACGACCCGGAGGGGGCGACGACGTGGTCGTACCCGCCGAAGACGTCGACGAACTTGCGGACGAGCGGGGTGGCCTCGTCGGCATACCCCGTGTTGGTGAACATCTGCCCGCAGCAGGTCTGCTCACGCGGGAAGACGACCCGGCACCCCAGCCGCTCGAGCAGGGTGACCACGGCGCGGGGAGCCTCTGGCCACATCGTGTCGTTGAAGCACGTGGCGAAGATCGCCACCGTGGGGCTCGGGCTCACCCTCGCCCTCCTCCCTGCGCATCGTCGCGCGGTCCGCCGGGGCCCACCGAATGGTCGGACCATTGCCGTCGAGCCTAGGGCTAGAGTCTGCGACACGTCAAGGGATCGCCGACCGGCGAACGCAGGCAGCAGGAGGTCCGGATGGGTGAGGTCAGTCCCCCTCGCGCCTACGAGATCGTGGTGGCCTGGGTGGAGGAACGGGTGCTTCTCGGGCAGCTCGGCGTCGGCGACTTCCTGCCCTCGGAGCGTGAGCTGGCCGGCATGCTCGGCGTGAGCCGTCCCGCCGTCCGCGAGGGCGTGCGCAGCCTGCAGGCCCAGGGTGTCCTGCACTCCTCGGTGGGTGCCGGGCGGGCTGGTGGCACGCAGGTCACCGCCGTGCCGGCAGGTGCTCTGGCGAGACTGCTGCGGCTGCACGTCGCCCTGGCCAACTTCCCGCTCGACGACGTGGTCGAGGTGCGGGTCGCTCTCGAGCGGCTCAGTGTCCGGCTGGCGTGCGCACGCGCCACCGACGAGGACCTGGTGCGCGTCGGGGAGCAGCTGCAGGCGATGCGCGATGCCACCACGCGCGAGGAGTTCAACGACGCCGACGCCGCCTTCCACGTGGCCATCGCGCAGTCGTCGGGCAACCGGTTGTCCACCGACACGACCATTGCCATCCGTGAGTCGGTGCGCCCCCCGATCCTTCGCGGGATGGCACGGCTGAGCCACGAGGAGTACGACGAGCTGGCCGTGGACCTGATGCGCGAGCACGAGGCCATCCACGCGGCGGTCCTCGCGCGCGACGCTCCGGTCGCCGAGGCCCTGGTCGAGGTCCACGTCCGGGAGGCCTGGCGCCGGTTGCGGGTGGTCGACTAGGCCCCGGGGCAGCGGGACACAATGGCGGGATGAGCGACGACCCCCTGCCCGACGTGCCCGCCGCGGCCATCGTCTACCCGATCACCGTCCGCTGGTCGGACCTGGACGCCTACGCCCACGTCAACAACGTGCAGTACCTGCGCTACTTCGAGGAGGCGCGGGTCTACGCCTTCAAGGACTGGTTCGGGCAGGAACGCGACCTCATCGACGAGGGGATGCTCGTGGTCTCGCAGGCCGTCGACTACCTCGTTCCGATGGAGTTCTCCTACGCACCGGCGCGGGTCGCGGTGTGGTGCTGCGACGTCGGGGCCGCGAGCTTCGAGCTGGGGTGTGCCGTGGGCGGGCCCGCGGGGGACCGGACCGTCTACGCGCGGGGCCGGGTGACCCTCGTCGCCTACGACCTCGAGGGCAAGACGCCACGCCGGCTCGGCGAGGTGGAACATGCTGCGCTGCAACGATTTATGGGTCCTTCTCCGCGACTCCGCAGCGATCGGCGCCCGGGGGGCCGCGGGTGAACGACACCTCGACCCTGACCTTGACCTTCGCGGACGGGGAGGGCGTCGCCGACCTCGCCACCTACGTGGCTCGGTCGCGGACCCTCGACGCCGACGGCGCGATCCGTCTGCAGGCCGTCGGGCCGGTGCTGGCCGGGTGGGTCTGTGTGGTGCCGGGTCAGGGGCTGATGAGGTCGGGGCTGGTCCTGGGCCTGCGCACGATGGCCCTCGCCGACGATCACCGGCTGGACGTCACGGTGCCGCTCACGGCGTTGGCCGACCGCTTCGCCCGGCGGGGGGCGACCGGAGACGCCGGGGCGACGCTGTCGGTGCCGCCCACGCAGGTCGTCCCCCAGTGGGCGAGCGTCAGCCCGCCCCGGGGCAGCTGGGAGCCGGAGGGCGAGGTGAGCACGGAGGCCTTGCTCGCCGCCGCGGAGGAGGGGATCGCCGAGGTGGCCCAGGGCGCCCCCACGGGCTCGGGTGCCGCAGCGGTGGCGATGCTGCGCGCCCGCGTCTGGGCGCGCGAGGTCCAGGGCGGCGCGACCGCCGGCGCCGGCCTCGCCGCCAGGGTGCTGGGGTTCGCACGGCCCGGCGACGGCCGCGTCGCCACGGTCCACCGCAGCGGCGTCTGGACGCGCGTCACCTTCCCGACCGGCCACGTCCTCTCCCGCTGACCGGCGCCGGACGCGTCGGGTGGCCGGCCCGGCGTGCCGTCGTACTGCCACCGCCCCCGGATCCCGAGATCGGGTGCGAGTCGGACGGGCGGGCGACCACCCTGCAACACTGGGGCATGCCGCCCGAGCCCAACTCTGCTCCTGCGCCGCGCGAGGGCGCGGAGTTCGAGGCGCATGAGGCGCATGAGGCGACGGACGCTGAGGCCCGCGCGCTCGCCTCGGGTCTGCGGCTGCGGATCCTGAGGCTGTGCATCGACGAGGCGCTGACCAACCGCGAGATCGCCGATGCGCTCGGACGCAACCCTGCGACCGTGCTCCACCACGTGCGCACGCTGGTGGACACCGGCTACCTCGAGGCCACCGAGACCCGTCGCGGGCGGCGCGGGGCCCGCGAGATCCCCTACAGAGCCACGGGCAAGTCGTGGTACACACGCACTCCGGTGACAGGAGACGCCATGATCGAGGCTTTCCTCGCCGAGGTGCGGGCGGTGCCGAAGGTCGACCGGAAAATGACCCGCCTCGGGCTGCGTCTGCCGCCGGGGGACGTGGAGGAGCTTGAGACACGGTTGCAGGAACTCCTTCACGAGTTTCACGACCGACCGCGGGACCTCGCCGCGGAGCCATGGTCCCTCTTCGTCGCCCTTCACCCCGACACCTCCAGGCACGCCGCGGCCCCGGACCAGTAGGGCGTCGGGTCCGGACAGCACGGCGCGTCCGGCCCGGCAGCACGACACGTCTGGTCAGTGATTGACAAGACCAAATCACTGACGCACGATCGTCCCGTGACCACCCCGACCGCTGCGCGGCGCAGCCTCTGGCACCACCACGACTTCCGGCAGCTGTGGATGGGCGACACGGTGTCGGTCTTCGGCGCGCAGTTCGTCGGGTTCGCGATGCCGCTCATGGCCGTGCAGCTGCTCGGGGCGGACGCCTTCGAGATGGGTCTGCTCGCCACCCTGCAGTCGCTCGCCTTCCTCCTCATCTCCCTGCCCGCCGGTGCCTGGGTCGACCGGTGGCGCAAGAAGGTGGTCCTGGTCCTCGGCGACCTCCTCCGCGCCGCGATCCTCATCACCGTGCCCCTGGCCTGGCTGCTCGAGGCGCTGACGATGTGGCAGCTCTACGTCGTCGCGTTCGCGGTCGGCTGCATCGCCGTCTTCTTCGACGTCGCCAACCAGTCCTACCTGCCCGAGATCGTTCCCGGCGACCAGATCAGCGAGGGCAACGGCAAGCTGCAGGCCAGCCAGCAGACCGCCGGGGTCGTCGGTCCGGCCGCTGCGGCGGCCCTGGTCCGGCTGGTCGGCTCGCCGCTGACCATCGCCGCCACCGCGGTCTGCATGGCGCTGTCCTCGCTCTTCGTCAGCCGCATCCGCCATCGCGAGGACGCCCCCGACCCCGCCGCCCGACGGCCGCTGGTCGAGGAGGTCAAGGAGGGTATGGCGTTCGTGCTCGGTCACCCGCTGCTGCGCCGCATCGTCGCGTGCACCGGCCTGTCCAACCTCACCTCCTCGGCCGTCTTTGCGCTCTTCGTGCTCTACGCCATCCGGACCCTTGGTCTGTCGGAGACCACCCTCGGCCTCGTGCTGTCGGTCAGCGCGGTCGGCGGACTCCTCGGGGCGGTCAGCTCGGAGCGCTTCGGCCGGCTCGTCGGTGAGGGCCGGGCGATCCCCCTCGCCGCCGTCATCAGCGGGGCGGCGATGCTCACCACCCCGCTGGCCAGCGTCCTGCCCCCGGCGCCCACCCTGCTCGTCGGAGGGTTCCTCATCTCCTGGGCCGTCGTCGTCTACAACATCGCCCAGGTCAGCTTCCGCCAGCGGCTCTGCCCCAGGCAGCTGCTGGGCCGGATGAACGCCTCGATCCGCTTCCTGGTGTGGGGCCCCATGCCGGTCGGTGCCTTTCTCGGCGGCCTCCTGGGCCGGGAGCTTGGCGTCGTGCCGACGATGTGGATCTTCTCCTCCCTCGCCCTCCTCGCCGCCCTGCCCGTGGTGCTCTCGCCGCTCGTCGGGATGCGCACCCTGCCCCGCGAGCTCGACGCGCTCGCCGCCGACCCCGCCGAGTCCGCAGCGCACCCCCCGACCGAGGAGAAGGCGGGCCCGACCGCCTGACCGGCGCCACGCCATACCCTGCAGGGGTGGACACCGCCCTGCTGACCAACATCGCCCTCGTCCTGATCTTCGTGCTCGTCGGGGGTGTCTTCGCCGCCACCGAGATGGCGATCGTGTCGCTGCGGCCGAGCCAGGTCGACGACATCGAGCGCGCCGGCGGCAGCGGTCCGCGGATCGCGCGCCTCGTCCGCGACCCCAACACCTTCCTCTCCGCGGTCCAGGTCGGCGTGACGGTCGCCGGGTTCTTCTCCTCCGCGTTCGGCGGCGCGACGATCGCGCCCTACGTCTCGAGGTCGCTGCAGTCGGCCGGCCTCGGCGAGGGGGTGGCCGACCCCCTCTCGCTGGTGCTCATGACCCTCGTCATCGCCTACCTCTCGCTCGTCCTCGGCGAGCTGGTGCCCAAGCGGCTCGCCATGCAGCGCTCGACCCAGTTCACGCGGGCGCTGGCTCCGCCGCTCGGGCTCTTCGCGAAGGCCCTCCGCCCGGTCATCTGGCTGCTGTCGGCGTCGACGAACGTGGTCGTCCGGATCCTCGGCGGCGACCCCGACGCCACCAACGAGGAGATGAGCATCGAGGAGCTGCGCCGCGTCGTCGCGGACAACCGCGACCTGCGCCCCTACAGCCGCGAGATCCTCGCCGACGTCTTCCGGGCTGCCGAGCGCACCCTCGGCGACGTGCTCCGCCCCCGGCCCGACGTCGAGTTCCTGCGCGCCACGCAGACCGTGGAGGAGATCGAGGAGTTCCTCGCCAGCTCGTCGCACAGCCGCTACCCGGTGATCGGCGAGTCCGTCGACGACGTGCTGGGCTTCGTGCACGTGCGCGACCTGCTCACGATCGACGACGCCCTGAGAGCCGGGGTGCGCGTCGGCGACCGGGTCCGCACGATCACCGCGCTCCCGGTCACCAAGGCGGTCCTGCCGACCCTCAAGCTGCTGCGCGACACGCAGCAGCACCTCGCCCTCGTCGTCGACGAGCACGGCGGCACCGAGGGCATCGTCACGATCGAGGACCTCGTGGAGGAGGTGGTCGGGGAGATCTACGACGAGTACGACACCGACCCCGATCCCGAGGACTCCCTGGTCCACGAGGGCGGCACCGTCCGCGTGGCCGGCGGTCTGATCGTCGAGGAGCTCGAGGACGCGCTCGAGCTCACGCTGCCGCGCGGCGGCTACGAGACGGTGGCCGGCCTGATCCTCCAGCAGCTGGGCAGCGTCGCGCGCGAGGGCGACGAGGTGCAGGTGGGGGGCGTTCGGCTGCGGGTCGTGGCCATGGAGGGTATGCGGATCCGCGAGGTCGAGGTGACGCGCGAGGCGCCCTCGACGGACTGAGGAGCTCTGCCCGTCAGCCGAGCCAGACCGTGCAGTCCTGCGGCACCCGACCGGCCTCCAGACGCCCGCTCGCGACGAGCACCTCCATGCCCTCCGGCAGGGCGACCGGCTCCGTCCCCAGGTTGGCCAGCACGGCGACCGGCCGCCCGTCCAGGCGGGCGTTGCGGAACGCGAGGACGTCGGGACCGAAACCGGGCAGCCACTCCAGCCCGCCGACGCCGAGGTCGTGCTCGCGGCGCAGCTGCAGCAGGCGGCGGTAGGTCTCCAGCGTCGACCCGTCGACACCCTCCTGGCGGTCGACGGCGAGCGGCCCGTAGGCCAGCGGCTGCGGAAGCCAGCTCTCCTGTGCCGACCCGAACCCGTAGGACGGGGCACCTGCCACCCAGGGCATCGGGACCCGGCAGCCGTCCCGGCCGAGCTCCTCGCCGTCGGTACGGTGGAACGCCGGGTCCTGGCGGACCGCGTCCGGCATCGCGGTGTGGTCCGGCAGGCCGAGCTCCTCGCCGTTGTAGAGGTAGGCAGAGCCGGGCAGCGCGAGCATCAGCGCGGTCGCGGCCCGCGCGCGACGCAGTCCGAGCACCGTGTCGGGCTGGACGCTGTCGACGCCGATCCCGTTGGGGCGGTGCGTGTGC
The DNA here is from genome assembly GCF_045032595.1 of Ornithinimicrobium jinqii. Lineage (NCBI taxonomy): Bacteria > Bacillati > Actinomycetota > Actinomycetes > Micrococcales > Ornithinimicrobiaceae > Ornithinimicrobium > Ornithinimicrobium jinqii. The sequence goes on from NZ_JBJFZS010000009.1 coordinate 10,126, forward strand.
GGGGGAAGACCCAGCCGCGAGGCATGACGCACGACGTCGTGGTTGGACAGCACCCACGTCGTCGGCGCACCCACCTCGTCGGCCGCCGCCAACGACGCGTCGACCACCTTGCGCAGGTCCGCCGCCCGCCACGGGGTGTCGAGGAAGTGGAAGTTGAACGCCTGGTGCATCTCGTCGGGCCGCACGAAGCGCATCGTCCGGTGCTGGCTCGGCAGCCAGGCCTCGGCGCACAGGATCCGGTCCTGCGCGGGGTCCCCCGTCGGGTTGTAGCTGTCCAGGACCTCGCGCCACCGGCGGTAGATCTCGTGCACACCCTCCTGGTCCCACATCGGGCCCAGGTTGGCGTGCGCGGCCTCCGGGTCGGCCGCCCCGGCCATCACGGCCCGCTCCTCCCAGTCGGGCAGCTCCTCGTCCTTGACCAGCGAGTGCGCGACGTCCACGCGGAAGCCGTCCACGCCGCGGTCCAGCCAGAAGCGCAGCACCGACTCCATCTCCTCCGCCACCTCGGCGTTGCGCCAGTTGAGGTCGGGCTGGGAGTCGTCGAAGAGGTGGAGGTACCACTGGCCGGGCGTCCCGTCGGCCTCCGGCACCCGCGTCCAGGCGATCCCGCCGAACACGGACTGCCAGTTGTTGGGCGGCAGCGCCCCGTCAGGGCCGACGCCGTCCCGGAAGAGATAGCGGTCGCGTTCCGGGGAGCCCGCGTCGGCCGCCAGCGCCTCCTGGAACCAGACGTGGCGGTCGCTGGTGTGGTTGGGCACCAGGTCGATCAGCACCCGGATCCCCAGCTCGTGGGCACGCGCGATCAGCGCGTCCGCGTCCCCCAGCGACCCGAAGAGGGGGTCGACGTCGCGGTAGTCGGCCACGTCATATCCCGCGTCGAGCATGGGGGAGACGTAGAAGGGGCTGAGCCAGACGGCGTCCACCCCGAGCCCGGCGAGGTACTCCAGGCGCGAGGTGACGCCCGGCAGGTCGCCCACGCCGTCGCCGTCGCCGTCGGCGAAGCTGCGCGGGTAGACCTGGTAGATCACGGCATGCCGCCACCACGGGGCGGAGTGCGGCTCGGGGGCGTGCGTCGTGCGGGAGGGGAGGGTGGTCACGACCGACCAGGGTATGCCGTGCGGCTCAGTCCTCCAGACTGTTCACCATCGAGTGGGCCGCGTTGGCCATGTAGGCGCGCATCTGGTGCTCGTCCATCGGGCTGAGCCGGTCGGTGATCGTGTCGATCGCGGCGTTCATGTGCTGAAGCCACCTGTCGCGCTGGGCCGGGGTGACCTTGTAGGGGACGTGCCGCATCCGCAGGCGCGGGTGGCCGCGCTGCTGGGAGTAGGTGGTCGGGCCGCCGAAGTACTGCTCCAGGAAGCCCCGCAGCCGTTCCTCGGCCGGACCGAGGTCCTCCTCCGGGTAGAGGTCGCGCAGCGGGGCGTCGTCGGCGACGCCCACGTAGAACGCGTGGACGAGGCGGACGAAGGTGCCGTGGCCGCCGACCCGCTCGTAGAAGGTCTGCGGTGCCTCGGCGGGCGTGGTCTCGTCGGGGAGGGGCTGCTGGCTCACCCCCCGAGTGTCTCAGGTGCGGTGCCCAGCCCCCGACGGCGTAGGAGTGCAGCTCGACCTCGAAGCGGTCGTCGTAGCCCTCGACGACCAGCTCGATCGAGGTGCTCGCCGGGTGGAGCCCGGCCCCACGTCCTCGGCCCCACTACCCGGCAGGAATCGTTCCTCCCGGCGGATGCTTCCAGCGGGAGGAACGATTTCTGCCGGGTAGTCGGTGGAGGACGGGGGGGGGGCGGGTCCTTGGCCAGGAGGGGGTGACGGCTGGTCAGGGTGCGCTGGGGCGCCACGCGACGATCTGCAGCGGCGGCTGCCCGGGGGCGGGCGGCACGCTGGCCGACAGCTGGGTGGGCCCGTCGCCGGTGGCGGCCCGGTCCACCCTGACCTGCCGCAGGAGCGTCTCGGCGAGACGGGCCGTGTCCTGCAGGTGCGGGACACGTCGCAGCTGCTCACCACGCGTGAGGGTGGCCGGCGTCGTCGGAGGACCGTCGGTGCCGAGGACCACCCAGCCCCAGGTCCACGGGTCGTCGTCGGGGGACGGTGCGACCGGCAGCTCGTGCCGGTGCCCGTCGCGCGGCACCAGCCATGCCCCTGCGGGCACCAGCCCGGGAACGTCCGGCAGGCCGTCGGGCACCGGCGTCGCGAGGGCCGCACCCTGCGGCTGCTCGGGGCTCCCGGGCACCACCTGCACCGACCAGGACCGCGGCAGCGCCCTGGCTCCCTCCACGGAGAGGACGACGGTGCGCGACCGTCCCGCCACGGGCACCAGCTCGGCCGGAAGGTCGAGCGTGCGCCGGGCCCCCGGCCGTGCCGCGAACCACGCGCCGGCCCGCAGGTCCGGGTCCTGCTGCGCCCAGTCGGAGTCGTCGTCGTCCAGGTCGCCGTCGTCGGTCACGACGATCCCGTCGACCGCGAGCGTCAGCAGGCCCGGCTCCCCTGCCCACAGCTCGAGCCGGGAGTCGTGCTCGACGCCCACCATCGCGACCTGGACCGTCCCTGCTCCGTGCCGCACGGTCGGAGCGGAGGAGTCGAGCCCGGCGGAGCCGTCCGGGGCGTCGGGGACGTCCAGCAACGGACCGGAGCGCAGGGGAGCGCCGTAGAGCTCGAGGTAGACGGCCAGCGTCGCGCTCCCTCTCCGCGGCAGGTCACCGGACCACGCGTGCTCCGGTGCGGGCCGGTCCTCCGGTCCAGCGGGCGGGAGCGGGTGGAGCCGCGTGAGCGGCGGTGTGCCCTCCTTCCCCGCGCACGGCACCTGGACGGTCCCCTCGTCGAACGTCAGGGTGAGCGTCGGCGGCCTCAGCGCCGGATCGTCCAGCGCGGGCAGGTCGCACCAGAGCACGGCATACCTCGCCCCTCCGGTCCGCCACCCGGCACCCAGCCGCACGGTCCCCTCCTGCTGGCGGTAGTCCACCTCGACCGCGTCGGTGAGGCGCATGCCGTCGACGCCGACCGGTGGCCGTCCCTCGTCGTCGAGGACCCAGCCGCGCCCGGTCAGGTCGGGAGCGAGGGCCGGGGGGCGGGTCGGGGCGCTCGTGCCCTCTCCTCGGTCGCCGGGCCCCGTGGCGTGGACGACGACCACGAGCGCGAGCCCGAGGAGGAGGACGAGCCACCGGACCCCGCGGGTCATCGTGGGCTCAGACCTCCGGCCCCGCGTAGGGCGCGAGGATCGGACCACGCACGCCGGCGGCGTCGAGCGCCGACTTGGCGCGCTCGCGGATCTCCCGGGGTATGGCGTACTGCTCGCCGGGTCGGGTCCTGACGAAGATGCGCAGGGTCATCGTGCCGCCGCTGACCCCCTCCACCCCGGCCACCGTGGGCGTCTCCAGCAGCACGTCCGACCAGGCCTCGTCCGCGGCGAGGTCGGCGAGCATCTCGTTCAGGATGGGGATCACCCGGTGCGGGTTCTCGTCGGAGGCCACCGGGACGTCGACGGGCGCGACGGCCCAGCCCTGGCTCTTGTTGCCGATGCGGACGATCTCGCCGTTGCGGATGAACCAGACGACGCCGGTGGCGTCCCGCAGCCGGGTGACCCGCAGGGTGACCTCCTCGACCGTGCCGGTGGCCTCGCCGGTGTCGACGACGTCGCCGACGCCGTACTGGTCCTCGATGATCATGAAGATCCCGGAGAGGAAGTCCTTCACCAGCGACTGGGCGCCGAAGCCCAAGGCCACGCCGCCGATCCCCGCCGAGGTGAGCAGCGGGGCCAGCGCCAGGCCGAGCTCGGCCATGACGGTCAGCACCGCCACCGCGGCGATGGTGAAGGTCGCGATGCTGCGGAGCAGCGATCCGGTGGTGAGCGCCCGCTGCCGCCGTCGCTCCTCGGTGACGCCGGACGCGACGTCGAGCGCCCGGGCCAGGCTCGTGCGCTCGTGGTCGTCGGCGCGCTCCACGGCTCGGTCGACCACCGTGCGGATCGCCCGGAGCACCACCCACCGGAGCACCAGCGCGCCCACGACGATGAGCACGATGCGCAGGGGAGGACCGGCGAGCCACGTCAGGGTCGACTCCCAGCTGGTGAACGGTGTCGTCGACGTCTGCATGAGGTCCATTGTCGCGGCACGACCGAGCGGAGTGCGAGAGCATGTCCGTGGGCCTGACAAACTGTGCCCGGCACGTCCCGTGCCCGCTGGTCCGTCCCCTGCAGACGATGTGCGTCCGATGTTGCTCCGAAAGGTCCCGCTGTGCCCCAGCTCACCCCCCGCCTCACCGAGCTCGCCGACGCCCACGGGGTGGCGACCGAGTTCTGGGACTGGCAGGGCCGCCGCGTCGAGGTGTCCGTCGAGACCGTGCTGGCCGTGCTGACCGCCCTGGGCGTGGAGGCGGAGGGGGAGGGCGACGTCGAGCGGGCGCTCGCCGCCGTCGACGAGCGTCCCTGGACCCGCGTGCTGCCGCCGGTCGTCGTCACCGTCGAGGGCACCCGCCCGGAGGTGCCGGTCCACATGACCGAGGGAGGGTCCTTCGAGGCGCGCGTCGTGCTGGAGGACGGCACCGTGACCGAGCTCGGTGCGCTGGACGACGAGCGTGAGTCGCGGGAGGTCGGGGGGCGCACCGTGGCGAGGGTGCACCTGGACCTCGGCACCGACCTGCCGCTGGGGTGGCACACCGTGGAGGTGCGGGAGGGCGACGCCGTGCGGCGGATGCCCCTCGTGGTGACCCCGCCCGTGCTCGCCCTGCCCGAGTCGCTCGCGGGTCCGGGCGCGCAGAGCTGGGGTCTGATGACCCAGCTCTACGCCATGCGCTCCACCGAGTCCTGGGGGATCGGCGACCTCGCCGACCTCGGGGACGCCGGGGCGTGGGCGGCGGGGATGGGCGCCGACTTCGTCCTCGTCAACCCGCTGCACGCCGCCGAGCCGGTCCCACCGTTGGAGCCGTCGCCCTACCTGCCGACGAGCCGTCGGTTCGTCAACCCGCTGTACATCCGCGTCGAGGACGTCCCCGAGGTCGGCTACCTGTCAGCGGCCGAGCGGCAGCTCGTGGAGTGGCACTCCGACGATGCCAAGCGCTACCTCTCGCTCGACTTTATCGAGCGCGACGCGGTGTGGATGGCCAAGGAGGCGGCGCTGCGGATGATCTTCCGGCAGCGGCGCTCGCTGCGCCGGTCCCGCGCGTTCAACGCCTTCGTCGAGCGCGAGGGCCAGGGGCTGGTGGACTATGCCACGTGGTGCGCCCTGTGCCAGTTCCACGGCACCTGGTGGCGGCAGTGGCCGGCCGGGCTGCAGGACCCGCGCGGCGCCGCGGTCGAGGCTTTCCGCGAGAAGCACGCCGACGAGGTGGAGTTCCACTGCTGGCTGCAGTGGATCCTCGACGACCAGCTGGCCAAGGTGCAGCGCGACCTCATCGACACGGGCATGTCGATCGGGCTGATCTCCGACCTCGCCGTGGGCGTGCATCCGGACGGCGCCGACGCCTGGGGCCTGGGGGACGCGCTCGCCCGCGGCGTGACCGTGGGTGCGCCTGCCGACCAGTACAACCAGCTCGGGCAGGACTGGAGCCAGCCCCCGTGGCGCCCGGACCAGCTCGCCGACCTGGGCTACACGCCATACCGGGACATGGTGCGGGCCGCCCTCCGCGACAGTGGCGGGCTGCGCGTCGACCACGTGATCGGGCTCTTCCGCCTGTGGTGGATCCCGCAGGGGCGCAAGCCCTTCGAGGGGACCTACGTGCGCTACGACCACGAGGCGATGGTCGGCATCCTGCTGCTCGAGGCGCACCGTGCGGGTGCCGTGGTCATCGGCGAGGACCTCGGGACCGTCGAGCCGTGGGTGCGCGACTACCTGCGCGAGCGCGGCGTGATGGGGACCTCGATCCTGTGGTTCGAGCGCGACTGGGAGGGCGACGGGGGGCTGCTCGACCCAGAGGAGTGGCGCGAGCTGTGCCTGGCCACGGTCACCACGCACGACCTGCCGCCGACCGCCGGCTATCTCGAGGGGGTGCACGTCGAGCTGCGCCACCGCCTGGGGCTGCTCGAGCGCGGGCTCGAGGAGGAGAAGTCCGAGGACGAGCAGTCCCGCGAGGAGGTGTTGGCCGACCTGCGTCAGCGCGGCCTGCTGCGCCCCGGCGCCGGCGTGCCCGACCAGGTGGAGGCGTTGCACGCCTTCCTCACCCGGACCCCGGCCAAGCTGGTGGGCGTGAGCGTGAGCGACCTGGCAGGGGACAAGCGGGTCATCAACCAGCCGGGCACCGACGAGGAGTACCCCAACTGGCGCGTGCCCCTGGCCGGCCCCGACGGCAGTGCGGTGATGCTCGAGGAACTCTTCACCTGGCGCTCTGCGCGCCGCCTCGCGCGGACGGTCACCGAGGGCGGCTGACCCCCCACCCGACCGGACGCCGTCCGGTGCTCAGGCGCGGGCGTCCGCCGCCTGGGCGGTGAGGGCGCGCTCCACGGCGTCGCGGTTCTCGGCCACGGTGCGGCGCAGCGAGTTCGAGACGTCGGGGTGCTCGTCCAGCCACGTCTGCGTCGCGTCGCGCAGCTCCGGGGTCGCCAGGGCGAGGGGGTAGAAGCCGACGGCGAGCGACTCGGCGATGTGGTGGGTGCGCTCGTCCCACACCTTCTCGATCATCGCGTGGTAGCGGTCGACGTAGGGCTGCAGCAGGGTCGCGTCGTGCACCCAGCCCCAACCCAGCGACTGGGACGCCAGCACCGAGTTGGACAGGGCGTCCTGCTCGACGGCCGACACCCAGGCAGCCTCCTTGGCCTCGGCCGTCGGGCGGGCAGCGCGTGCTCGCGCCGCCTTCTCCCGGCCCGTCGCGGTGTTGTCGCGCGCCTGCTCGGCGGCGATCTGCTCCTCGTCGGCGGCACCGGCGGTGGCGAGCGAGGTGAGCAGCGCCCACCGCATGTCCTGGTCGAGCTCCAGCCCGGCCATCGACCCCTCGCCCGAGAGCAGGCCGGCGACCCGCGCCACGTCGTCCTGGGTCCGCGCCAGCGCCGCCCACGCCGTCACCAGCTGCAGCTGCGCGTCGCTCCCCGGCGCCGCCGCCTCGGCGGCGCCCCGCATGCCCGCGGTCAGCTCGGCCACCACGTCGTCGCGGTGCGCCGGCGCGGTGTAGGTCAGCGCCGCCGTCGTCACCTGCTGGATCAGCACCCGCAGCAGCGTGGAGTCGGTCTCGCCCGGCACGGCCCGCAGCACGAGCCGCACGTAGTCGGTCGCCGCCATCTCCCCGTCCCGCGTCATGTCCCACGCGGCCCCCAGCACCAGCGCCCGCGGCAGCGACTCCGCAAGGGCGCGCACGTGCTCGAGCGCCGTCGCGAGCGAGCGCTCGTCGAGCCGGATCTTGGTGTAGGCGAGGTCGTCGTCGTTGACCAGCAGCAGGTCCGGCATCGACCGCCCGACGAGCTCGGGGACCTCGGTGCGCTGGCCCGCGACGTCCAGCTCGACCCGGTGGGTGCGCACGAGCGCACCGTCGACCAGCTCGTAGCAGCCGACCGCCAGCCGGTGCGGCCGCAGCGTCGGGTGCTTCTCCGGGGTCGTCTGCACGACCGTCAACGCCCCGATCGTCCCGTCGTAGGCGACCGTGACCTCCGGCGTCAGGGTGTTGACCCCGGCGGTCTCGAGCCAGACCTGGCTCCAGCTGCGCAGGTCACGGCCGCTGGTCGTCTCCAGCTCGGTGAGCAGGTCGGACAGGCTCGTGTTGCCCCACGCGTGCTTGGCGAAGTAGGCCCGGAGACCGTCGCGGAACGGCTCGCGCCCGACGTAGGCCACCAGCTGCTTGAGCACCGAGGCGCCCTTGGCGTAGGTGATGCCGTCGAAGTTCACCTCGACCGCGGCCAGGTCGACCATGTCCGCGGCCACCGGGTGGGTGGAGGAGAGCTGGTCCTGCTTGTAGGCCCACGCCTTCTCGGCCGTGCCGAAGGTCGTCCACGCGTCGGTCCAGCCCGTCGCCTCGGCCTGGCAGGTCGTCGAGGCCCACTCGGCGAACGACTCGTTGAGCCACAGGTCGTCCCACCACCGCATCGTCACGAGGTCGCCGAACCACATGTGCGCGAGCTCGTGCAGGATCGTCAGCGCGCGGCGCTCCACGATGGCCTCGGTGACCTTGGACCGGAAGACGTACTGCTCGACGATGGTCACGCACCCGGCGTTCTCCATCGCGCCCATGTTGTACTCCGGCGTGAAGATCTGGTCGTACTTGGTGAACGGGTAGGGCTGGTCGAACTCCTCCTCGAAGAACGCGAACCCCTGCTTCGTCACGTCGAGGATGTTGTCCGCGTCGAGGTATGCCGTGAGGCTGCGGCGGCAGAACACCCCCAGGGGGACCGCTCCCGCCCGGGTGGTCACGCTGTCGCGCACGACGTCGTAGGGGCCGGCGACCAGCGCGGTGATGTAGGAGGAGATGCGGGGGGTGGCGGGGAACTCCCAGCGGGCCACCTCGCCGCCGTCCACGTTGGCAGCCTCAGGGGCCGCGACCGGCTCGGGGGTCGGCTCGTTGGAGATGACCTGCCAGTGCGCCGGGGCGGTCACGATGAAGGTGAAGGAGGCCTTGAGGTCGGGCTGCTCGAACGCGGCATACATCCGCCGGCTGTCCGGGACCTCGAACTGGGTGTAGAGGTAGACCTCGCCGTCCGCCGGGTCCACGAAGCGGTGCAGACCCTCGCCGGTGTTCATGTACAGACCCACGGCGTCGACGGTCAGCTCGTTCTCGGCGGCCAGGCCCGGCAGCGTGATCCGGCCGTCCGCCCAGTGCGTGGCCGGGTCGAGGTCCTCGCCGTTGAGCACGAGCGAGGAGACCGAGCGCCCCACGAAGTCGATCCACGTCTGCGCGCCCGGCTCGGTGCAGCTGAACCGCACGGTGGTGGTCGTCCGGAAGGTCTCCGGACCCGCCGTCAGGTCGAGCGCCACGTCGTAGGACCGGGTGGCGACGAGCTGTGAACGCTGAGTCGCCTCGTCGCGGGTCAGGTTCGTGCCGGGCATGCGGTGACCTCCTGGGTCGGTGGTGGTGGCGAGGCCACGCAGCGCTGGGAGGGCCCTGCCCCCCGCACCGCCGGCCAGTGGGACGATGGTGTCATGACAAGCGCCCCCGCACCTATCCGGACCACGCGAGCCGAGATGTTCTTCGACCCGACCTGCCCCTGGGCGTGGATGACCTCTCGCTGGCTGATGGAGGCGGCGCAGGTGCGCGACCTGGACGTCACGTGGTCGGTCATGAGCCTGGCCGTCCTCAACGACGGACGGGACCTCGACGAGGGCTACCGGTCCTTCCTCACCAAGGCCTGGGGGCCGGTCCGCGTGATCGTCGCCGCCACCAAGGACCTGCCCGCGGACGACGCCAACACCCTGCGCAAGAAGATGTACGACGCCCTCGGCCAGCGGATCCACCTCGACGGTCGGGGCACCGACGACATCGATGCGGTCATCGCCGAGGTCGTCGAGGAGCTCGGCCTGGACGCCGCGCTGACCGACGTGGCCGGGTCCGACGTGGTCGACGACGAGCTCCGCGCCAGCCACCTGCGCGCGATCGACCTCGTGGGCGACGACGTGGGCACCCCTGTCGTCTCCGTGGAGGGCACGGCCTTCTTCGGGCCGGTCGTCACCCCCGCACCGAAGGGCGAGGCCGCCGGGCGGCTCTGGGACGGCTGCCTCCTCGTCGCCGCCACCCCCGGTTTCTACGAGATCAAGCGCTCCCGCCAGGTCGGGCCGGACTTCAGCTGATGCGCGTCCACATCGGCGGTGACCACGCCGCCCACGAGCTGCAGAGGGACCTGGTGACCTGGCTCGCCGGCCAGGGCCACGACGTCGTCGACCACGGCCCGGTCGCCTACGACGAGCTCGACGACTACCCCGTGTTCGTGCTGCGTGCGGCCGAGGCCGTCGCCGCCGAACCGCACTCCCTGGGCATCGTGCTCGGCGGGTCCGGCAACGGGGAGCAGATCGCGGCCAACAAGGTCGTGGGCGTGCGTGCCGCCCTCGCCTACGCCCCGGAGCTCGCGCGGCTGGCCCGCGAGCACAACGACGCCCGCGTCGTCTCCCTCGGGGCTCGGATGCACACGCCGGAGGAGGCGCACGCCATCGTGGAGGCCTTCCTGTCCACGTCGTTCTCCGGCGCGGAGCGCCACCAGCGGCGCATCGACATGATCACCGCCTACGAGACCGACGGCGCCCTGCCCCCGGTGCCGTAGGCGCCGTCAGCCCTGCAGCAGCCAGGTCACCCGCACGGCCACCGTCACCTCGTGGTCGGCAGCGTCCACCACGGGCCCGGCGTCCATGGCCATCCGAGCCTCGGCACGGGGGGACGGCTGCGCACCGCCCTCGGGCAGCTCGCGCACGCGCACCACGCTCCCGAGCTCGCGCCCGGCGAGCACGGCATACTCCTGCGCCCGTGCCCTCGCGTCGGAGAACGCCCGTTCCCGGGCCAGCCGCTGCAGCTCCACGGTGTCCGAGAGCTCGGGGCGCAACCCGTTGACCGACAACGCGTCCCCCACCACCTCGCTCAGGCGCTGCACGAGGTCGCCCGCCCCGGCAGGGTCGGGGGTGCGCACCTGCAGGGACTGGTATGCCGTGTGCCCGGACTGCACGCCCTGCTGGGTGTGGCGGCGGTGGACGCCGAGACCGTGCGTGCGCACGGACAGGTCGGGCAGCGCCTCGTGGCAGGCGTGCGAGGCCCGGGTGAGGGCGCCGAGGGCCTCGGAGACCGTGGCCCCCTGGCCCTCCAGCTGCAGGTCGAGGACGAGGGTGTCGGGAGCGGCGCCCGCTGCACCCGTGCCCACGACGACGACGGTGTCGGGAGAAGAGTGGCTCATGGCCCGACGATAGCGCTCGCGGAGGAGGACGCTGCGGTGGGAAGCGGGGAGCGGGTGACGGGAATCGAACCCGCGTAGCCAGTTTGGAAGACTGGGGCTCTACCATTGAGCTACACCCGCGCGACTGTCGCGCCTCCCGCCGGTAGGGGACGACGCGACCGAGCAGTTAGTGTATCCCTCTGGCCACGGTGCTCCGGCACGGTGGCCGGACGGGGTATGGCGCAGCTTGGTAGCGCGTCCGCTTTGGGAGCGGAAGGCCGCCGGTTCGAATCCGGCTACCCCGACCACCTAGCATATGGGTGACTCATCCCGCGGCGCCGGTCCCACCGGGCGTGGCGCCGCACACCTCAACACCCCATGGAGCACCTGTAGTGAAGAGCGCCGTCGAGACCCTGACCCCGACCCGGGTCAAGCTGACCGTCGAGGTCCCCGCCGCGGACCTGAAGCCGCGCCTGGACGCGGCCTACAAGACGATCGGCGCCAACGTGCAGGTGCCGGGCTTCCGCAAGGGCAAGGTGCCCAACCGCATCATCGACCAGCGCTTCGGCCGCGGCGCCGTCGTCCAGGAGGCCGTCAACGACGCGCTCCCGGAGTTCTACGGCCAGGCGCTCGCCGAGCACGACATCACCCCGCTGGGCCAGCCGGAGGTCAACGTCACCTCGCTGCCGCTCGAGGACGGCCAGGACTTCGCGTTCGAGGCCGAGGTCGACGTGGTCCCCCGCTTCGAGCTGCCCGACTTCTCGAGCATCGCGGTGCAGGTGGAGACGCTCGTCCTCGACGAGGACGACGTGCAGACGCGCCTGGACGCCCTCCGCGCCCGCTTCGGCACCCTCGTGCCGGTGGAGCGCGCCGCGCAGGACGGCGACCACACCACGATCGACCTCGACGCCACCATCGGCGAGGACCAGATCGACTCGGTGACCGGGGTCTCCTACGAGATCGGCTCGGGCACCATGCTCGAGGGCCTCGACACCGCGCTGACCGGCGTCACCGTCGGCGAGACCGTCACCTTCTCCTCACCGCTGGCCGGCGGCGACCGTGCGGGAGAGAGCGCCGACATCACCGTCACCCTGCAGTCCGTCAAGGAGCGTCAGCTGCCCGAGCTTGACGACGAGTTCGCCCAGCTCGCGAGCCCGCACGACACCCTCGAGGAGCTGCAGGAGGACCTGCGCAAGCAGGCCGAGCAGGGGGCCCGCTTCGAGCAGGGCATCGCCGCCCGCGACAAGGTCCTCGACGCGATGCTCGAGCTCGTGGACATCCCCGTGCCGGCCACGCTGGTCGAGGCCGAGGTCCACCGTCACCTGGAGGAGGAGAGCCGCCTCGAGGACGACGCGCACCGTGCCGAGGTGACCGAGTCGACGACCAAGGCGATGCGGACCCAGTTCCTGCTCGACGCGCTCGTGGCCCGCGACGACGTCGAGGTCGACCAGGGCGAGCTCATCGAGTACATCATGATGACCGCCCAGCAGTACGGCATGAACCCGCAGCAGTTCGCCCAGTCGATCGACCAGCAGAAGCAGGTTCCCGCGATGGTCGCCGAGGTCGGCCGACGCAAGGCGCTGGCCAGCGTGCTCGAGGCCGCCACGGTCACCGACGCCGACGGCAACGTGGTCGACCTCGACGCGATCGACCCGGACGGCGAGAACGACGACGAGCTCGACGACGACGAACTGGACGAGCTGGACGACGTCGAGGACCTCGAGATCGACGACGAGGAGCCCGGAGACGAGGACGACGAGTCCGCGGACGAGGCGGACGTCGAGCCGGACGTCGAGCCGGATGCGGACGACGCGAAGGCCTGACACCCAGGACGCAGCACGACGAAGGCTCCCGACCTCGCAGGTCGGGAGCCTTCGTCATACCGCTCAGGTTCCCGCAGAGGAGGTCCACAGCGGGCGCCGGCCGTCAGCGCCAGACGCTGGTGCGGGGCACGCGTCAGGGGGGAGGAGCGCCCGCCGTGGCAAGCCGCACACCCTCCTCCGACACCGGGATCGGGGTGAACATCCCCGGCAGCTCCTGCGGGGTCAGGGCGGTCGGCCCGTAGAGCCAGTCGGTGAAGCTGTAGTCGCCGGTCTCCCGGGCCCGCAGGATCTCGTTGCGCAGCTCGCGCTCCCGCCCCTCGACGTGCCACAGCTCGCCCCACTTCCGACTCGTCCCGGTCACCCGGGCCGTGTGCCGGGTGCGGACGTCGCTGTAGGCGCGCACGACGGGGTCCCAGTCGACGGTCTCGCCGGTCGCGCCCGCGGCCAGCTGCTTCTCGGCGTGCGCACCGAGCACCCAGGCGTCCTCGATCGCCATGATCGCGCCCTGGGCGATGTACTGCAGCGGCGCGTGGGCGGAGTCGCCGAGCAGGACGACCCGGCCCGCGACCCAGTCGGGAAGCGGCTCGCGGTCGAACATCCGCCACCACCGGTCCCGCCACATCAGCGGCAGGCCGGCCTGGATGTTCTCGTGCATGCCGGCGAACGCTGCGTCGAGCTCGTCCGGCGTGCCCCAGTCCTCCTCGCCCGCCAGCGCCTTGGGCGACTCGAAGACCGCGACCTGGTTGAACATCTCGCCCTGGCGCAGCGGGTACTGCACGAAGTGGCAGCCGGGCCCCACGAAGACGACGACCGCGTCGTCCATGACGTCGAGCTCGGCCACCTGGTCGATCGGCACCGCGCCGCGGTAGGCGACGTAGTTGGAGCTGACCGGCTCGTCGTCGGCGAGCAGCCGCCGTGCCACCGAGCGGATGCCGTCCGCGGCCACCACGAGCCGGGCCTCGTGCCGACCGCCCTCGGTGACGGCCGCAGCACCGTCCTCGACGTTCTCGTAACCGGTGACGCACGCGTTGTTCACCAGCTCGACCCCGGCCCGCTCGCACGCCCGCAGCAGGGTGCCGTGCAGGTCGCTGCGGTGGATGACCATGTAGGGGTAGCCGTAGCGCTCCTCCAGGTCCCGCAGGTCGAGCCGGGTCAGCACGGTCCCGTCCACCGCGTCCTTCATGACCATGTGGTCGGGCAGGACCCCGAGGCTCTTGACCTCCTCGAGCAGCCCGAGGTGGTCGAGGATCCGGGTGCAGTTGGGCGCGATCTGCAGGCCGGCGCCGACCTCGCCGAACTCGCTGGCCTGCTCGAGCACCCGGACGGTGAGCCCGAGCTGCGTCAGCCGCAGCGCGGTGGCCAGCCCGCCGATGCCGCCGCCGACGACGATGACGTCCTTGTCTCTCATCTGTGTGGTCCTGTCCGTCGGGACCCGGCTCAGAGCCAGGGCGGGAGGGTGGGGGAGGGCGCGCCGTCCGCGGTGACCAACGCCGAGCCGTCCGCACGGCCCGAGACGTATGCCGCCAGCTGGGCGGCCGTTCCCGTCACCTCGGGTGCGTCGGGGCCGGGGGAGGCGACCTGCCACGTCCGGCCGCCCGCCTCCTCGCGCAGGGTCAGCGGGGGATGGTCGGGGGTGCTGGACCGCTTGGGCACGACGTCGTCGAGGAGGTCGTGCAGGAAGCCCTCGGGCAGGTCGGTGAACTGCACGCCGGTGCCGAGGTCGACGGCGTGCACCATCACCTCGCGGGCGCGCATCCACGGCACCTCGGTCGCGGCGACGGTGCGGCCCTGGGCGGTCCGGACCGGGTGCTGCCACTGCCGCTCGTCCAGGCCGTCCAGGTCCGCCGCGAGCGCGGCGGCGGACACGGCATACCACTCCCGAAGCTCGCCGACGGGACGGACCGCGCCGGCCTCGATGTCGGCGTTGCGCTGCTCGGGGGAGGAGTACATGGGGGTCTCCACGCCCGTGCGGGCCCACGCGGCCAGGTTGCGCAGGGCGTCGGCGTTGGCGGCCAGGTGCGCCAGCAGGTGGCGGCCGGTCCAGCCGGCCAGCCGGGTCGGGCCCAGCAGCGTGTCGTCCTCCGTGCCGGCCAGGGCCTGGTCGAGCACGGTGGTGCCCTGCGCCATCCAGGCGCGGGAGCGCTCGAGCGGCGGCGCCATCAGGCGGCGCCCGGGCCGTCGGCGACGACGGTGTTGTCGCAGCGGCCCAGGCCCTCGACCTCGGTGACGATCCGCTGCCCGGCCTGCAGGTAGACGGGGGGCTTGCGGGCGTGCCCGACGCCGCCCGGGGTCCCGGTGGCGATGACGTCACCGGGCCGCAGGGTGATCATCGTGGACAGGTAGGAGACCAGGTGCACCGGGTCGAAGAGCAGGTCGCCCGTGGTGTCCTCCTGCATGACCTCGCCGTCCAGCGTGGTCCGCACCGTGAGGGTCGGGCGGGTGCCGCCCACCTCGTCGGGGGTGACGAGCCAGGGGCCGAGCGGCGTGGTGGCCTCCCAGTTCTTGCCCTGCAGCCACTCGCGGGTGCGGAACTGCCAGTCGCGGCAGGTCACGTCGTTGAGGACGGCGAAACCGGCGATGGCGTCCGCCGCGGTGGCCTCGTCGGCGCGCCGCACGGTCTTGCCGATGACGACGGCGAGCTCGACCTCCCAGTCGAAGGCCTCGGTCTCGGACGGTCGCCGGATGTCGTCGCGGGCCCCGACGAGCGTGTCGGCGACCTTGGAGAAGACGGTCGGGTGCTCGGGCAGGTCGCGACCCATCTCGGTGATGTGCGTCCGGTAGTTGAGGCCGACGCAGAAGATCTTGCCCGGCTGCGGCACCACGGGGGCGTAGTCGACGCCGTCGAGGGGCACGGTCTCGCCGTCGGCGGCGGCCGCGGTCGCCCAGTCCTCCAGCACCAGCAGCGCGCCCACGTCGCTCGCGTCGAGCAGGGTCGCGTGGCCGGCAGCCTCGTCGATGCGGGCGGCGCGGTGGCCGTCGGCGGTGCGGAGGGTGGCGAGCTTCATCGGGTGGTCTCCATCCGGTAGAGGTTGAGCTTCTCGAAGATCGGGGTGTCGCTGAAGCGGAAGAGGTCGAGGGCGCCGGAGTCGGAGTCGGAGGGGGAGGCCTCGGAGCGGATCGACAGCGGCTGCCAGGAGGGCACGACGAACATGTCGCCGCGCTGGACGGTCCAGGAGTGCTCGCCGACGGTGACCCGGCCGGTGCCGTCGAAGACCTGGTAGACGGACGAGCCGACCTCGCGCACCGGCGCGGTCTCGGTGCCGGGGACCACCCGGTGGAACTCGGTGCGGATCGTCGGCAGGACGTCCCTGGCGTTCGTCGGGTTGGTGTAGCGGATCGCGGCGTGGCCCGGCTCCAGCACGCCGGGGAAGCCCTCGGCCTCCATCTCGAGCTGGTCCGTGAGCGCCGCGTCGGTGTCCGCCCAGCGGTAGCGCAGCAGCGGGCTGCCCTGGCTCTCGGCCAGCATCGACACCGGACGCAGGCCCGGGTGGCCCCACAGCCGCTCGGCGCGCGAGCGCTCGGGGGTGGTGTGCTCGGCGTCGCTGATCTGGTCGCGGCCGAACTCGAAGAACTGCGCCTCGGTCGTGTACTGGAACGGGATGTCCAGGCCGTCGATCCAGGCCATCGGCTCGCTCGCGGCGTTGTGGTGGGCGTGCCAGTTCCAGCCGGCCTGCGGCAGGAAGTCGCCGCGGGTCATCGGGACGGGGTCCTCGCCCACGACGGTCCACACGCCCTCGCCCTCGACGACGAACCGGAAGGCGTTCTGGGTGTGCCGGTGCTCGGGGGCGTCCTCCCCGGGCATGAGGTACTGGATCGCGGCCCACAGCGTGGGCGTGGCGTAGGGCTTGCCGTCCAGCGACGGGTTGGCCAGCGCGATCGCGCGCCGCTCACCGCCGCGACCGACGGGCACGAGGTGCCCTGCCTGGCCGGCCAGGTCGACGAGCTGCTCCCAGCGCCACAGGTGCGGCGTGGCCCTGGACTGCGGGTGCGGCGGCATGAGGTCGCCGATCTCGGTCCACAGCGGGACGAGGAGCTCCTTCTCGAAGTTGCGGTAGAGCATGTCCAGCTCGGGGCTGGGCACCGGCTGGTCCGGGGCGTCGCTGGGCCGCACCTGCACGGGGGAGACGGGTGGGTGGTGGGGGTTGTCAGGGTCCACGGTCTGGTCGATCGTCATGGTTCTCTCCTGGCGGGGACGCGGGCGGAGGGCTGGGGAGCCGCTCGTCAGCCATCCTGGCGCATATTCTGCATACATGACAGGGTGTTCTGCTATGAAGAAGGCGCCCCCCTACCGGCTCAGCAGCGTCGACAACGCGCTGGTCCTCGCCACCGTGCTGCGCACCGAGGGATCGCTGTCGGTGACCGAGGCCGCGCGACGGCTCGGGGTGGCACCGTCCACCGCCCACCGGCTGCTGTCGATGCTCGTCTACCGCGACTTCGCCGTGCAGGACTCGTCGCGGCAGTACCGACCGGGGCCGGCCTTCTCCCTCGACGAGCACCGGGGGCTGGGCACGGGGCTGCTGCGCGAGCTGGCCAACCCGCACCTGGAGGCCCTCGCGCGGCGGACGGCGGAGTCGGTCAACCTGGTGGTGCGCGTGGGCGAGTTCGTCCACTTCATCGCGTCGTGGGAGAGCACCCAGCCGCTGCGCGTGGGGAGCCGGGAGGGTATGACGTTCCCGGCGCACCTGACCTCCGGCGGGCTGGCCCTGCTGGCCGAGCTGTCCGACGCGCAGGTCCGCGACCTCTCCTCTGCCCAGCGCTGGGCGGGGCGCGAGGAGGACCGCCCCGAGCTCGTCCGTCTGCAGCGCGAGCTGGCCGGGGTCCGACGCACCGGTGCGGCGGTGCAGCGCAACCGCAGCGAGGCCGGGGTGACCGCCGTCGGCGTGTCGTTGGGGCAGACCGGCCTCACCCCGGCGGCGGTCAGCGTCTCGATGCCGACGCTGCGCTACGACCCGACGAACGTCGACGACTGGTTGCGCGAGCTCCGCTCCACGGTCGCCGACGTGCGGTCGAGCATCCAGCACGAGCTCGCCCTGCGCTCCCCCTGACCGCAGACCCTCGACCGTACGCGTGGGGGTGCTCAACCGAACGCGTGGTGCGGCGGTCCTCGCTGTCCCGGGGACGTGGCAGTCTGTGCCGCATGACGACGCCGTACCGCGCCGCGGACCGCACCTGGCTGGTCGCCGTGGCCGCGAGCCTCTGGGGACTGTCGGCGCTCTGGCGAGGACCGCTGGCCCAGGAGCTCCCGGCCCTGACCATCGTCTTCTGGGAGCACCTGCTCCTGAGCGTCGCGGTGAGCCCGTGGCTGGTCCCCGCCGTCCGCCGGCTGCGAACGGCCCGGCCACGCACCGTCGCGTCGGTGGTGGTGATCGGCGCCGGCTCCTCGGCCCTGGCCACCGTGCTCTTCACCGCGGCGTTCCGGATGGGTGACCCCATCACGCCCCAGGTGCTGCAGAAGCTGCAGCCGTTGCTCGCGGTCGCCCTGGCCGCGGTGCTGCTCGGTGAGCGGCTGCGACCGGTGTATGCCGCGTTCCTGCTCCCCGCGCTCGTCGGTGCCTGGCTCCTCGCCTTCCCGCAGCCCACGCACGTGACGGTGGCGAGCGCCCAGGCCGCCCTGCTCGCCCTCGGTGCCGCAGCCCTGTGGGCGGCCGGCACCGTGCTGGGCCGTGGCGCGAGCGCCGAGCTGGGTTTCCGGGACCTGGCCGCCCTGCGGTTCTCGATCGGGCTGCTCACCCTCGGTGTCGTCGTGGCGCTGACCGGCACGTCGCTGGAGATCACGGCCGCCGCGGTGCCGTCCCTGCTGCTCCTGGCCCTGGTGCCGGGCCTCGCGGCGATGGTCCTCTACTACCTGGCGCTGGGTCGCACGCCCGCCTCGCGCGCGACGCTGGCCGAGCTCGCCTTCCCGCTCACCGCGGCGCTCGTCGGCGTCGTCGCCTTCCACACCCGCCCCAGCGCGACCCAGTGGCTGGGGATCGCGGTCGTGCTCGCCAGCGTGGTGGCCCTGGCGCTGCACGAGCAGCGCAGCACCACCCCCGCCGTCCGCGTCCGGATCCCCTCGCGGACCGGACGCGCCGGATAGCGGCGCCCCCGCGTCCGGTCGCGCCGGAGGACCCGCTGCGCTCAGGGCGAACACGGTCCACCCGCGGGAGTGCCACGTCGGGAGCGGACGTTAGGGTTCCTGACAGTTGCGAGAAATACCGTGCCCCACGGCATACCCAGGAACGAGGGACGACGCATGACTCACGAGATCAGCCCGACCAGCATGGCCGACCGCCCGGTTGCCGGCCTGGACGACCAGATCTACAACCGCCTCCTCAAGGAGCGGATCATCTTCCTCGGCTCGGACGTGCGCGACGACAACGCCAACGCCATCTGCGCCCAGCTGCTGCTGCTGTCGGCCGAGGACCCGGACACCGACATCTGGCTCTACATCAACTCCCCGGGCGGCTCGGTGACGGCCGGCATGGCGATCTTCGACACGATGAAGTGGATCCCCAACGACGTCGCGACGGTCGCGATGGGCCTGGCAGCGTCGATGGGCCAGTTCCTGCTGTCCGCCGGCGAGCCGGGCAAGCGCTACGCCACCCCGCACGCCCGGGTCATGATGCACCAGCCCTCGGGCGGGATCGGCGGCACCGCCTCCGACATCAAGATCCAGGCCGAGCAGATGCTGCACATCAAGAAGCAGATGGCCGCGCTGATCGCCGAGCACACCGGCCAGACGGTCGACCAGATCGAGAAGGACTCCGACCGCGACCGCTGGTTCACCGCCGCGGAGGCCAAGGAGTACGGCTTCGTCGACCACGTCTACGAGCGCTCCGGCGACGCCCCCAAGCCCTGACGGCCCGACGAGAAACAAGTGAGAGCTGACATGTACCAGCCCGTGAACCCCTCCTTCGGCGCCAGCCCCGGTGGCAGCGCCCCCGTGGCCCCGACCAGCCGCTACATCCTGCCGCAGTTCGAGGAGCGCACCTCCTACGGCACCAAGCGCCAGGACCCCTACACCAAGCTCTTCGAGGACCGCATCATCTTCCTCGGCGTGCAGGTGGACGACGCCTCGGCGGACGACGTCATCGCCCAGCTCATCGTGCTCGAGTCCCAGGACCCCGACCGCGACATCCTCATGTACATCAACTCGCCCGGTGGTTCCTTCACCGCCCTGACCGCGATCTACGACACCATGCAGTACATCAAGCCGGACGTGCAGACGTTCGTCATCGGCCAGGCCGCCTCCGCCGCTGCCGTGCTGCTGGCCGCCGGCGCCCCCGGCAAGCGGTTCGCCCTGCCCAACGCCCGCGTGCTGATCCACCAGCCGGCGCTCGCCGGTGGGGACTACGGTCAGGCCTCCGACATCGAGATCCAGGCCAACGAGGTGCTCCGGATGCGCACCTGGCTCGAGGAGACCTGGGCCCTGCACTCCGGCCGCAGCGTCGAGCAGGTGCAGAAGGACATCGAGCGGGACAAGATCCTCACGGCCGCCCAGGCCAAGGACTACGGCCTCATCGACGAGGTCCTGGCCTCGCGCAAGGCCTCGCGGGACTGACCCGCGCCGAGCACCGACGCGGTATGCGGAGCCCGTCACCCCGAGGGGGTGGCGGGCTCCGGCACGCGGCCCGCACCCATCCGGGTGGCCCCCGGCGCGTTTCCGCTGTCAGCGCAGGGGCCACCAACACGCGTATGCCGTCAGCGCAAATGTCTGTGCGCCGGGGGTCGGGCAGGGTAGCGTCGGGGCCAGGACAGCAGCACGGGACACTGAAGGGAAGACAGCGTGGCACGCATGGGTGAGAGCAGCGACCTGCTGAAGTGCTCCTTCTGCGGGAAGAGCCAGAAGCAGGTCAAGAAGCTCATCGCCGGCCCTGGCGTGTACATCTGCGACGAGTGCATCGACCTGTGCAACGAGATCATCGAGGAGGAGCTGGCCGAGTCCAGCGACCTCGGTCTGGGGCAGCTGCCCAAGCCGCGGGAGATCTTCGACTTCCTGCAGCAGTACGTCGTGGGTCAGGACCCCGCCAAGCGCGCGCTGGCCGTCGCGGTCTACAACCACTACAAGCGGATCCAGGCGGGGGAGACCGCCCGCGGTGACGACTCGGTGGAGATCGCCAAGTCCAACATCCTGCTCATCGGCCCGACCGGCTGCGGCAAGACCTACCTCGCCCAGACCCTGGCCAAGATGCTCAACGTCCCCTTCGCGATCGCCGACGCGACCGCGCTGACGGAGGCCGGCTACGTCGGCGAGGACGTCGAGAACATCCTGCTCAAGCTCATCCAGTCCGCCGACTTCGACGTGAAGAAGGCCGAGACCGGCATCATCTACATCGACGAGATCGACAAGATCGCCCGCAAGAGCGAGAACCCCTCGATCACCCGCGACGTGTCGGGCGAGGGCGTGCAGCAGGCGCTGCTGAAGATCCTCGAGGGCACCGTCGCCAGCGTCCCGCCGCAGGGCGGCCGCAAGCACCCGCACCAGGAGTTCATCCAGATCGACACGGCCAACGTGCTGTTCATCGTCGGCGGCGCCTTCGCGGGCATGGAGAAGCTCATCGAGGCCCGGACGGGCAAGCAGGGCCTGGGCTTCGGGGCCGAGCTCAAGTCCGCCACCGACGCCAACGAGCACTTCGCCGACGTCCTGCCCGAGGACCTGATGAAGTTCGGACTCATCCCCGAGTTCATCGGTCGGCTCCCCGTGATCACCACTGTCGCGCCGCTCGACCGGGACGCCCTCGTCAACATCCTCACCGAGCCCCGCAACGCGCTGGTCAAGCAGTACCAGAAGATGTTCGAGATCGACGGCGTCGATCTCGAGTTCAGCGACGACGCCCTGGAGTCCATCGCCGACCAGGCGCTGCTGCGCGGCACCGGTGCCCGCGGGCTCCGCGCCATCCTTGAGGAGGTGCTGCTCCCGGTGATGTTCGACGTCCCCTCCGACGACGAGATCGCCAGGGTCGTCATCAGCCGTGAGGTCGTCCTCGACAACGTCAACCCCACGATCGTGCGCCGCGAGGTGCAGGGCCGCAAGCGCCCGCCCCGCAAGGAGAGCGCCTGAGGCGTGCTCCGGGCGCGCGGACCTCACTCCGTCCCGGCGCGCCACCGCAGGTAGCCGAGCAGGGACGCGGCCAGCACCGCCAGGCCCACGATGCCCGGCAGCGCACCACCGGCTCCTGACTGCACCGCCGCGAGGGCACCGGAGAGCGCCCAGACGGCGACCGTCACCGCGCTGACCAGCCCCACCCGCGCCGCCCAGCGGCGCAGCACGCTGTCCGGCACCGGTGACTGGGCGGGCACCGCCGCCGCCAGGGCCGCCCCCGAGTGCACGAGCAGCAGCCCGAGGGCCGCGGGCAGCAGGGCCCAGTGCCACACCTGCTCGACGTTCGCCCACCAGGCACCGACGGCGAAGAGGATGAAGACCACGGGCAGGAGGGTGTGCGGGTGGAGCACCACCAGCGCGCCGAGCAGCACGAGCCCCGTCCACAGGACCGGGTTGCCGGGCCCGGCGAGCAGCAGCGCCAGCGTGAAGAGCAGGGCACCCAGCATTGCGACCCCTCGTACGGCGAGGTGCGTGCGGCTGGCCGAGCGCAGGTCGGCCCACAGGTCGAGCAGCTCCCTCACGAGAAGCTCCTGACCGCGGGGCCGCGCCGGCCCAGCTCCCGCAGGACGACGTCGAGGCTGCCCGGGCCCAGCCACGGCACGACCGGCACGCCCTGGGAGCGGATCGCCCGGATCTCGCGGTCCCGCTCGAGCATCCGGATCCGCCAGGCCGTGCGGGCCAGGGGGTCACGCTCGTCCTCCTGCACCACCCCGCCGACGGCCGGGTCGACGAGGGCGTCGACGACGACCACCGCGAGCCCGCGCCGTGCCAGTGCCGCCGCCTGCGTCAGCGCGTCCGGGGAGACGAGGGCCGAGACCATCACCACGAGCGTCCCCTCGCGCACGCCGAGGTGGACCCGGCGCGCGTCGGTCTCCTCGACGACGGCCGGCACCACCCGGCTGAGGGTGTCGAGGATCCGCACGCCGTGACGTCTCCCGGTGCCGGCGGGCACCGTGAGGGGGGTCCGGGCCGAGAGCACGCGCAGGCTCACCCGGTCGCCCTGCTGGAGGAAGTGCTCGGCCACCGCCGCCCCGGCACGCACCGACCGGTCCAGCGAGCTGGCCCACCCCCGCACCCCGCCCGAGCGACCCAGGTCGTAGTGGGCGTCGACGAGCAGCGCCACGTGGGTGTCCTCGTCCGCGTAGCTGCTGGTGACGAAGAGCTGGCCGTCGCCCCGGGTGGAGCGCGGCCAGTGGATCCGGCGCAACCGGTCACCCAGCTGGAAGGGGCGCAGCGTCGCGAACTCCGAGCCCTCACCCGGCCTCGCCGAGCGGTGCATCCCCACCAGGCCCCGGGGGTGGGGGGCTGGTGCCGAGGAGTCGAAGGCGGCCGGCTGGGGCACGGCGCGCAGGGCCATCGCGTCCAGCGGCACCGGCCCCCACCGGAAGGACCCCCACGCGCCGACGGCCCCCACCTGCAGGGGGCCGATCCGCCGGACCCCCCACCGGGTGGGGCGCAGCCCCACGGTCAGCCGGCGCCGACCCGCCACGACCGGCCCCCGGGCGTCGACCACGTCGCTGGTCCGCTGTACCGCCACCCCGTCCGCGTCCTCGACCCTGCGCCGGGCCCCGCGCGGCACGCCCTCGACGTAGGGCGCCGGGCTGAGGGCCGCCGCCAGGATCTCGGCCCTCTCCACCGGCTCGACCTCGGCCACGGCCAGGACCTGCCCGCCCTCCCGGACCTGCCCGTGCGACAGCACGAACTGTCGCGCCGGCACCGCCTCCGGCCGCGTCACCAGGCTCCAGGCCAGCACGACGACCAGGGGCGAGACCAGCACGAGCAGGTCGGGGCGGCGCGACAGCAGCGCGACCGGGGCCACGGTCGCGACCGCGGCGACGAGCCGCACCAGGGCGGGCGTCGGGGCCCAGCGGTCGGCACGGTGCGGGGTCATCGCCTGCGCCCGCCACCGGGGACGCTGTGAGCGATTCCCGACTGCACGGCAGACATCGTGCTTCCCGGCGGATGCATCCACCGGGAAGAACGCTTTCTGCCTGGGAGTGGTCCCACGCTCAGGGCTGGTCCGCGACCGTGGACGCCCCGGTGCGCGAGCCGGGCACCGGCACCTGGCCCAGCACCGCGTCGACGACCGCGGCCCCCCCGGTGTCCGACATCCACAGCTCGGGCTTGATGGAGATCCGGTGGTCGAGGACGGCGTGGGCGACGGCCTTGACGTCCTCGGGGGTGACGTAGTCGCGGGCCTGCACCACGGCATACGCCCGGCTGGTGAGCATGAGGCCGAGCGAGCCCCGCGGGGAGGCCCCGACCTGCACGGACCGGTGCCGCCGGGTCGCGGACGCCAGCTCGACGCAGTAGCGGCTGATGTCGTCCTCGACCGGCACCCGCTCGATGGCGTCCTGCATGGCGGACAGCCCGTCGGCGTCGGTGACCGCGGCCAGGTGCTGGTCCTCGTGCTGCCGGACCAGCCTGCGCCGCAGCACGTCCCACTCCTCCTCCGGGCTCGGGTAGCCGAAGGACACGCGCATCAGGAAGCGGTCGAGCTGGGCCTCGGGCAGAGGGTAGGTGCCCTCGTACTCCACCGGGTTGGCGGTCGCGAGCACGTGGAAGGGCTGCGGGAGGGCGAAGGTCTGCCCCTCGACGGTGACCTGGTGCTCCTGCATCGCCTCCAGCAGCGCGGACTGGGTCTTGGGCGGCGTCCGGTTGATCTCGTCGGCCAGCAGCAGGCCCGTGAACAGCGGCCCAGGGCGGAACACGAACTCCGACTCCCGCTGGTCGAAGACGAAGGACCCGGTCAGGTCCGAGGGGAGCAGGTCGGGGGTGAACTGCGCCCGGGTGAAGTCCAGGCCCAGGGTCTGGGCGAAGGAGCGGGCCGCCAGCGTCTTGCCCAGTCCCGGGAAGTCCTCCAGCAGCACGTGGCCGCGGGCCAGCAGGGCGGTGAGCACGAGCGTCAGCGCCTCGCGCTTGCCGACCACGGCCTGCTCGACCCGGTCGAGGACCGCACCCGTGCGTGCGGAGACCTCGGCGACGGTCAGGGTCTGGGTCGGTGGGGTGGGCGCGGTCATCAGAGCTTCTCGATCCCTTCGAGGGCGGTGTGCACGGCGGCGCGGCTGCGCCTGCGGGTGTCGGTGGGCGGGGTGGTCAGGTATCGCCACAGCTGCGGGTCGACGAGGGCCCGGACCCGCTCCGGCTCGGAGTCCAGGTCCAGGTCGTGGCGGGAGCGCAGCCGCTCGGTCGTGAGCTCGCGCAGCAGCGGGTAGATCTCGTCGGGGCGGTCGTCCCGCTCGACCGCGTCGCGCAGGTCGCGCCGGATCCGCACGAGGCGGTAGTCCAGCGCGGCGGGCGGGACCGACTCCTGTCGCGGCGTGGACACCCAGTAGGCGCGCTCGGATCGCCGCGCCGTGCGGGTGACGCTCCACGGGACCAGCGCCAGCACCACGGCGGCGAGGAGCACCACGAGCAGAGCCTCCGCCATCGAGTAGCGCAGCGAGCCGACGACGAAGAGGACGACCCCCAGCGCCACCACCCACCCCGCCACGGGCAGGACGAGGGTGCGGACCTCAGCGGGTATGCGGCCGCGCCGGGCGGTCCTCACGGCACCGGCTCGGCCCGCGGGGCGGGCGCCCTCTCGCCGGCCTCCGCAGCGTCGCCGGCCTCCGCGGCGCGGGCCCGCTCGGCGGCCCGCTCGTCCTCCTCGGCCTTCACCCGGCGACGCAGGTCGGCATGGATGCGCTCGAGGGCGGCCACCGCCTCGGCGCGCTGCCCCTCGGTGACCGGGTGCCGCGAGAAGCGGGCCTCGCGGTAGGCCTGTGCCAGGGTGTCGACGGCGCCCGGCTCGACGTCCCAGCGACCCAGCACCCGCCGGGCGAGCTCGGTCGCCGTCTCGGCCCGGTCCTGGCGCAGCCCGGAGCGGGCGACGGCCTCCTCCAGCACCACCCAGCAGGCCACGACCGCGTTGCGCGGGTCACCCTGGGTCAGTGCCCGGTAGCGCACCTCGTCGCTGGTGGCCTCGAGCAGGTCGAGGAGCTCCTCCTCGTCGCGGTCGTCTCGCAGGTGGCGGTCCTCCAGACGACGCGTGAGGAGCCACCTCAGCACGAGCAGCACCACCGCGAGCAGGGCCGCGCCGTAGAGCAGGGCGGCGACGTCGATCGTCCGGTTGGTCAGCTCGGTGGGCTCCTCGGCCTCGACCGGGGGCTCCACGGTCGGTAGGTCCTGCGGCTCGGCCGTCGCCGCGCTCAGCTCCGGCGAACTCGCTCCCCACGTCACGTCGGGGGCGCTGACCAGCGGGGTGCCGTTGCCTGCGCTCCAGACCAGCAGGACCATCAGGACGGCCGCGGCGGCGACCGCCGTGACGACCGTCGACCCGGTGCCGCTGCGCATGGGCGTCAGCCTAGGCGCCGGGGTGCTCCGTCACCAGCACGACGTCGCGCACGACGAGCTCATCGGCCCGCGCGAGCTCGACCTGGCCGGTGACCTTGCCCGCCGCCCGGAGGTCGCCGAGCGCGGCGCGGACCTGCTCGACCACGCCGACCGGTCCGGCCACCGTTGCGGCCGAGATCTCGGTGCGCATCTTGACCTTGGCCTCCGACTTGGCTCGACGCAGGCCGGCGAGCGCCTGGCCCACGGTCGCCAGGAGGGCGGGGTCGGCGTCCACGGTCGCGACCGTGAGCTCCTCGACGGTGGGCCACGGCTGGGTGTGGACCGAGGACCCCTCCTCGTGCCACCACGACCAGACCTCCTCCGTCGCGAAGGAGAGGACGGGGGCCAGCAGGCGCAGCTGCACCGACAGGGCGAGCTGGAGCGCGGCCCGTGCCGAGGCCGTGGCGCCGGTGATGGCGCCGTCAGGACCGGCGGTGTCCGAGCCGTAGGCCCGCTCCTTGACCAGCTCGAGGTAGTCGTCGCAGAAGGTCCAGAAGAACGACTCGGTGGCGTCGAGGGCCGTGGAGTAGTCGAAGTTCTCGTAGGAGGCGGTGGCCCGCTCCACGACCGCCGCGAGGCCGGCCAGCATCGAGCGGTCGACCGGCTCGGTCACCAGGCTCGCCGCGTCCACGGGCAGGCCGTCCGGTCCGGTGGGCAGCTCGCCGAAGCCCAGTGCGAACCTGCTCGCGTTGAGCAGCTTGATCGCCAGGCGGCGGCCGACCTTGACCTGGCCCGGGTCGTCGATGGTGTCGACACCCGGGCGGGCAGCCGCGGCCCAGTAGCGGACCGCGTCCGTGCCGTGCTCCTCCAGCAGGCCCAGCGGCGTGGTCGCGTTGCCCTTGGACTTGCTCATCTTCTTGCGGTCCGGGTCCAGGATCCAGCCGTTGATGTAGGCGTCCGTCCACGGCAGCGAGTCGTGCTCGTAGTGCGCCCGGACCACGCTGGCGAACAGCCAGGTGCGGATGATGTCGTGACCCTGCGGCCGCATGTCGAAGGGGAAGATCTTGGCGAACAGCTCCGGGTCGGACCCCTCGCCCTGCCCGCCCAGCGTCGGCCAGCCGGCGGCGATCTGGGGCGTGAGCGAGCTGGTGGCCCACGTGTCCATGATGTCGGGGTCGCCGGTGAAGCCTCCCGGCTGGTCGCGCTGGTCGGCGGTGAAGCCCTCCGGGACGTCGGACATCGGGTCGACCGGGAGCCGGTCCTCGGACGGCACGACGACGGTGTCGTGGTCGACGTCGCCGTCCGCGTCCACGGCGTACCAGACCGGGATCTGGACGCCGAAGAAGCGCTGCCGGCTGATCAACCAGTCGCCGTTGAGGCCGCCGACCCAGTTGCGGTAGCGGCTGCGCATGAAGTCGGGGTGGAAGCCGAGGTCCTCTCCGCGGGCGAGGAGCGCGGCCCGGAGCTCCTCGTCCTTGCCGCCGTTGCGGATGAACCACTGGCGCGAGGTGACGATCTCCAGCGGCTTGTCGCCCTTCTCGTAGAAGTTGGCCTTGCGCTGGGTCTTCTGCGGCTCGCCGTCGAGGTCACCGCTGTCCCGCAGCGCCGCGACCACGGCCTCGCGTGCGCCGAACGTGGTCCTCCCGGCCAGCGCCTCGGCATACAGCACCTCGCCCGGGCCGCCCGCGACCCAGTCGGGCACCTCGGTCTGCAGTCGCCCTGAGCGGGTGATGACGGAGCGGGTCGGCAGCGACAGCTCGCGCCACCACTGCACGTCGGTCATGTCGCCGAAGGTGCAGCACATGGCGATGCCGGCGCCCTTGTCCATCTCGGTGGCGGCGTGCGCGACCACCGGCACCTCCACGCCGAAGAGCGGCGAGGTGACCGTCGTCCCGAACAGGTGCTGGTAACGCTCGTCGTCGGGGTGGGCGATCAGCGCCACGACCGACGGGATGAGCTCGGGCCGGGTGGTCTCGATGTGGACGGCTCCGCCGCCCGGCGCGTGGAAGGCCACCCGGTGGTAGGCGCCGGGGTAGTCGCGGGCCTCGAGCTCGGCCTGGGCGACCGCGGTCTGGAAGGTGACGTCCCACAGGCCGGGCGCCTCGGCGGAGTAGGCCTCGCCGCGGGCCAGGTTGCGCAGGAACGCCTGCTGGGCCACCGTGCGGGAGCGGTCGTCGATGGTGCGGTACTGCACGGTCCAGTCCAGCGACAGGCCCAGGCGGCGGAAGGTGTCCTCGAACGCCTTCTCGTCGATCACCGTCAGCTCCTCGCAGAGCCCGATGAAGTTGGCTCGTCCGACGGGCACCTGGTCGGACGCCTTCGTGCTCCTGCCGTCCCCGCCCTGCTGCGGCGGCGTGAAGCCCGGGTCGTAGGGCAGGGTGGCGTCGCCGCGCACCCCGTAGTAGTTCTGGACCCGGCGCTCGGTGGGCAGGCCGTTGTCGTCCCAGCCGATCGGGTAGAAGACGTGCTTGCCCGTCATCCGGTGGTAGCGCGCGAGACAGTCGGCCTGGGTGTAGCCGAAGACGTGCCCGATGTGGAGGCTGCCGGACGCGGTCGGGGGAGGGGTGTCGACGGCGAAGATCTGGCTGCGGTCGGCCGCCAGTGCGGCGTCCCGGTCGAAGGCGTTGGCGCCGCGCTCCCGCCATACCTGCACCCACCTGTCCTCGAGCCCGTCGACGGACGGGCGCTCCGGCAGCGTGGCCGGGCGCGGGGCAGCGAGGCGCGCAGGTGAGGTCATGGACGCCATTGTCCCAGACCAGCGGGGGTGCTCCGGGGGCCGCCGTGCGGGCCCACACCCGGGGGGGTATGCCGTGTTCCGTGATCGAGGTCACGTTTTGGTCTCGATCGGGTCGGGGTGTTGACCTCGTCCGGCTCCGCCGGGAACCGTGTGACCCATGTTTCCCACCAGACCCATGCCCATGACCGTCGTGGAGGACCCACAATGGGTGACCGATCTCGAGTCCTCGGTCGACAGCGCCTTCACCAGCGTCACCTACTGGTCCGGGGAGATCATCTTCTTCACCCTCCCCGGCATCCCCCAGATGCCCTTCGTGGTGATGTGGCTCGTCGCGGCAGCCATCATCATCACCGTCTACCTGGGCTTCATCCAGTTCCGCGGTCTGAAGACCGCGTGGGAGACGCTCCGCGGCCGCTACTCCTCGGCCGACGACCCCGGTGAGATCCCGCACTACCAGGCGCTGACCTCCGCCGTGTCCGGCACCGTCGGCCTGGGCAACATCGCCGGTGTGGGCGCGGCCGTCACCCTCGGTGGTCCGGGCGCGACCTTCTGGATGATCCTGGCCGGCCTCTTCGGCATGGCGACCAAGTTCGCCGAGTGCACGCTCGGGGTGAAGTACCGCGAGATCCGCCCGGACGGCACCGTCTCCGGCGGACCGTTCAAGTACCTCCCCGTCGCGTTCAGCAGGTACCCCAAGTGGATCTCCGTCGGTCTGACCGGGCTCTTCGCGGTCGCCATCCTCTTCTTCGGCGTCGGCGGCGGCAACATGTTCCAGGCCAACCAGACCTACTCCCAGGCCGTCACGGTCCTCGACCCCGACGGCACCGGCTGGCTGTCCTCGACGACCGGCTCCCTGGTCTTCGGCATCATCCTGGCGGCCATCATCGGAGCCGTCATCCTCGGCGGCATCAAGTCCATCGGTCGCGTCACCTCCACCCTGGTCCCGCTCATGGGCGGCGTCTACGTCCTCGCCTGCCTCATCGTCATCCTCACCAACATCCCGAACGTCATCCCTGCCATCGGCGAGATCATCTCCGGAGCCTTCACCGCCGAGGGCGTGACGGGCGGCTTCGTGGGCGCCCTGGTCGTGGGCCTGACCCGCGCGGCCTTCTCCAACGAGGCCGGCCTGGGCTCGGCCCCCATCGCCCACTCGACCGTCATGACCCGCCGCCCCGTCTCCGAGGGCTTCGTGGCGATGTTCGAGCCCTTCATCGACACCGTGGTCATCTGCACCATGACGGCGCTGACCATCGTCATCGCCGACACCACCTTCTACAACGACGCGCGTGACTTCACCTTCGAGGACAGCGACCGCTACGACTCCGACTACGGGTTGTCCGGCGTCGAGGTCACCTCGAGCGCCTTCGGGGAGCAGATCAGCTGGTTCCCGGCGGTGCTGGCCGTCGCAGTGGCCCTCTTCGCCATCTCGACGCTGATCACGTGGTCCTACTACGGCCAGAAGGCGTGGAACCACCTGTTCGGCGACAGCCACGCGTCGACGACCATCTACCGCGTCGTCTTCCTGCTGTTCACCGTCAGCGGCACCCTGCTGACCTTCGGCCAGGTGCTGGCCTTCGCCGACAACTTCCTCTTCGTCTGCGCGTTCGTCAACCTGCTCGGTGTCTACATGCTGCTGCCGGTCATCAAGCGCGAGATGAACGAGTACCTCGCCGACCGCAAGAGCGGTCTCCTCGCCGAGCTCGGTCTGCCGGACGCGGAGAAGACCCGGCCGATCTCCGAGCTCGCCGGTGAGAACCAGATCCTGGACGCGTCCGGTCGCAACCGGGTCGCGGCCGGCGTGGGCGTCGACGACCTGCGTGCCAGCACCGGGGTGCAGGTCGCCACAGAGGGTGACGGTCACCTGCGTGCCCACCCCGACACCGACCCCGACGACGACGGCTTCGGTCTGGGCAGCGCCACCGACCCGTACCCGCCGCCGCACCTTCGCCACCACGGTCGTCACGAGGAGGCGCTGGACCCCGACGACGACGGCTTCGGCCGCGGTGGCACCACCGTGCCGGAGGACCTGCCGCACCACCAGGAGCGCGGCCGGCACGAGGCCGACGGCGACGTCGAGGACCCGGACGACCCGGACCACCGGCCGCGCACCTGACACGGCCCGGCCAGCACGGCACGAGGGCGACGCACCCACGAGGGGCGTCGCCCTCGTGGCGTGCCGGGGGATGCCCTGCGGGTCCGGAGGGTGCCGTGGCGACCGGTCGTCGGTCTGCGTTCAGGCGATGCCGCGACCCGGGTTCATGATCCCCAGCGGGTCGAAGAGCGTCTTGACCGCCCGCTGCCGCGCGACCTCGGCGACGCCCAGCTCCTCGGCGAGCCACGGCCGCTTCTGCACGCCCACCCCGTGCTCGCCGGTCAGGGTGCCGCCCAGCTCCCAGGCGGCGCGCACCACGTCGTCGAAGGCAGCCTCGGCCGCCGCCCGGCTGGCCGGGTCGTCCGGGTCGTAGAAGAAGCACGGGTGCAGGTTGCCGTCGCCGGCGTGCCCGCCGCAGGTCGCGTCCAGGCCACGGGCGTCGGCGATGACGTGCACCCGCCGCACCAGCTCGCCCAGCCGGGTCACCGGGACGCAGACGTCCTCGATGAAGCGGTGCCCCTTGGCATGCAGCGCCGGGTTCAGCGCCCGTCGGCCCGCCAGCAGCAGGTCCGCCTCTGCTCGGTCCTCGGCCACCGCCACCTCGGACGCGCCCGCGGCGCGCATCGCCACGGCATACTCCTCGACGTCCTCCAGCGTGTGCCCGGCGCGGTCCGACTGCACCAGGAGCACACCACCGCTGCCGAGCGGGAAGCCGTAGTCGCCGTAGGCCTGGACCGCGTCGACGCTCGGTCCGTCGAGGAGCTCGAGCAGGGACGGGGTATGCCGTGCGCCGCGGAGAGCGTCCACGCCGGCGAGCGTCGCGGCGAGGGTGGGGAAGACGGCGAGCACGGTCAGCGCCGGGTCGCCGAGCGGAAGGAGCCGCAGGACCGCCTCCGTCACGACGCCCAGGGTGCCCTCCGAGCCCACGAACAACCCCGTGAGGTCGTAGCCGGCCACCCCCTTGGCGGTCCGCCGTCCGGTCCGCACGACCTCACCGCCGGGCAGCACCACCTCCAGCCCGCGGACGTAGTCGGCCGTGACGCCGTACTTGACGCAGCACAGCCCACCGGCGTTGGTCGCGACGTTGCCGCCGATCGAGCACATCGCGCTGCTCGCCGGGTCGGGCGGGTAGGCAAGCCCGCGCTCGGCGGCCGCCGCCCTGAGATCCGCGTTGATGACGCCGGGTCCCACGACGGCGATCCGCTCCTGGGAGAGGATCTCGACAGTGGTCATCGCCGCGGTCGACAGGACGATGCCACCGGGCAGCGCGCCGGCCGCGCCGGTGGTGGCGGTCCGTCCGCCCTGGGGCACGACCGGGACCCGGTGCTCCGCGGCGTACCGCAGCGTGGTGACGACGTCCTCGCGGCTGCGCGCGCGCACGACGGTGAACTCGGTGCCCGACAGGGGCTGCGCCTGGGGGTAGGCGTCGGAGGCGAAGCCGGTCGCCACGTCCGGGTCGGTGACCACCCGGTCTCCGAGCAGCCGGTGCAGGTCCGCGGTGGGGGAGGCCATGCCGCGAGCCTACGAGGGACAGCCTGTGGACAGGACGCACGGCGTGACAGGTGCGCGGAGCGGTTACGATGGACGGCACAGCGTCCGAGCCGTCATCAGCGGCGAGCTTTCCGGAAGAAGCGCCCCGACATCCCGGTCGGGAGCCCACTAGACCCGGACGGGCAGGCCCGTCACAGCCGTTCCGTGAAGTGGTGCGCCCCCGCGCGGGGCGCGCAAGCGAGGTGGTACCGCGGTGCCGCCCGGGCGTTCTCCCCGGGCAGTGTCGTCCTCGTGGGAGCAGCGCAGCAGACCACGAGCCCACACCGCACCACAGGAGCCACCGCCATGGCCTACCCGCAGCAGCCGACCGGCACCTCCGGACTCACCCCGTCCCCGGTCTTCCCGGAGATCGAGAAGGCGGTGCTGGCCTACTGGGCCGAGCACGACACCTTCGTCAAGAGCGTCGAGCGGCGTGAGGCCGGCGAGAACGGGTCCAACGAGTTCGTCTTCAACGACGGGCCGCCCTTCGCCAACGGTCTGCCGCACTACGGCCACCTGCTCACCGGCTACGTCAAGGACGTGGTGCCGCGCTACCAGACGATGCGCGGACGGCGGGTCGAGCGGCGCTTCGGGTGGGACACCCACGGACTGCCGGCCGAGCTCGAGGCGATGAGCCAGCTCGGCATCAAGACCAAGGACGAGATCCTCGACCTGGGGATCGAGAAGTTCAACCAGGCCTGCCGCGAGTCGGTGCTGCGCTACACCCACGAGTGGCAGGACTACGTCACCCGCCAGGCGCGCTGGGTGGACTTCGCGGGGGACTACAAGACGCTCGACGTCGGCTACATGGAGTCGGTGCTGTGGGCCTTCAAGCAGCTCTACGACAAGGGCCTGGCCTACGAGGGCTTCCGTGTGCTGCCCTACTGCTGGAACGACGAGACGCCGCTGTCCAACCACGAGCTGCGGATGGACGACGAGGTCTACCAGGTGCGGCGGGACCCGGCCGTGACCGTCGGCCTGCGGATCCTGCCCCAGGAGGGCACGCAGGGGTATGGAGCGTCTGCGGCGGGCGACGACGTGCTCGCCGGGGCGCTCGCCCTGGTCTGGACCACCACCCCGTGGACGCTGCCGTCCAACCTGGCGATCATGGTCGGCGAGGAGATCGACTACGTCGTCGTCGAGTCGGACTACACCGGCCGCACCGAGCGCTACGTCCTCGCCGAGGCGAGGCTCACGGCATACCAGCAGGAGCTGGGGGAGGACCCGACGGTCGTCGCGCGCCTGACCGGTGCCGAGCTGGCCGGCCGGTCCTACCTGCCGCCGTTCTCCTACTACCAGGGGTGGGAGCGCGCGCACCGGCTCGTCGTGGCCGAGTTCGTCACCACCACCGACGGCTCCGGGCTCGTGCACACCGCCGGCGCCTTCGGTGAGGACGACAAGGTGGTGACCGACCGCGAGGGCATCGTGGCGGTCATGCCGGTCGGGGCGGACGGGCAGTTCACCTCGCCGGTGGAGGAGTACGCCGGGATGCTCGTCTTCGACGCCAACGCGCCGATCATCGACCACCTGAAGGCCGCGACCCGCAACCAGGCGCCGGACGCCCAGCCGCACGACCAGGGTGCTGTCACCGAGGGCACGGTGCTGCTCCGCCGCGAGGCCTACGACCACTCCTACCCGCACTGCTGGCGGTGCCGCGAACCGCTGATCTACAAGGGCGTGTCGTCCTGGTTCGTCGAGGTGACGAAGGTCAAGGAGACGATGCTGCGCACCAACGAGGACGTCACCTGGGTGCCGGACCACGTGAAGCACGGGCAGTTCGGCAAGTGGCTGCAGAACGCGCGCGACTGGTCGATCTCGCGCAACCGGTTCTGGGGCAGCCCGATCCCGGTGTGGCGCTCCGACGACCCCGCCCACCCTCGCGTGGACGTCTACGGGTCGCTGGCGGAGATCGAGCGCGACTTCGGGCGGCTCCCTCTCGACCGGGACGGGCAGGTCGACCTGCACCGGCCGTTCGTCGACGAGCTGACACGACCCAACCCCGACGACCCGACCGGGCGGAGCACGATGCGCCGGGTCGAGGACGTGCTGGACGTGTGGTTCGACTCCGGCTCGATGCCGTTCGCCCAGTGGCACTTCCCCTTCGAGAACCAGCAGTGGTTCGAGGAGCACTACCCGGCCGACTTCATCGTCGAGTACATCGGGCAGACGCGCGGCTGGTTCTACACGATGCACGTCCTCGCCGCGGCCCTCTTCGACCGTCCGGCGTTCAGCACCTGCATCAGCCACGGCATCGTGCTCGGCAACGACGGGCTGAAGATGTCCAAGTCGCTGAAGAACTACCCCGACGTCCGTGACGTCTTCGACCGGGACGGCGCGGACGCCATGCGCTGGTTCCTCATGTCCTCGCCGATCCTGCGCGGCGGCAACCTCGTGGTCACCGAGCAGGGGATCCGCGACGGCGTCCGTCAGGTGCTGATCCCGCTGTGGAGCGCGTGGTACTTCTTCGGTCTCTACGCCAACGCCGCCGGACACGAGGCGCGCTGGTCGACGGCGTCGACGCACGAGCTGGACCGCTACATCCTGGCGAAGACGCGTGACCTCGTGAGCGAGGTGCAGGGGGCCCAGGACAGGTTCGACATCGCCGGGGCCTGCGACAGCGTGCGGACGTTCGTCGACGTCCTGACCAACTGGTACATCCGCGGTTCCCGTGACCGGTTCTGGGCTGCCGGCTCCGAGGGGCCGGAGTCGGCGTCCGAGCCCCTGGACACGCTCTACACCGTGCTCGAGGTGCTCTGCCGCGTGGCGGCGCCGCTCCTGCCGCTGGTCACCGAGGAGGTATGGCGTGGCCTCACCGGGGGCGAGTCCGTGCACCTCACCGACTGGCCGGACGCGGACGACCTGCCGCAGGACGACGAGCTCGTCGCGGCGATGGACACGGTGCGCGAGGTGTGCTCGGTGACCCTCGGGCTGCGCAAGGAGAAGAACCTGCGGGTGCGGCTGCCGCTGTCCTCGCTGACCGTGGCGACCGCGCACCCGGCGGGACTGTCGGACCTGGCGGGCATCGTGCGTGACGAGGTCAACGTGCGAGAGGTGGTGGTGATCGACCTGGAGCAGGCGTCGGCGCAGGACTTCGGCGTCGAGCAGCGGTTGAGCGTCAACGCGCGGGCGGCGGGTCCCCGCCTGGGCAAGGACGTGCAGACTGCGATCAAGGGGTCGAAGTCCGCGAACTGGTCGGTGGCCGAGGACGGGACCGTGACCTCCGGCGGGCTGGAGCTCGTCGAGGGGGAGTACACCCTCGAGACCGTCGTGGCCGAGTCGACGGACGGGTCGTCCCGGGCGACCGCGATGCTGCGCGGGCACGGTGGCGGGTTCGTCGTGCTCGACACCGAGGTGAGCGAGGACCTGGCCCGTGAGGGCCTGGCCCGCGACCTCGTCCGCGCGGTCCAGGGTGCGCGCAAGGAGGCCGGGCTCGAGATCACCGACCGGATCAGCCTCACGGTCGTCGGCGACGACGACGTGTGGCGGGCCGCGACGGAGCACCAGAGGCTCGTCATGGACGAGACCCTGGCCGTCCAGTTCGGCGCCGCCGGCGCCGGCACGCCGCTGCCCAGGGCTCCCCGCCACGGGCTTGGCGGCGGCAGCGACCCCGACGGTGGCACCCAGCCGCGGATCACGTCATACACGAGTTCGGCGACGCTCGACGGGGGCCGCTCGGTCGAGCTGCTCATCACCAAGGTGGAGGCACGATGACCGACCAGTTCTTCGAGGGCAACGAGCTGCCGGTGAGCGCCGGGAGCGCCACCCCGACCCGACCGGGTCGGGCGGAGCCGACCGACCCTGCGGCGCTCGCGCGCTACGCCGAGGTGACCGAGGCGATCCTGGCGCGGGCTCCCGAGCACATGCCCGAGCCGACCCTGCACCGGGTCGCCCGGGTGATGGAGCTCATGGGTGACCCGCAGCGGGCGTTCCCGATGATCCATCTCACCGGCACCAACGGAAAGACGTCGACGACGCGGATCGCCGAGCGGCTGCTGCGCGAGATGGGCCTGCGGACGGGGCGGTTCACCAGCCCGCACCTGCACGACATGCGAGAGCGGGTGGCGCTCGACGGCGAGCCGATCTCGGTGGAGGGCTTCCTCGCCGCCTACGACGACGTCCTGCCCTTCGTCGAGATGGTGGACGCCGAGTCGATGGCCGACGAGGAGCCGGAGCGGCAGGTGCGGATGAGCTACTTCGAGGTCGTCGTCTGCCTGGCGTTCGCCGCCTTCGCGGACGCGCCCGTGGACGTCGCGGTCGTCGAGGTCGGGCTCGGCGGGGTGTGGGACGCGACCTCCGTCTCCGACGGCATCGTGTCGGTCGTCACCCCGATCTCGCTCGACCACACCCGGCTCCTCGGCTCGACGCTGGAGGAGATCGCCACGGAGAAGGCCGGGATCATCAAGGCCGGCTCCATCGCCGTCGTCGGCGTGCAGGAGCCGGAGGTGATGGAGATCCTGGCGGAGCGCTGCGAGGAGGTCGGGGCGACGATGAAGGCCGAGGGCGTCGCCTTCGGCGTGCTGGACCGGGACGTGGGCGTGGGCGGCCAGCAGATGTCGGTGCGCGGGCTCGCCGGTGACTACAACGACCTGTTCCTGCCCCTGTTCGGCGCGCACCAGGTGCACAACGCCGCGATCGCGGTCGCCGCGGTCGAGGCCTTCGTCGGGGGAGGGGAGCAGCCGCTGACCGACGAGGTGATCAGGGGCGGGCTGCTGGGCGTGACCTCGCCCGGCCGCCTGGAGATCGTCCGGCGCAGCCCCACCGTCCTCGTCGACGCCGCGCACAACCCGGCCGGCGTCGCTGCCCTCGTCGAGGCGATCGAGGAGTCGTTCACCTTCACCCGGCTGGTCGGGCTGCTCGCCGTCCTCGAGGACAAGGACGTGGAGCCGATGATCCAGCACCTCGAGTCGGTGCTCGACCACGTCGTCGTCACGCGCACGACCTCGCGCCGGGCGATCCGTCCGGAGCGCCTGGGTCAGCTCGTCGCCGAGTACTTCGGCGAGGAGCGGGTCACGGTCGTCCACGACCTGCCCGACGCCCTCGACGTCGCGGCCGGACTGGCCGATGCCGAGGGCGGCGTCGGCTCGGCGGTCCTGGCCACCGGCTCGGTCACCACCGCGGCCGAGGTGCGCCAGCTCCTGGGAGTCACCACCACCTGACCCACGGTGCGGCCGGTCCCCGAGGGACCGGCACCCCTCGGGGCCGGTCGCGACGAGGTGCGGCGGTCGCGACGGGTGCGTCGGGTCAGTGGTCCCCGCCGTGGTCCGGCGTCGACCCGGTCCCCCCCGTGCTGCCGGCGGCGCCCGCGTCGCGGAGCCAGGAGGTGACGTCCTCGCGGGGCTCGGCGCCGCGCTCGGCCAGCATCTCGGTCATCAGGGCGACCTCGCCCGACTGCGCGTCCACCATCCGCTGGGCGGCAGCCAGGACCTGTTCGTCGCGGGCCCCCGCCAGCGCCGCCTCCGCCATCTCCACGCCCGCGATGTGGTGGGTGATCATCAGCCGGAGGAAGAGCACCTCGGCCTCCTGGCCGGAGGCGTCCGTGAGCGCCTGGATCTCGGACGGCGTAGCGATCCCGGGCATCGCGACGCCGGCCGGCAGCTCCGTCGTCGCCTGGTCGTGGCCCTCCATCCACGTCATCCGCTCCCCCGCACGGGCCCTCGGCAGCTCCCAGCTCCCCAGCCACGCCGCCATCTGTCCGCGCTCGAAGTTCTGGTTGTTGTCGATGTCCACCGCGAGCCGGCGCACGGCCTCGTCGTCGCTGCGCTGCATGACCAGCTGCGACATCTCCACGGCCTGGGCGTGGTGCTCGCTCATGTCCCGCGCGAAGCCCGCCTCGACGCTGCGCTCGCCCGGGTCGCCCGCGGCGAACGTCAACCAGCCCAGGAGCACACCGAGACACAGGGCGCCGATCGTCACGGCCGCGAGCGCGGGGGCGCCGAACGTCCGCCAGCGCTCGCGCCGCGCCGTCCGGGCCGCGCTCGCCGCACCTGAAGGCCCCTCGGCCTCGGCACGCTCCGGCACGACCCCGCCGTCGACGGTCGGGCCCGTCTGGCTCACGCGCCCTCCACGAGGTCCTCGGTCGTCCCGCCGGTGCACGCGGCGCCGGGCTCGGGCGTCTGCGGACCCTGCTTGAACTGCTGCACGAACCGGGTCAGCTTGTCCCGTTCGGCCGTCTCGAGCGTCATCTGGTTGCCCCAGGCGGTGGCCACCACAGCCGACTCCTGGTCGGGGTTGGGGGAGACCACCATGTAGTCCTGCGCACCGAGCTCGGTGAGCACGCTCACCTGGTCGGCAGGCAGGTCCGGGCGGTAGCTCAGCCACACCGCGCCGTGCTCGAGGGAGTGCACGACGTGCTCGGAGGGCACCGGCTCGTCGTAGACGCCGCAGTTCCACCAGGCCGGGTGGTGGGGACCGCCGACGGGGGGCGTCTCCTCGTACTCCACCGGGCTGCTGGTGTGGTCCGCGGCCTTGTACTCGTAGGCCTGCACCGGCAGCCGGTCGGCCACGATCGCCCACGCGACCGCACCCACGACGAGCGCGACGACCAGCGCGGCAGCACCCCAGATGAGCACGCCGCGGCGGCGCTCCTTCGACGTGTTGGCCTTCTGGATGGAGGCGACCTTGGCGGCGCGGTCTGCGCCGGCGGGGGTGCGGTCGGGTCGGGGCACGGTGCTGGCTCCTGGTTCTGGACAAAGAGGAGCGCGGCGGCTCCGGAGGGGACGTCAGAGGCCAGGGTATGCCGTGCGGCTGGGAGGGCGCTCGACGCCGGGTCTGTCAGAATCCACCGGTGACCTCCCCGAGACCGAGCCGGACCCGACCACCCGTGCCCGGGAAGCTGACGCGGCGCCTGGGCGCCACGACGCTCACCGCACAGGCACTGGTCGTCTTCCTCGGCACCCTGGTGGCCTGGCGCCTCGGCGCCACCAGCGGCGACCCGGGGAGCACGGCATACCTGTGGGTGGGCGGTGCGCTCGCCCTCCTGTGCCTCGTCGCCGCCGGAGCGCTGCGCGGTCGCGCCGGGGTCGCCCTCGGCTGGCTGTGCCAGCTGCTCACCCTGGCCTCCGCCCTCGTCCTGCCAGCCATGGTGGTCGTCGCGGTCATCTTCGGGCTGCTGTGGTGGCTGTGCCTGAGCCAGGGCCGCCGGATGGACGCCCTGACCGCCGAGCGGGAGGGCTGAGGCCGTGGACTTCCTCACCGCTGCCGTCCTGGGCCTGGTCCAGGGGCTCACCGAGTTCCTGCCGATCTCCTCCAGCGCGCACGTCTCGATCGTCGGCCGACTGCTCGGCCAGGACGATCCCGGCGCGGCGTTCACCGCCATCACCCAGCTGGGCACCGAGGCCGCCGTCCTCATCTACTTCCGGCGCGACATCGTCCGCATCGTGGGCCGCTGGTCCGCCTCGCTGGTGGGCCGGCTCCCGCGCAACGACCCGGACGCGCTGCTCGGCTGGTGGGTCATCCTGGGCACGATCCCGATCGCGGTGCTCGGGCTGCTGCTGCAGGACCGCATCGAGACGCAGTTCCGCAGCCTGTGGATCACCGCGACCATGCTGCTCGTCTTCTCGTTCGTCATCCTGGCCGCCGAGCGCGTCGGTGCCCAGCGCCGCCAGCTCACCGACCTGACGTGGCGCCACGGCCTGGCGTTCGGCTTCTGGCAGGCGCTGGCCCTGGTGCCCGGGGTCTCGCGCAGCGGCGGCACGATCGCCGGCGGCCTGTTCATGGGCTTCACCCGCGAGGCCGCGGCCCGCTACTCCTTCCTGCTCGCCATCCCCGCGGTCCTCGCCTCCGGAGGGCTCCAGGTCGCCAAGGTGGTCACCGGCGACGCGATCGGATCGGGCACCGCATGGGGACCGATCTGGCTGGCCACCGGGATCGCCTTCCTCGTCGGGTATGCCGTGATCGCCTGGTTCATGCGCTACATCACCACCCACACCTTCACCCCCTTCATGGTCTACCGGATCGTGCTCGCCCTGGTGCTCTTCGGCCTCCTCGGGTTCGGGGTGCTGGAGGCCTGACCGTGGCGGGACGCCAGGCCCGGCGTCCGCCGCCAGTAGGCTGGCGCCCGTGACCGACACCCCGCAGACCGAGCGCTCCCTCGTCCTCGTCAAGCCCGACGGCTACCGTCGCGGCCTGACCGGTGAGGTGCTGCGCCGCATCGAGGCCAAGGGCTACACCCTGGTCGCCCTGTCCGTGCTGACCCCGACCCGGGAGCAGCTGGCGGCCCACTACGCCGAGCACGAGGGAAAGCCCTTCTACCAGCCGCTCCTGGAGTTCATGTCCTCCGGCCCGGTGACCGCCGTGGTCGTCGAGGGCCACGGCTGCGTCCCCGGTTTCCGCTCGCTCGCGGGCGCCACCGACCCCACCGCTGCCGCTGCCGGCACCATCCGCGGCGACCTGGGTCGCGACTGGGGCGAAAAGGTGCAGCAGAACATCGTCCACGGCTCCGACTCGCCGGAGTCGGCCGCGCGCGAGATCGCCATCTGGTTCCCTGACGTGACGCCCTGAGCACGTGACCGTCTGAGGTGTGCGTCGTCCGGGGAGGCGCCCCTGCGCCTCCCCGGACAAAAGCTCTTCCTCCTCCCATCCCCGACGGCTCGTCCTCGCCCGGTCCCACCCTGCGACGCCGTTGAGGCGGCGGGTGTCCCTGTTGGTCCGGTGGGACGAGTGCGCTCCGGGACACCGGCGCCCGCGCGGCCCGACCCTGCCCGGGTCGCGTCGGCACCCTTCCCACCACCTGTGGCGGTGGGTCTCTGCCCGGAGCCGTCGGTGGCTCCCTGCGTCGCCCTGACGGGTGACACGGAGGAGAGCGCGCAGGGGCCGCCCAGATACATCCCGGGCGACACGCTCTGCGACGTATCTGCGCGGCGTCCTCGCGCTCCCATGCAGCACAGGACGTCCGAGCACTACGCTGGCGTGCGCAGGCACCGGCAGGGCCCCGAGAGGTGGTGACGCAGATGACCGAGGACGAGCAACCCGTCCCCGGCGTGCACCCCTGGGCGCTGCGGCTGCACGACGCCAGGGTTCTCGACCCCGCTGCGGACGTGCAGCCGGCCGCCGGCGACCGTCTGGTCGCGGCCCCCACCCTCTACCGTCGTTCCACCCTCCTGGTGTCGGGCCTGCCGGGGGGACGCGCGGCGGCGACGCTGCACCGGCTGCGCGAGGCCGTGGAGAAGGCCGGGCTGGCGGTGCGCCTGGAGGTGGACCCCACCGACGTCGAGGCAGAGCGGGCGCTGACCGAACGGGCACCGGAGCTGAGCGAGGTCCTCGACCTCGTCTACCAGACGCGGTTGATCGTCTCCCCCGCAGGCGACGGACCGGCTGCACCGGTCGATGCCTGGACCGTCCTGCTGACCGCCCGCGCCTCCCTCGGCGCGAAGCCCGGCGTGGACCTCGAGCACCTGGTCGTGGCCACCGGCACCAGCACCGGACCGACCCCGCTGAAGGTCGAGCCGCAGGGCTACTGGGAGAGCCACAGGGTGCCGCCGACCAGCCCCGGCACCGAGGGCTACTGGGAGAGCCACGCCCTCCCTGCTCCCACCCCCGGCACCGAGGGCTACTGGGAGAGCCACGCCGTCCCTGCTCCCACCCCCGGCACCGAGGGTTACTGGGAGAGCCACGGCTACTGGGAGAGCCACGGCGGGCAGGGACCCACCGCCCGCGTCGGGGCCCGGACCCCCGCCCACCGGCCCGGTCCGGACCCCGCTCAGACCGCGCCAGCCTCGCCCCGACCGCCCGTGGTCGTGGTCCCGGACACCGGTCTCGGCTCTCACCCGTGGTTCACCGGTGACCCCGACGTGGTCGTCGCCCGCGAGGTCGCCGGCGTGCAGCTGGCCACGCCACCGGGTCCCGACCCCGAGGACGACGGGGTCGGCCCGGACCTCCTCGGA
Source organism: Ornithinimicrobium jinqii (assembly GCF_045032595.1). Lineage (NCBI taxonomy): Bacteria > Bacillati > Actinomycetota > Actinomycetes > Micrococcales > Ornithinimicrobiaceae > Ornithinimicrobium > Ornithinimicrobium jinqii. Next base: position 52,344 of record NZ_JBJFZS010000009.1, read on the forward strand.
CGCCTCGGCCCGCAGTCCGGCCACGGCACCTTCGTCGCCGGGGTCGTCCGCCAGACCGCACCGGGGGCCCGGCTGCTCGCGCTGCCCGTCCTGGACGTCACCGGGTCCGCGGCGGAGGGTGACGTGCACCGCGCGCTGGTGGCGCTGCTCGTCGGCCACTGCCTCGCCCAGGACGCGGGGTCGACCGCACTCGACCCGGGGGCCTGCGCCGTCGACCTCCTCTCGCTCTCGCTCGGGTTCTACCACCAGGACACGACCCTGCTGACCGACCACCCGGTCCGTGACCTGCTCACCGCCTTCGCCGAGCGAGGGGTCCTCGTGGTGACGGCCGCGGGCAACGACGCGACCCGACGGCCCCTCTACCCCGCGGCGTGGGGCAGCGGCCCCGACCGGCCCCAGGGAGGCATGCTCCCGCTGCTCGCCGTGGGCGCGCTCAACCCCTCGGGGCGGACCGTGGCCGCGTTCTCCAACTCCGGCCCGTGGATCACCTGCCACCGCCCGGGTGTGCACGTCGTCAGCACCCTGCCCACGGGTCTCCAGGCGTCCGCCGGTGCCGACCTGGGGCTCGACGTCGACGGCCACCCCCGCTCGAGCGTCGACCCCGACGACCTGCGGGGGGGTTTCGGGGTGTGGAGCGGCACCTCCTTCGCGGCACCCGCCCTCGCAGGGGCGCTGGCCGCCCGGCTGCACCGCGAGGACGACGAGGCCGTCGACGTGTCCCCGGCCGCGATGGCCGGACGGGCCTGGAGGGCGCTGGACGCCGAGCTCGGCTGGTCCGAATGAGTCCCGACACCTCCGCCCGCGACGCGCGCGTCGCCGCCGCCTTCACGGCCTACCGCGAGGGGCGTGACGAGGCCCTCGGCGAGGTCGTCGAGGCCCTCACCCCCCTCCTGTGGCACGTCGCTCGCGCCAACGGCTGCAGCAGCGCCGCTGCCGAGGACGCGGTGCAGACCGTCTGGATGAGACTCGTCGACCACGCTGAGGAGATCCGCGAGCCGCGGGCGCTCATCGGCTGGCTGGTCGTGGGGGTCAAGCGCGAGGCGTGGAAGGCCAGCCGGGCGGCCTCCCGCGAGGACCACGACGAGACCGGCACGGTCGACCCAGGCACCGTCGACGCCGGCCCCGAGGTGCTGGCGATCCTCACCGAGCAGCAGCGACTGCTGTGGGACCACGTCGTGGCGCTGCCCGAGCGGTGCCGGCAGCTGCTGCGCATCGTCGCCTTCACGCACCGCCCCGACTACGACCAGGTCGCGACGGCCCTCGGGATGCCGCGCGGCAGCATCGGCCCGACCCGGGGGCGCTGCCTGGCCAAGCTGCGCACCGCACTCACCGACGACCCACGATGGGGGTAGGACCATGACCAAGGACACGGCGGCCGAGCCGCTCGACGCGCAGGACGAGGAGATCCTCGCCGCCCTGCGCGAGCTCTACTCCCGCGCCGACCCCTGCCCGGCCGACCTCGTGGACCGGGTCGGCTTCGCCCTCACCGTGCGACAGCTGCACGCCGAGGTGGCGCAGCTCACCGACCAGTACGTCCCCACCCGGGGGCTCGGCACCCCGACCGAGGCACGGACCATCAGCTTCAGCACCGACGAGCTCGGCATCATGCTCACGGTCACGCACGCGGGCCGCGACCGCAGCCGGCTGGACGGCTGGCTCACCTGGGGCGGGGCGGTGGTCCAGGTCACGTCCGCCGACGGGTCGGTGCGCGAGACGACCGCCGACGACGACGGGCGCTTCGTCCTCGACGAGCTGCCCCGGGGCCAGACCAGGCTCCTGGTGTCCAACGAGGGCTCACGCCCCGTCGTCACGCCCGGCTTCACGATCTGACCGCAGGAGGACCAGCCTGACCGTCGCAGCAGACCTCGAGACGCTCGTCGGACGCGGGCGGGCCGCCAACTCGGCCGGACGACCGGCCGAGGCGGAACGCCTGCTCGACGCTGCCCTCGAGCGGATCAGCGCCGAGGAGGAGGACGGACGCACCGCTCCCGCCACCCTCGCCACGCTCCGGGTGCGTGCCCTGATGGCGCTGAGCGCCGCGCGCCTGGAGCGCCGCGGCACCGCCGCCGCGGTCGAGGCCGCCGAGGAGGCGCTGCGCCTGGCGACCGACCGGGTCGGTCCGGACCTGGCCGCCATCGCGCACTCGCAGCTCGCGATGATCCACGGCCGCTCCGGGCATCCCCACCGAGCGCTGGAGGAGCTGGACCTCGCGGTCGCGGGGGGCGCGGGCATGCCGCCGCGCGACCGGTTCGTCGTGCTCCTCTCCCGGGGGATGGTGCGCATGGACCTGGGCGACGCGGCGGGGGCGGCCGGCGACTTCGACGACGCCGCGGCGCTGGCCGCCGGGCACGGGCTGGCCCGCCAGGAGTTCATGGCCCGCCACAACCGAGGCTGCGCGGCCCAGCTCGCCGGTGACCTCCCGCGCGCGCTGCGCCTGATGCTCGAGGCGGACGCCCTGCCCGTGGACATCTCGCGGGCGGTCGCCTGGCAGGACCGGGGGCGGGTGCTCGTCGAGGCGGGGCTGGTGACCGAGGCGGCCGAGCTGCTGGAGCAGGCGGCCGAGCTCTGCCGGGACCGTGGCCAGCGACAGGTCCGCGCCGAGATCGACCTCGAGCTGGCCCGGGCGCTCATCCTGCTCGGAGAGCCGTCGGCGGCCCTGGCCCGCGCGAGACGGGCGCGCCAGGTGTTCGAACGACGCGGCACACCCGGGTGGGTCCGGCGGGCCGAGCTGGTGGTCCTCGCCGCCCGCCTGCGCCACGAGCGCTCCTCGCCCTCCTTGGCCGAGGACGCCCTGCTGCTGGCCTCGACGATGGAGGAGGCCGGCGACGCCCACGCGGCCCTCGTGGCCAGACTCGTCGCCGCCGAGGCGTTCAGCCGCGCCCGGGACGGGGACCGCGCCGTCGAGCTGGTCCGTCAGCTCGGCGTGAAGGTGCCGACGGGTGGCCTCGAGACGAGGCTGCGCTACCGGCGGGTGGCGGCGGTCACCGCCACGGGCCGGGGTGACCGGCGCACCGCGGCCCGTCACCTGCACGCCGCCGCTGCCGATCTGCACCGCTCCCGCGCCGTCAGCAGCAGCCTGGACCTGCGGGCGGCAGTGACGCTGCACGCGGGCCCGCTCGCCCAGCTCGACCTCGAGACCGCCCGCCCGGCCGGCGCCGGCGCGGTGCTCGTCGCCCTGGAGCGGTGGCGGTCGACGGTCGCCGAGACGCCGGTCGTGCGACCACCGGCCGACCCCCACCTCGCCGCCCGGGTGGTCGGGCTGCGCCAGGCGCGCCGCGAGCTGGCCGAGCAGCCGGAGCGCGACGACGTCCGACGCCGGGTGCGGTCGCTCGAGTCCGAGGTCGCCTCCCTGCTCTGGTCCTCCGGCGGAGCGGGACCGGGGGAGGGGGGCCCGAGGACCGACGCCGCCCACCCCCGACCGGCCGAGGTCGTCTCCCGCGCGCGGTCCGAGCTGCGGGTCCGCGACACCGACCTCGTGGGCTACGTCCGTGGGGGTGGCCGGCTCGGTGCCGTCGTCGTGCACCGCGGGCGGGCGAGGCTGCACGACCTCGGACCGGACGCGGACGTCGACGAGGGGGTCCGGCGGCTCTCCGCCGACCTCACCGCGCTCGCGTCCGTGGCCGACGGTCCGCTGGCACGCGCGGTGCGCCGTTCCCTGGACGCCTCGCTGGACTGGTGCGCAGCACGGCTGCTCGCACCCCTCGGGCTCGGCGACCGCGTGCTCGTGCTGCCCTGCGACGGTCTGGACGCCGTGCCCTGGGGGATGGTGCCCGGGCGGACCGGCCTCCCCACGACGGTCGCGCCCAGCCTGGCCTCGTGGCTGGGCGGGACGAGCCTCGTCGCCGCTCCGACGGTGCTGGCCGTGGCGGGCCCCGAGCTGACCTGGGCGCAGCGCGAGGTCGAGCGGGTGGCCGCCACCTGGTCCGTCGCGCCCACCCTCGGCCCCGCCACCGCCGAGGACCTGCGCTCAGCCCTGGAGAAGCACGATGTCGTGCACGTCGCCGCCCACGGCACCCACCACGTGGAGAGCCCGGTCTTCTCCTCGGTGTGGATGGCCGACGGCCCGCTCTTCCTCTGCGACCTGGAGCGGACCGCCATCACGTCCTCGCACGTCGTCATCTCCGCCTGCGAGGCCGGCCAGTCCCGGCGTCGGGGGGCCTCCCACCACCTCGGCCTGGCCACCGGGCTGCTGACCCTCGGGGTCGGCAGCGTCGTCGCCTCGCCCTGCCGTGTGCCGGACGCGACCGCGGCCGAGGTGATGAGTCGCTACCACGAGCACCTCCGCTCCGGCGAGGAGAGCGCCGACGCGCTCGCGCTCGCCGCCTCCGCGTCCGACGGTGCGCTGGCCGGCGCCTTCCAGGCGCTGGGCGCGCCGTGGCGGGCGGGTGGGGCGTAGGCGACACTGGGGCGCATGCCCGAGTCGTCGTTCCGCTGCAGCGACGCCGCCCGCGAGCGGCAGGACCCCCTCGTCGGCACGGCGCCGCCGCAGCGTCGGCTGCTGCTCGTCGAGCAGGAGAGCGGGTGGGCCTTCGACGGGTTCGCGTCGTTGCCCGTCCCGCAGGACGTCAAGGACGAGGTCCGCCGGAGGGTCGAGGACGCCGGTGGCCGCACCATGCTCATCCGTCGTCCCGGCCGCCGCTCGTCGACGGTCTGCTCCCTGCGCGCCTGGTGCGTGGTCGACCCGCGGGCGCGGGCGGGCAGCCGGGTGACCTGGGGCACCTGGGCCTGCCCCTCGGAGCTGCTCGGCGCCGTCGAGCGGCTCGAGGAGCTGCGCGACGAGGTCGACCGTGCCGACACGGCGGACGGCGCACCCGGCCCCGCCTCGTCCACCGGCCACGACGAGCGTCTCGTCCTCGTCTGCACCCACGGCACCAAGGACGTCTGCTGCGCCGTCCGGGGCCGGCCGGTCGCCGTGCGGCTGGCGCAGGAGTGGCCGGAGGAGACGTGGGAGTGCACGCACACGGGCGGCGACCGCTTTGCCGCCAACGTGGTGCTGCTCCCGGACGGGGCGACCTACGGCAGCCTCGACGTGGACACCGCTCCGGGGGTCGTGCGCGCCCACCGGGCCGGTGCGCCCGACACGGCGCACCTGCGCGGCGTCACCGGTCACCCGCGTCCCGTCCAGGCGGCCGTCGTCGCGGTGCACGAGCAGCTCGGGCCCCTGCCCTGGGGAGCGGTCAGCCCGCGCGGGAGGGTGCCGCTGGTGCCAGGACCCGACGAGCTCGCCGCCCACCGGGTGACCCTCGACCTCGCCGACGGCCGCGCGGTCGAGGTGGACGTGCGCGAGCACGGCCGGGCGCCGGTGCAGCTGACCTGCCGCACCCTGGAGCCCAAGGTCTCGCAGGTGCCCGTCGCCGGTCCGGTCCGGGTCCTGCCCTAGGTCGGGACGACCGCCACCGTTGTCTACGATCACGGGGTGACGACGGCGAAGGGTGGGCGAGGACGCCGGGGAGGGTGGGCCCCGCTCGGCCGTGACCTCGCGATCGACCTGGGCACCGCCACGACCCAGGTGCACGTCCGCGGACGCGGGGTCGTCCTCGACGAGCCGACCCTGGTCGCGGTCGACGCCGGCACCGGACGGTTGGTCGCCGCGGGCAACGCGGCCCTCGAGATGCTCGGCCGCACCCCCGAGCGGGTCCTCACCCTCCGGCCCCTCTCCGACGGCGTCATCACCGACTCCGAGGTCACCGAGCAGATGCTGCGCCACTTCCTGTCCACGGTGGGCGTCTCCCGGCTGGTGCGCCCGAGGGCCGTCGTCTGCGTGCCCAGCGCCGTCACCGCCGTGGAGCGCCGCGCGCTGGAGGACGCCACCCTCCGCTGCGGCGCGCGGGGGGTGCACGTCCTCGAGGAGGCGATGGCCGCCGCCATCGGTGCGGGGCTGCCCGTGGAGTCGGCGACCGCGTCGATGGTCGTGGACATGGGCGGCGGCACGACCGACGTCGCCGTCATCTCGCTCGGCGGCGTCGTCAACGCCCGCAGCGTGCGGACCGGCGGCGTCGAGGTCGACGAGGCGATCGTCCAGGCGGTCAAGGACCAGCACGGCCTGCTGCTCGGCGAGCGGTCCGCCGAGGACATCAAGGTGCGGGTCGGGTCCGTGTGGCCGCTGGCCACCGAGCTCACCACCCGGGTCCGTGGACGCGACCTGCCGACCGGGCTGCCCCGCACGATCGAGCTGGGCAGCGAGGAGGTGCGCCGGATGATCGAACCGGTCACCGCACAGGTCGTCGAGACCGTCCGCCTGGTTCTCGACGTGTGCCCGCCCGAGCTCGCGGGAGACCTTCTCGACGCGGGCGTCGTGCTGACCGGGGGAGGGGCGCTCCTGCGCGGGTGGACCGAACGACTGCGCCACGAGCTGGGCGTCCCGGTCCGCCTCGCCGACGACCCCCGCCACGCCGTCGTCCGTGGCGCCGGCGCCTGCGTCGACGACTTCTCCGCTCTCCGGCGGGTGCTGGTCAGCACCCCGCGGTCCTAGGCCTCGTATGCCGTCGCGCCCGCGCACCCTGCCCCTCACCGCCGCGGTGCTCACCGCGCTCACCGCAGGCGCGCTCGTCGTCGACCTGGCCCGACCGGGTGAGCTGTCGGACCCTGTGCGCGACGCGGTCGCCACCGTCGTCGCCCCCGTCCAGGCCGTGCTGGCCGGCGGGGACGACGCGCGGGTCGCCGAGCTGACGCGCGAGCGGGACGCGCTGGCGGGGGAGGTGACCCGCCTGGAGGAGCAGGCGCGCCGCCACGAGCAGCTCCGGACCCTGGACCGGTCGACGACCTGGGGCGACCACCGTCTCCTTCCGGCCCGGGTCGTGGCCTTCGCCCCGGCGACCTCGCCGGTCGGCGGTCGGACGGTGACCGTCGACGTCGGGGCGCAGGACGGGGTGGCCCTCGACCAGACCGTGGTGAGCGCCGAGGGGCTGGTGGGCCGGGTGCTGCGGGTCGCGCCCCGCAGCGCCGACGTCCTTCTGCTCGGCGACGCCGACGTCGTGGTCGGGGTGCGCTACGGGACCGAGGGTGCGCTGGGCAGCGTCCGGGCGGGCGGCGCGCCGGGGCTCCCCCCGCGCGCGCACGGGGAGCTGACCCTGACGGCGCTGGGGGACAGCCCGATCGGCGTCGGCGACGAGGTGACGACCCTGGGCAGCCCGGACGACCGCCCCTACGTCGCCCGCGTCCCGCTCGGCACCGTCACCGCCGTGGACCCCGACCGTGGCCAGCTGGGCCGCACCGCGGTGGTCACCCCGCACGTCGACACCGACGTCCTGGACCTGGTCGCCGTGGTCTTCGTCGAGGGGCGGCAGCGGTGACCCGGGTGCTCGCCGTCCTGGTCCGGCTGCTGCTGCTCGCGCTGGCCGTCCTGCTGCCCAGCGCCTGGCCGACGGCGTGGGCGCGCCCGGACCTGGTGGTCCTCGTCGTCGCCGGCGTCGCGGTGACCAGGGGCCCGACCGCGGGGCTGCTCGTCGGTCTGGCTGGCGGGTGGTTGCTCGACGTCGTCCCGCCGGGCGCCGAGCCGTTGGGGGCCGGAGCCCTCGCCTACGGCGCGGTCGGCTGGCTGCTCGGGCTCACCCGGGGGCGCCTGACAGGGTCGCCGCTCCTGCCGTGGGCGGTCGCGCTCGGCGGTGCCGCCCTGGTCCTGGTGGTCCGTGGCACGGCCGCCGCCGCGGGCTTCGGCGGTGCGCTGCCGCGGGACCTGCTGCTCACCTGGACGGCCACGCTCCTGGTGTCGGTGGTGGTGCTGCCTGTGGTCCTGGCCGCCGAGCGCGCCCTGGCCCGACGGCGGTGGGCCTGATGCCCGGGCCGTCGCCGGTCCCCCGTCGCCGTCCGCAGGTGCGGGTGCCCAGGCCGCAGGTGACTCCTCCTCGCGCCCGGCGAAGGATCGCGACCCGCCCCCTGTGGGCCGTGGTCCTCGTCGCCGTGGTCCTCATGGCCACGCTCGTCGGGCGGCTCGCCCAGCTGCAGCTCGTCGACCACGAGGAGCTGGCGGCCGCCGCGGAGGAGGTCGCCACCCGGGAGCTCTCCACCCCCGCCCTGCGCGGCCGGGTGCTCGCCGCGGACCGCACGCCCCTGGTCCGCAACGTGCCCTCCACCGTCGTGACGGTGGACACCGAGACGATCCTGGAGTCCGACGACGAGGGGCGGGCGCTGGTCGAGAGCCTGGCGACCGCCCTCGACCTGCCCGTCGAGGAGCTGTGGGGCAGGACGCGGCTGTGCGGCACCCCGGACGCACCGCCGGTCCCCGCCTGCTTCTCCGGGTCGCCCTACGAGCCGGTGCCGCTCGCCTACGACGTCGACCCCGTGGCTGCGCTCGCCGTGCTCGAGCGTCCGGAGGCCTTCCCCGGAGTCGAGGTCACCACCCAGGCGGTCCGCGACCATCCCTCCTCGGCCGACGTCAACGCCGCCCACCTCCTGGGCTACCTGGGTCGACCCACGCAGGAGGAGGTCGACGCGTCCGAGGGTCGCATCGGCCCCGAGGACCGCCTGGGCCGGGCCGGTCTGGAGCAGGTCTACGACGAGCAGCTACGGGGCACACCCGGCACCACCACCGTGACCGTCGACCCGCGCGGCGTGGTCACCGGGCAGCGGGGGCGCACCGACCCCGTCCCCGGGCACGATCTGCTCACCCACCTCGACCCTCGCGTCCAGGCGGCGACGGAGCGGGCGCTGGCCGACACGGTGGCCCGGGCCCGCAACGACGGGGCCCCCGCGGAGTCGGCCGCCGCCGTCGTGCTGCGCCCCGACTCCGGCGCCGTCGTGGCCGCCGCGAGCTGGCCGACGTACGACCCCGGCATCTGGACGTCGGGGGTGAGCCAGGTCGACTACGACCGCCTCCTCGACCCCGAGGGGGGAGAACCGCTTGTCAACCGGCTGGTGGCCGAGACCTTCCCACCCGCGTCCACCTACAAGGTGGTCTCGCTGCCCGCCGCCCTGCAGACCGGCATCGACCCCAGGGCCGAGTACGCCTGCCCGGGCGCGGTGACGATCGCCGGGCAGCGCTTCACCAACTACGAGTCGGAGGCCTACGGCCAGCTGGACCTGCGGCAGGTCCTCGAGGTCTCCTGCGACACGACCTTCTACCGCTGGGCCTACGACCACTGGCAGGACCTCGGCGGCCTCGGGCAGGACTCCGACGAGGGGGACCGCTTCGTGGCCGTCGCCCGCCGCTTCGGGCTCGGCCGCCCGACCGGCGTCGACCTGCCGGGGGAGGTCGGCGGACTCGTGCCCTCGCGGGAGTGGAAGCGCGACTACTGGGAGGCGACCCGCGACGAGTCGTGCGCGCGCGCCGAGGACGGCTACCCCGAGGTGCCGGACGAGGAGCGGCGCGAGTTCCTCGAGCAGCTGGCGCGGGAGAACTGCGTCGACGGCTGGCAGTGGCGACCCGGCGACGCCGTCAACGTCTCCATCGGGCAGGGCGACGTGGCCGCCACGCCGCTGCAGATGGCGGTCGTCTACGCGGCGGTCGCCAACGGCGGTCGGCTCTGGCAGCCCCAGCTCGGCGCCGCGGTGCAGCGTGGCGACGGGTCGGTCGTCGAGGAGCTGGAGCCGGTGTCGCTCGGCAGCGTCTCGCTGACCGCCGAGGTCCTCGACGTCGTGCGCGGAGGCCTGGAGGGGGTCAACGTGCGCGGCACCGCGGCGGCGGCGTTCAGCGGGTGGCCGCACTCGACCTACCCGATCGCGGGCAAGACCGGCTCGGCGGAGTCCTTCGGCCGGGAGGCGACGTCGTGGTACGCCTCCTACGGGCCGACCACGGACCCGGCGTATGTCGTGGTCGTGGTGGTCGAGCAGGGTGGGCTCGGCAGCGAGGCGGCAGCCCCTGCGGCCCGGGCCATCTGGGAGGCGCTGCGCGCGCGGGACACGCCCTGACCCGCCCGCTCGACTTGGGCCGCGCATACCCTAGGGGGTATAGTTGAGGACGAACGACACCCCCACCCGTCTATGGCAAGGAGATCCTGCATGCTGCTCGAGCGCTTCTACGACGAGGACCTCGCCCAGGCCAGCTACGTCATCGGCTGCCAGGCCCGCAACGAGGCGATCGTCGTCGACGCCCGCCGCGACATCCAGCCCTACCTCGACCTGGCCGCGCGCCAGGGCATGAAGATCGTGGCCGTCACCGAGACCCACATCCACGCCGACTACCTCTCCGGCACCCGCGAGCTCGCGGCGGCGACCGGCGCCCAGATCTACGTCTCGGGCGAGGGCGGCGAGGACTGGCAGTACGGCTTCGAGGGCACGCGCCTCGTCGACGCCGACACGATCACCCTCGGCAACATCACGATCCAGGCCCTGCACACCCCCGGCCACACGCCCGAGCACCTGTCGTTCCTGGTCACCGACGGCGCGTTCGCCGACGGCCCGGGCTACCTGCTCTCCGGCGACTTCGTCTTCTCCGGCGACCTGGGTCGGCCCGACCTGCTCGACGAGGCGGCCGGTGGCGTCGACACCCGCTTCGGCGGTGCCCGTCAGCTGTTCCGCTCGCTGCAGGAGAAGTTCCTCACCCTGCCCGACCACGTGCAGGTGCACCCGGCGCACGGCTCCGGCTCGGCGTGCGGCAAAGCTCTCGGTGCCCTCCCGTCGACCACGGTCGGCTACGAGCGGCTCTACGCCTGGTGGGCCCCCTACCTGGCGGCCGGCGACGAGGAGGGCTTCGTCGCCGAGCTCCTCGACGGTCAGCCCGACGCCCACGCCTACTTCGGCCGGATGAAGCGCCAGAACCGCCTGGGCCCGGCCGTGATGGGCGAGCGCCCCCCGCTGCAGGAGGTCCCGCTCGCGCAGCTCCTCGCCGACGTCGAGGCCGACCGCGTCACCGTCGTCGACACCCGTCCGGTGGACGAGGTCCACGCGGGCACGGTCGCTGGCGCGCTGTCCATCCCCGTGCCGGACAAGGCCGCCACCTACGGCGGCTGGGCCTACGACCCCGAGCAGGACAACCGCCCGCTCGTGCTGCTGGCCCCCGACCAGGCTGCCGCGCAGCAGATGTGGGACCACCTCGTGCGGGTCGGCGTGGACGCCGTCCAGGGCTACACCACCACCCTCGAGGGCCTGCCCGTGCAGGTGCCGTCCACCGTCACCGCGGCGGAGCTGGACGACCTCGACCCGGCGCTGCTGCTGGACGTGCGCAACCGCACCGAGTTCCTCGCCGGCACCATCCCGGGTGCCGAGCAGCTGTCGGCCGGCAAGGTGCTGTGGCACCAGGACCGGCTGCCGCGCGAGGGCACGATCGTGACCTTCTGCCAGTCCGGCCTGCGCAACAGCGTCGCCGCCTCCGCCCTGCGCCGGGCCGGCTACGACGTCGTCGAGCTCAAGGGCAGCTACCAGGCATGGCTGGACCAGCAGGCCCTGCTGACCCCGGCCGGGCGCTGACCCGACCGCACCCCAGCCCCTCGACCCGGCCGGCTCCCCACAGCCGGCCGGGTCCGGCGCGCCCGGCCCAGCTGCCGGTCGAGCGCCTCACCGACCCCTCCCGCCGGCCCTGCCGGCGCTGACGCAAGGATCTTCGTGACCGACACGACCACCAGCACCGCCCCCGCAGTGATCGACGCCGACACCCTCCGGGCGTGGATCGAGCGCCACGACGACGTCGTGGTCATCGACGTCCGGTCCGCCGCCGAGTTCGAGTCGCTGCACATCCGCGGCTCCTACAACGTCCCGCTGCCGCTGCTCGCCGAGCACACCCACGCCGTCACCGACCGCGTCGGTCGCCGGGTCGTGCTCGTCTGCCACTCCGGCGTGCGCGCCGAGCAGGCCCGTCAGCGGATGCACGAGGTCGGCATGGACTCCGCCGTGGTCCTCGACGGCGGTGCCCCCGCCTTCGCCGCCGCCGGGGGAGCGGTCGTCCGCGGCCAGCAGCGCTGGGCGATGGACCGTCAGGTGCGGATGGCCGCCGGCGCCCTCGTCACCACCAGTGTCGTCGCCGGCTCCCTCGTCTCTCCCAAGATGCGCCTGATCGCCGGTGCCGTCGGCGCCGGGCTGACCTTCTCGGCCGCCACCAACACGTGCGCGATGGGTGCGGCCCTGGCCAGGATGCCGTGGAACCGGAGCGCGCAGGACCTGCAGGCTCACGAGGCCATCGGCCAGCTTCCCCAGCACTGATGCCCGCCAGCACCGACACCAGGAGGACCGCATGACCACCACCCTCGCGCTCACGCTCGTGCTGTCCGTCGCGATCGGGCTGTCCCTCGGGCTGCTCGGCGGCGGCGGGTCGATCCTGACCGTCCCGATCCTGGCGTACGTCGCCGGGCTGGACGCCAAGGAGGCGATCGCAGCCTCGCTCTTCGTCGTGGGGGTGACCTCCGCCGTGAGCGTGGTCTCGCACGCCCGGCAGGGCCGGGTGCGGTGGCGCACGGGGCTGGTGTTCGGCGCGGCAGGCATGGTGGGTGCCTTCGCCGGCGGACTGCTCGGCGGTCGGCTGCCGGGTCGGCTGCTGATGATCGCCTTCGGCCTGATGATGCTGGCCACGGCACTGGCGATGATCCGCGGTCGCCGCGGTCCGCAGACCGAGCCCAAGCCCGGCGACCTGCCGGTGCTCAAGGTGGTCGCGGAGGGTCTGGTCGTCGGGCTGGTGACCGGCATCGTCGGCGCCGGCGGCGGGTTCCTCGTCGTGCCGGCGCTCGTGCTGCTCGGGGGCCTGCCGATGTCCGTCGCGGTCGGCACCTCGCTGCTCGTGATCGCGATGAAGTCGTTCGCCGGGCTCGCCGGCTACCTCACCACCGTGCAGCTCGACTGGGGCCTGGTGCTGGCCGTGACCGCCGCGGCGGTGGTGGGCTCCCTGCTCGGCTCCCGGCTCGCAGGGGTCATCCCCGAACGGGTGCTGCGCACCGGCTTCGGGGTCTTCGTGCTGGTGATGGGCGTCTTCGTGCTCGCCCAGGAGCTGCCGCACCCCTACGGACTGGCACTCGCCGGGGTGGCCGGCCTGCTCGCCCTGGCGGCCGTCGTCTGCTGGTATGCCGTGCCCGCCTGCCCGGTCCGCCGCTGGCTCGGCGCCGGGGCGACGCAGACGGCGAGCGGCTGAGGTCCCTCGCCGCACGACGTGACGTCAGCCCCGGACCGATAGGGTCGGTCACCGTGAGCGAGCAGCCCGACCACCAGGACCCCATCAGCCCCGAGCTGCGCGCCGACGTGCGCCGCGTCTCCACGTTGCTCGGACGGTCGTTGGTGCGCCACCACGGCCAGGAGCTGCTCGACGCCGTGGAGCGCGTCCGCCTGACCACCAAGGCCAGCAAGGCCGGCGACGAGGGCGCGGCCGAGGAGGTGCGACGGGTTCTCGCGGACCTCCCGCTCGACCGTGCCACCTCGTTGGTCCGCGCGTTCTCCGCCTACTTCCACCTGGCCAACGCGGCCGAGCAGGTGCACCGCGTGCGCACCCTCGCCGCCCGCGAGGAGTCGCAGGGCTGGCTGGTCTCGGCCGTGCGCGACATCGTGGCCGCAGGCGGTCCCCGGCTGCTGGCCGACACCGTCGCCGAGCTCGACGTGCGACCCGTCTTCACCGCGCACCCCACCGAGGCGTCACGGCGCAGCGTGCTGACCAAGATCCGCCACCTCTCCGACGTGCTGGCCACGCCGACCCCGCCCGAGAGCCTGGCCCGCGCCCGTCAGGACCGCGACCTGGCCGAGCTCGTCGACCTCATCTGGCAGACCGACGAGCTGCGCCAGAACCGGCCGACGCCGATGGACGAGGCGCGCAACGCCATGTACTACCTCGACGAGGTCCTCTCCACCACCATGCCCGAGCTGCTCGGCGACCTCGGGGGCCTGCTCGCCGAGCACGGCGTGCAGGTCGACGTCACCCGGCCACCGCTGCGCTTCGGCAGCTGGATCGGTGGCGACCGCGACGGCAACCCCTTCGTCACGCCGCAGGTCACCCGCGAGATCCTGCGGCTGCAGGGGCGGCACGCGATCGGGGTGGCCCTCCAGCTGGTCGACCTGCTCATCTCCCAGGTCTCCTCCTCGACCGAGGTGGTCCCGGTGGACGACGAGCTGCAGGAGTCGCTGGACCGCGACCTCGCCGCGCTGCCGGGTCTCGACCCCCGCGTCCTCGAGCTGAACGCCCACGAGCCCTACCGCCTCAAGCTCACCTGCGTGCGCGCCAAGCTGCTCAACACCCGCCGCCGGGTCGAGGCCGGGACCGCCCACGAGCCGGGCCGCGACTACCGCGAGACCAGCGAGATCCTCGACGACCTGCAGGTCGTCGCCTCCTCCCTGCGTCACCACGGAGGCCAGCTGGTCGCGGACGGGCGCCTGGCCCGCGTCACCCAGACGCTCGCCGGCACCGGCCTGCACCTGGCCACCCTCGACGTGCGCGAGCACGCCGAGAAGCACCACGAGGCCCTCGCGGAGGCGCTCGAGGCCACCGGCACCACCCAGGGCCGGGGGTATGCCGCTCTCGACCGCCCCGCGCGCACCACGCTGCTGGGGGAGGAGCTCGGCTCCCGCCGACCGCTGCTGACCCCCGCGGCGCCCCGCGGCCGGACGCTGGCCGTCTTCGACGAGATCCGGCACGCCGTGGCGACCTACGGCGAGGAGGTCGTGGAGACCTACATCGTCTCGATGACCCAGGGGCCCGACGACGTCCTCGCCGCCGCGGTCCTCGCCCGCGAGGCCGGGCTGGTCGACCTGCACGGAGGCCCCGAGGGCGAGGGCGCCTTCGCCCGGATCGGCTTCGCGCCGCTGCTGGAGACCATCGACGAGCTGCGGGGGGCGGCCGACCTGGTGGACACCCTGCTCTCCGTCCCGTCCTACCGGCAGCTGGTGCGGCTGCGCGGAGACGTGCAGGAGGTGATGCTCGGCTACTCCGACTCCAACAAGCAGGCGGGCGTGCTGACCAGCCAGTGGAGCATCCACCAGGCCCAGCGGGCGCTGCGCGACGTCGCCGCCCGGCACGGCGTGCGGCTGCGGCTCTTCCACGGTCGCGGCGGTTCCGTCGGGCGCGGGGGCGGCCCCACCTACGACGCGATCCTGGCCCAGCCCAACGGCGTCCTCGAGGGCGAGATCAAGTTCACCGAGCAGGGCGAGGTCATCTCCGACAAGTACTCCCTGCCCTCCCTGGCCAAGGAGAACCTCGAGCTCGCGCTCGCCGCCGTCATGCGCGCCTCGGCCCTGCACCGCGACCCGCGGACGACCGCCGAGGAGCGCGAACGGTTCGGCGGGATCATGGACCTGACCTCCGACGCGGCGTACACGGCATACCGGCGGCTCATCGAGGACCCCGACCTGCCCGCCTACTTCGTCTCGGCGACCCCGGTCGACCAGCTGGGCGGGCTCAACATCGGCTCGCGCCCCAGCAAGCGCCCCGACACCGGCCAGGGCCTGGAGGGGCTGCGCGCGATCCCCTGGGTCTTCGGCTGGACGCAGACCCGCCAGATCGTCCCCGGCTGGTTCGGCTTCGGGTCGGGTCTGCGGGCCGCCCGCGAGGCCGGCCACGGCGACGAGCTCCGGGAGATGCTGGAGCGCTGGAACTTCTTCGCCGCGGTCGTCTCGAACGTGGAGATGACGGTCGCCAAGACGGACCTCGACATCGCCGCGCACTACGTCGAGACGCTGGTGCCGACGGAGCTGAGGCACGTGTTCGAGACCATCCGGGCGGAGTTCGAGCTCACGGTGGTCGAGCTCAAGGCGCTGACCGGCGAGGACGACCTGCTCGACGACCAGCCGGTGCTCAAGCGGACGCTGGCCGTGCGCGACAACTACCTCGACCCGATCTCCTACCTGCAGGTCGAGCTGCTGCGCCGGCTGCGCGAGGTGGACGGCGACGAGACGGGCGGCGACGCGGACGAGCGGCCCACGGACGAGTCGACCGCGCAGCTGCAGCGGGCCCTGCTGGCCACCGTCAACGGGGTGGCGGCGGGACTGCGCAACACCGGCTGACCGGTTTCATCGAGCTCTCATACGGGCTTGGCATGCTGGGTCACATGTTGATCAGGCGCACCACCACCGCAGCCCTGGCCCTCGCTCTCGCGACCGGACTGACCGCGTGCAGCGACGCCACGACCACACCGACCTCGACCGACGAGACCTCGTCGGCCCCGGCCCCCGCCCCGACGGATGAGGGGGACGACACGAGCAGCGAGGACGACGACACGAGCAGCGACGACGACGAGACCAGCGACGACGACGAGACCAGCGACGACGGTCCGGCCGCCGACGCGACCGCGTCGGCCCTGGCGGCCATCGGGACCGCCGAGGGGGAGACCGGCGGGGAGGCCTACGAGATCGACGACTCGGACGACGACGGCACCTGGGAGGTCGACCTCCGCGTCGGCGACCGCAGCGTCGAGGTCACCGTCTCCCCCGACGGGGCGACCGTCCAGGGCACCGAGGAGGAGGACCTCGACGACGAGGACGCGACCGCGCTCGACACCGTCGAGGTGACGATGGCCGAGGCGGTCGCCACCGCGGTCCAGGACGTCGGGGGTCAGCTCGACGAGGCCGAGCTCGAGACCGAGGACGGGGAGGTCGTGTGGAAGGTCGACGTCGACACCGACCAGGACGACGACCTGGAGATCATGGTCGACGCCGTCACCGGCGAGATCGTGGCCACCGACAGCTGACCGTCCCGCGTGCGGCACCATGTCCGCATGCCAGAGGGACACACGCTGCACCGCCTCGCGGGTGCACTCCATACCGCGTTCGCCGACACCACGCCCGACGTCACCAGCCCTCAGGGCCGTTTCGTCGACGGTGCCGCCCTGCTCGACGGCACGGTCCTGGAGCGCTCGTGGGCGCACGGCAAGCTGCTGTTCGTCGACTTCGCCGACGAGCGGACCCTCTACGTCCACCTGGGGCTCATCGGGAAGTGGTTCGTGCTGCCGGTCGACCCGGCGCACGACGAGCCGCCCGTCGTCGGTGCCGTGCGCCTGAGGATCGCCGACGAGCGGCACGTCGCCGACCTGCGCGGCCCGATGGCCTGCACGGTGGTGGACCAGGAGGAGGTGGCTCGCCTCGTCGCGCGGCAGGGACCCGACCCGCTGCAGCCGGCGCAGGACCCCGACACGTCCTACCGCACGATCTCGCGCTCCGGCAGGACGCTCGCGGAGCTGCTGATGGACCAGACGGTGCTCGCCGGTGTCGGCAACATCTATCGCTGCGAGGTCCTGTGGCGCCATCGGCTCCACCCGCTCAAGCCCGGGCGCTCCCTCAAGCGCGCCTCCTGGCAGCTGGTCTGGGACGACCTCGTCCGACTCATGCCGTGGGGAGTGCGGACCGGCACGATCATCACCCTCGACGACGTACTCGAGGACACCGCCGCGGCCCTGGAGCGAGGGGAGTCCCCGGTCGTCCCGCGCGAGTTCGCGGTCTACAAGCGCACCGGCATGCCGTGCCTGCGCTGCGGCTCCACGGTGCGCTCCAAGGTCGTCGCCGGACGCAACCTCTTCTGGTGCGGCGGCTGCCAGCGGCGCACCTGAGGGCCCGGTCCCTCTCAGCGTGCGACGAGGTCCACCGTCCAGCGGAACCGGGTCGGGCGCCCGTCCTGGCCCGCGCTGTCGGGGTCCCCGAGGATCCGCGTGAGCAGCTGCCGCGGGGAGGGGAAGTCGTCCGGCAGCGCCGCGTTGTACTGCCGGTGCGCCTCCAGCGACCGCACGGCCGCCTCGAAGTGCTCGGTCACGTCGAGCTCGTGGGTCGCCCCCGCACCGACCCAGCCCAGCCACCGCACGCCCGGCCAGGGTGCCAGCCCCTCCTCGGCGAGCTCGGGGAAGATCCACCGGTTGCCCGCCGCGGCGACCGCGTCCAGGACCTCCAGCCCCACGACCCGGTGGTCGGCCTGGTTGACCATGCCCCCGGCGAACCGGTCCGCGTAGGTCTGGGTGACGACCACGTCCGGCCGGAGCCGGCGGATCTCGCGGGCCAGCGCTCGCCGCAGCTCGAGCCCGCCCTCGAGCACGCCGTCGTGGAACCCCTCGAGGAACTCGACGACCTCGACCCCGACCTCACGAGCACCGTCGCGCTCCTCCTGCTCCCGGACGGTGGCGGCCTCGTCGGGGTGCATCGTGTCGATGCCGGCCTCGCCGCGGGTGGCGAGCAGGTAGCTCACGTCCTTGCCCGCAGCCGTCCAGGCGGCCACCGCGGCGGCGGTGCCGTACTCGAGGTCGTCGGGGTGCGCCACGATGCACAGGGCGCGGTGCCAGTCCTGGGGGAAGGGGTGCAGCGTCATACCCGCAGCCTCCCACCTCCACCGCGACCCCCGCACGGTATGGGGTGCCCGCGCGGATTGGGAGGGCGGGGCGCCTCGCTGCTAGTCTGGTCGATGCCGTCTGAACGGCCGCGGATCCATAGTGCCCTGGTGGACATGCCCAGGTTGCGCCGCGCAACGAGTCGAAGGAGTCGCCCATGCCGCTGGACACCACGGTGAAGCAGGAGATCATCAAGGACTACGGTCTGACCGAGGGCGACACCGGCTCTCCCGAGGTGCAGGTCGCGATGCTCACGCAGCGCATCAAGGACCTCACCGAGCACTCCCGTGAGCACAAGCACGACCACCACTCGCGTCGTGGTCTGCTGCTTCTCGTCGGCAAGCGCAAGCGTCTCCTGCGCTACCTGGAGACGACCGACATCGAGCGCTACCGGTCGCTGATCAAGCGCCTCGGCCTGCGCCGCTGAACTTCGCAGGGGAGCGGTTCCCGAACGATCGGGGACCGCTCCTCCTGCGTATGGGCGGGCTGTTCTAGCCTTGCCCGGGGACGCGCGACGCCTCCCCACCAGAAGGAACAGCCGGGCACAACGACGATGCCCCGGGCCTGAGAGAGAACATGAAAAGGAGGACCCATGGAGGGTCCAGAGATCACCTTCGCCGAAGCCACCATCGACAACGGCAGCTTCGGCACCCGCACCGTCCGGTTCGAGACCGGACGCCTGGCCAAGCAGGCCGGCGGCTCCGTCACCGCCTACCTCGACGACGACACCATGCTGCTGTCGACCACGACCGCGGGCAAGCACCCCAAGGAGCACTTCGACTTCTTCCCGCTCACGGTGGACGTCGAGGAGCGCATGTACGCCGCGGGCAAGATCCCCGGCAGCTTCTTCCGGCGTGAGGGTCGGCCGTCGACCGACGCGATCCTCACCTGCCGCCTCATCGACCGCCCGCTGCGCCCGACCTTCGCCAAGGGCCTGCGCAACGAGGTCCAGGTCGTCATCACCGTCCTGTCGCTCAACCCCGACCACCAGTACGACGTGCTGGCGATCAACGCAGCCAGCGCTTCCACGCAGATCTCCGGCCTGCCGTTCAGCGGCCCGATCGGCGCGACCCGTGTCTCGCTCATCGACGGCCAGTGGGTCGCCTTCCCCAACTTCTCCGACGCCGCGCGGTCGACCTTCGACATGGTCGTCGCCGGGCGGGTCGTCAGCGGGACCGACGGCGACGACGTCGCGATCATGATGGTCGAGGCGGAGTCCACGGACGCCACCTGGACCCTCGTCAAGGACGAGGGCAAGCAGGCCCCGACCGAGGAGATCGTCGCCCAGGGTCTGGAGGAGTCCAAGAAGTTCATCAAGGCCCTCTGCGGGGCGCAGGCCCAGCTTGCCGCCGGCGCCGCCAAGGACGTCCAGGACTTCCCGCGCTTCCTCGACTACGAGGACGACGCCTACGCCGCCGTCGAGGAGGCCACCGCGGCCGACCTCGCCGCAGCCCTGCAGATCGCGGGCAAGCAGGAGCGCGAGGGCCGGATCGACGAGATCAAGGCGGCGATGAAGGGCACGCTCCTCGGTGAGGGCGGCGACGCCACCTCCGCGGACAGCGTCTCCGACGCGCCGTTCGCCGGTCGCGACAAGGAGCTGAGCGCCGCCTACCGCGCCGTCCAGAAGAGGCTGATCCGCGAGCGCATCCTGCGCGACGAGGTCCGCATCGACGGGCGTGGCCTGCGCGACATCCGTGCGCTCAGCGCCGAGGTCGAGGTCATCCCCCGCGCCCACGGCTCGGCGATCTTCGAGCGCGGCGAGACCCAGATCATGGGTGTCACCACGCTGAACATGCTCCGGATGGAGCAGCAGATCGACACCCTGTCGCCGGTGAGCCGCAAGCGCTACATGCACAACTACAACTTCCCGCCCTACAGCACCGGCGAGACCGGCCGCGTGGGCTCCCCGAAGCGGCGCGAGATCGGCCACGGTGCGCTCGCCGAGCGTGCGCTCATGCCGG
Organism: Ornithinimicrobium jinqii; assembly: GCF_045032595.1. Lineage (NCBI taxonomy): Bacteria > Bacillati > Actinomycetota > Actinomycetes > Micrococcales > Ornithinimicrobiaceae > Ornithinimicrobium > Ornithinimicrobium jinqii. The sequence goes on from NZ_JBJFZS010000009.1 coordinate 72,451, forward strand.
TCCTGCCGACCCGCGAGGAGTTCCCCTACGCCATCCGTCAGGTGTCCGAGGCCCTGAGCTCCAACGGCTCGACCTCGATGGGCTCGGTGTGTGCCTCCACGATGTCGCTGCTCAACGCCGGAGTGCCGCTGCGCGCCCCGGTCGCGGGCATCGCGATGGGTCTGGTGTCCGCCGAGCTGCAGGACGAGAACGGCGGCACGTCGATGCACTACGCGGCGCTGACCGACATCCTCGGCGCCGAGGACGCCTTCGGCGACATGGACTTCAAGGTCGCCGGCACCAAGGAGTTCGTCACCGCGATCCAGCTGGACACCAAGCTCGACGGCATCCCCGCCGACGTCCTCGGTTCTGCGCTGACCCAGGCCCGCGAGGCGCGTCTGCACATCCTCGACGTGATGAACGAGGCCATCGACGTCCCCGACGAGATGAGCCCCTACGCCCCGCGCGTCATCACGGTGAAGGTGCCGATCGACAAGATCGGCGAGGTCATCGGCCCGAAGGGCAAGATGATCAACCAGATCCAGGAGGACACCGGCGCCGACATCTCGATCGAGGACGACGGCACCGTCTACATCGGCGCGACCGACGGCCCCTCGGCCGAGGCGGCCCGCGCGGCCGTCAACGCGATCGCCAACCCGCAGATGCCGGAGATCGGTGAGCGCTTCATGGGCACCGTGGTCAAGACCACGACCTTCGGCGCGTTCATCTCCCTGCTCCCGGGCAAGGACGGCCTGCTGCACATCTCCGAGATCCGCAAGCTCGTCGGCGGCCGTCGCATCGACGCCGTCGAGGACGTGCTCTCCGTGGGCCAGAAGGTCCAGGTGGAGCTCAAGGAGATCGACCCGCGCGGCAAGCTGTCGCTCGGTGCGGTCGAGGCGGCCGACTCCGGGTCGGACGCCTCGCAGGACGCCCCCGCGGCTCAGGACTTCGCCCCCGCGGCCCAGACCGCTCCGGTCGAGACCTCTGAGGCGAGCGCCGCAGCGGCCGAGGCGCCGCAGCTGCCCGGTGTCGACACCGCGGCCCCGGTCACCGAGGTCGAGGACGACGCCGAGCAGGGTGGCGACAACCACGACGCCGACGACCAGGGCGTCGAGGGCGAGGACCGTCCGCGTCGTCAGCGCCGTCGCCGTGGCGGCCGTGGCCGTGGCGGCACCGGTGCGGGCACCGAGTCCTCGGACGCCCCCGCCGAGGGCACCGACAGCGACGACTGACCGCTGAGCACAGCAGAGGGCGGGCCCGGAGTCTCCGGGCCCGCCCTCTCGCGTTCGGTCCACATTCTTGGCCATGGCCGGCCGGTCAGCCGGTCGGCTCGTCGGCCGGTCAGCCGGTCGGCTCGTCGACCGGTCAGCCGGTCGGCCGGTCAAGACTGTCGAGGTCCGCGGTGAGGACCTGGCGTTCCTCGTCGTCCTCGACCTGGGCGCACAGCTCCCTGGCCTGCCGCAGGTGGAGGACGACCGCCTTCCGATCGCCTGCACCGGCTGCGGCCCGAGCGAGAGCCTCGTGCCCGCACCCGAGCAGGAACGGTCCGAGACCGCTCGCCTGCCGCAGCGCCCGCGCACCGAAGCGCCGGGCCAGATCGGGATGACCAGCGACGGAGGCCGCCCGGGAGACCTGCCAGTCGGCGACGGCACGCTCGCGGGCGTCACCCACCTCATACCAGTGGGCCCGCTGCGCGAAGGCTGAGGTCAGCAGCTCGTCGAGGGCGTCGTCGTCCAGGGGCCCGCGGTCCGAGTCGTGGTCCATGAGCTCCCAGGCGCGGTTAAAGAACCGTGGCGCGAACGTGCGGTGCCACCGGGCGAGGTCGTCCGCTGACGGCGTCCCGACAGGATCCACCACGGCCCCAAGTCTACGCGCGGACGACCTGCCCTCGCGGTGGTGTACGCGTGGCGATCGCGCCTGTCCGGGTCGTCAGGCGGCCGCGCGGTGCGCGCGCGCCGGCCGCTCCCCGACGTGCCAGCGCATCTCCATCCGCACAGCCCCGTGCGGGTCGGTCACGGGGACCCACGTCATGACGGCCGGTCGGGTGTTCGTGCGGATCTCTCGCACCGTTGTCATGGTGTCCACCTCCTGAGGCCATCGCTGGCCAGTTCTCGTTTACCTTCTGTTCATCTACCGTACACCGTTTCGCCCCTCAAGTGGAGTTCAGGTGAACGGCTGGCGTGTCGACCCAGGTGAGAGCCCGCGTGCGGGTGACAAAGAGATGAACAAAACATGAACGAAAAGTGGCAGTGCGGGGCGTCTAGGCGGTCCAGACGGCCCCAGATCCACCGCAGCAGCCTGGACGCTCCGCAGGGGTGGCCCGCCAGCAGGGCCGACGGGCGCCGCTACGGCTCGCGGCGCTCCCGGACCGGCACGAGGCGGGTCGCCGACGTCACGCCGGACTCCATCGGTCCCTTGACCCGTCCGGCTGCGAAGAGCGCCCCGATCCCCACGGCTGCGGTGCTGTGCACCACGAGCGCCAGCCCGCCGCGCACGCCCAGGGCGGAGGCGAGCACGACGACGTGCGTGACGTAGAGCGTCAGTGTCATCGCTCCGGCGCCGGCGACGACGGACCACGGGACGCCCCGCACGCCACGGACCACGACGAGGGCCAGCCCGAGCACGAGCATCGCCGTGCCGGTGGTGTGCGCGAGGTCGACGATGCTGCCCGAATGCGGCGACCACACGCCCAGCCACCACCACGAGCCGGTGGGGTGGGTGCCGTACAGGCCGGTGCGCAGCTCGCGGGCCACGTCGGCCCACGGCGTGGTCGGCGAGGTCAGGGTCTCCGTCAGTCGAGACCGCACGGCGTCGGTGCGGGTGACCCAGGCCGAGACGGCCAGCCCCAGGACCGCGAGGAAGGCCCCGCCCAGGGCCAGCCGGGGTCCCCACGCCCGGGCGCGCAGGTCGAGCCGGCCGATCGCCATACCGGCGAAGAGGTAGGTCGCCCAGGTGAGCACGGGGTAGTAGCCGGTGAGCAGCAGCTCGCGCAGCAGGACCCCCGGCTCGGTGAGCGACAGGAGCGAGGGCACCACGTAGGCGGGCGGGCCGAGCTCGTCGCGCACGGCGAGGCTGAGCACCGGGGACGCCAGGCCCCAGGCCAGGGCCAGGAGGGCCAACGGCCGGGCCCGCCAGGTGAGGACGGGCAGCGCGCAGAGGAAGAGCACACCGTAGAAGGTGAGGATCACCGCGACGCCCGAGTTCAGCAGACCGAGGACGAGCCCGAGCAGGGCGACCAGCGTGGCGCGAACGATCAGACGCAGCCGGTGCCGACCGGGGTCCTCCCGGGCCGAGCGTGTCGTCAGCGCGATGCTCACGCCGGCCAGGACGGCGAAGAGGGCCGACGAACGGCCCGCCACCAGCTCGAAGACGGGGTCGACGCCTCCGGGTCGCGTCTCGTCCAGGGGCGACAGCAGGTGGGCGGCGAACATTCCGAGCAGCGCGAGCATCCGCGCCAGGTCGACGGCGACGATGCGGGCGGCGCCGGGCAGCGGCTCGGTCATGACCACAGACGGACCAGGGCGGCGGTGAGCGCGGCCAGCGCGACGACGACGAGGAACGGTGCGCGCAGCAGCAGGAGGCCCACGGCCACGGCGATCCCGGCTCCCCGGGCGTCGACCGTCGGCATCCCGTCGGTGAGGAAACCCTGCGTGACGACCAGCGAGGACAGCAGCGCCACGGTGAGCAACGGGACGACGCGCTCGACCCACGGCACCTCGAGGATGCGCTCGGGCACGAGGTAGCCGCCGAGCTTGATCAGGTAGGCCAGTGCCCCGGCGGCGAGGACGGCGGTCCACAGCGTCATGCGACCGCCTCCCCGGGTGCCGTCGCAGGGCGTTCTCCGCCGCGGCGTCCGCGCAGACCCACGACCAGCGCCGCGAGGGCCCCGATGAGCACCTCGACCCCGGTCGGCACGAAGGGCGCCGAGACCAGCGTGAGCACCATCGCCAGGGCTGCCGTGGCACGGGCGCCGCTGCGTCGGTCGGCACCGTGCCCGGTGAGCCGGGGCCACACCAGCGCGACGAACGCGGCAGCAGCCGCGGCGTCCAGCCCGTAGGCGCGCGGGTCACCCATCGCCTCGCCGGCCAGCGCCCCGAGCAGTGTCGTGGTCTGCCACACCACGAAGAGCGCGATCCCCGTCGTCCAGAACCCGACCCGCGACTCGTGCGGAGTGTCCTGCGCGAGCGCCACCGCCGTCGACTCGTCGATGGTCAGGTGGGCGGCGACCGGCAGGAGGCGCCGGCCGGGCGCGAGGAGGCGGGACAGCTCGAGACCGTAGAACCCGTTGCGCAGACCGAGGAGCGTCGAGGTGGCCACCGCTGCCAGCGCACCGCCTCCTGCGCCGATCACGCCGTAGAGCGCGAACTGCGAGCCACCGCTGAAGATGAGCAGCGAGGTCAGGACGGTCTGCCACACGGACAGCCCGGCCGCCACCCCCAGCGCGCCGGCGCTGACGCCGTACAGCCCGACCGTGCCGACGGCCAGCCCCTCCCGCCCGGCGGGCGTGCGCCACCAGGGTGCGTCCACCAGACCCCCGGCGAGGTATGGGGTGCCGCTGGCGGGGGAGGGGGCGCTGGTCACAGCTCGGCCACGAGGCGGACCTCGCGCGCGCTGCGGCCGTCGTCGTCGACGACCCGGTCGCGCCAGGCTCCGTCCGGGCTGAACCCCGCGGACTGCAGGAACCCCCGCGTGTCCCCGGCCTCGGCGAGCACCCACAGCGCCACGGCCGAGAGGTTCCCCTGCTCGGTGGCGGCGCGGAGCGTGTCGACGGCTGCGTTGAGCAGGCGGGAGCCGTGGCCGGCGCGGCGCGCGTCGGGGTGCACGCCCCCGTCGTAGATCGCCCCGGTCGTGCCCGGGGGCAGTCCCGGCTCATCGTCGGAGGGGCCGAGCGCGACATACCCGACGACCTGGGGCCCCGCGGTGGCGACGAGCAGCCGGTGCCGGGGGCTCGGCGGCTGCTCGAGCGAGCGGCGCCAGACGCTGGCGAAACGTGGTCCGGTGAGGGCCTCGAGCACCTCTGCCGACAGGACGCCGGCGAGTTCGTGCTGCCAGACGCTGGCCTGGACCAGGCCGACGGCGGGTGCGTCGGAGGGTCGGCCGGTGCGGACTGCCGCGTCGGCGAGGGGGGCCGTGCCGTGCTCGTGCCCGTGCCCGTGCTGGTCGTGTGTGTGGTCGTGGGTGCCCATGACCGGCCCAGTCTCGCACGGCCGTCGCGAGCGCCCCGACGATGTGACAGATCGAGCGGCCGACGACGAAAGCGTGCCACAGGTGCTGGGTGACGCATGGCACACTGGGAGCATGTACGGCAACGACTTCGGGCCTCGCGACGACGCGGACGCACCCCTGAACGCCGCGGAGACGGACGACTACGCCGAGGTCCTGGAGGAGTACTTCAACGGCCTCGTCGCCGAGGACCAGCGCATCGAGCCGCGCGACGCGATGCCGGACGCCTACCGGCAGACGCTGATCCGCCAGATCGCCCAGCACGCGCACTCCGAGATCATCGGCATGCAGCCGGAGGGCAACTGGATCTCGCGCGCCCCGAGCCTGCGCCGCAAGGCGATCCTGATGGCCAAGGTGCAGGACGAGGCGGGCCACGGCCTCTACCTCTACTCCGCTGCCGAGACGCTCGGCGTCGACCGCTCCGACCTGCTCGACAAGCTGCACTCGGGGAAGCAGAAGTACTCCTCGATCTTCAACTACCCGACCCTGACCTGGGCCGACGTGGGCGCGATCGGCTGGCTGGTCGACGGTGCCGCGATCATGAACCAGGTGCCGCTGTGCCGCTGCTCCTACGGCCCCTACGCGCGGGCGATGATCCGGGTGTGCAAGGAGGAGTCCTTCCACCAGCGGCAGGGCTTCGAGATCCTGTGGACCCTGTCGAAGGGCACGGACGAGCAGCGGGCGATGCTCCAGGACTCCGCCGACCGCTGGTGGTGGCCGGCGCTGATGATGTTCGGGCCGCCCGACTCCGGGGAGCAGGCCAAGGAAGGACACACCGCGCAGTCGATGGCGTGGGGCATCAAGCGCTTCACCAACGACGACCTGCGGCAGAAGTTCGTCGACATGACCGTGCCGCAGGCGCACAAGCTCGGCCTCACCCTGCCCGACCCCGACCTGCGCTGGGACGAGGAGAGCGGCCACTGGCGCTTCGGCGCGATCGACTGGGACGAGTTCTGGCGGGTGCTCAAGGGCGACGGCCCCTGCAACGCCCAGCGTCTGTCGCACCGGGTGGCCGCCCACGAGGAGGGTGCCTGGGTGCGCGAGGCCGCTGCCGCGTATGCGGAGAAGCAGGCCGCGCGCGCCGGGGAGGGGGCGGTCGCGTGAGCGTCACCGAGCCGCTGTGGGAGGTCTTCGTCCGCGCCCGTCGCGGGCTCTCGCACGTCCACGTCGGGTCGCTCCACGCCCCCGATGCCCAGATGGCGCTGCGCAACGCCCGCGACCTCTACACGCGCCGGCAGGAGGGCGTCTCCCTGTGGGTCGTCGCCTCCGACGACATCACCGCCTCCAGCCCGGAGGAGCGCGACAGCTTCTTCGACCCGGCCGCGGACAAGGTCTACCGCCACCCGACGTTCTACGACGTGCCCGAGGACGTGGAGTACCTGTGACAGGGCAGCACACTGCCTACCTGCTCGGCCTCGGCGACGACGCCCTCGTCTACGCGCAGCGCCTCGGGGAGTGGCTCACCCGCGCCCCCCAGATCGAGGAGGACATGGCCCTGGGCAACATCGGGCTCGACCTGCTGGGACAGGCGCGCTCGCTGCTGACCCGGGCCGGCGAGGTCGAGGGCCACGGACGCGACGAGGACACGCTGGCGATGCTGCGGGACGAGCGCGAGTTCCGCAGCGTGCAGCTGGTGGAGCAGCCGCGCGGCGACTTCGCGCAGGAGATGGCGCGGCTGCTGTGGTTCTCGAGCTACCAGGTGGAGCTCTGGACGGGGCTCGTCGACTCGGCCGACACGACCCTGGCCGGCGTCGCGGGCAAGGCGGTCAAGGAGGTCGTCTACCACCGCGACCACGCCACGCAGTGGGTGCTGCGCCTGGGCGACGGGACGCCGGGGAGCCACGCGCGCATGCGGGCCGGCCTGGCCGCCGTCCAGCCCTACGTCGCCGAGCTCGGCGAGGACCACGAGGCCGCCCGTTGGGCGGCGTCGGAAGGCGTGGGGGTGCTCCCGTCGAGCCTGGCGGAACGCGTCAACGCCTACGTCGGCGAGGTGCTGCAGCAGGCGACCCTGAGCATGCCCGACCCGCCCCGCTGGCACGCCCGCGGGGGCCGCGAGGGCATCCACTCCGAGGCGATGGGCTTCCTGCTCGCGGAGATGCAGCACATCGCGCGCAGCCACCCCGGCGCCACCTGGTGAGCGGCGGAGGCCCGGGTATGGAGACGCGCGCCCCCGGTGCTCCCGGCACCGACGACCTTCTCGCCGAGGTGGAACGACGCCTGCGCGCCGTCCCCGACCCCGAGATCCCCGTCATCACCATCGACGACCTGGGCGTCGTCCGGGACGTCGCGCGCGCCGGCGGGGGCCTTCGGGTGACGATCACCCCGACCTACTCCGGGTGCCCCGCCATGCAGGCGATGGCCGACGCGGTGCTCGCCGTGGGGCGCCGGGCCGGGGTCCCGGTCGAGGTCGTCACCCAGCTGGCCCCTGCCTGGACCACCGACTGGATGAGTCAGCGGGGACGGGACGCGTTGCGGCGCTTCGGGATCGCGCCCCCGACGGGGGAGAGACCGCATACCTCAGGGCCGGGGGCAGTGGGCCTCACCCTGCAGAAGCGGCAGGTGACCTGCCCCCTGTGCGGCTCGCCCGACACCGAGGAGATCGCGCGCTTCGGCTCCACCGCCTGCAAGGCGCTGCGCCGGTGCCTGTCCTGCCGCGAGCCCTTCGACGAGTTCAAGACGATCTAGACGCACGGGGGCCCCGCCCCCGTGGACCCCCGTAGCTGGGGCTCCGCCCCAGACCCCGAGGAGCGATGTGACACCGATCCAGCCGCCGACCCGTCGGCGCGCCACCTTCCACGACCTCACCGTCAGCCGGGTCGACCGGCTGACCGACGACGCCGTCGCCGTCTCCTTCACCGTGCCCGAGGAGCTGCGGGAGGAGTTCGCGTTCGAGCCCGGGCAGCACCTGACCGTGCGGGCGACCATCGACGGCGAGGACGCGCGACGGTCCTACTCGTGCTGCCTGTCCCGCGCGGAGTCGCAGCGTCGCGGCGAGGTCCGGGTCGCCTCGGCGAGGGTTCCCGGCGGTCTCATGTCGACCTGGCTCAACAGCGCGGTCGCCCCCGGTGACGTGCTGCAGGTGATGAGCCCGCTCGGGTCGTTCGTCTGCCCGACCGACCCGACCGCTCGCAAGCACCACGTCGGGGTCGCGGCCGGCTCGGGCATCACGCCCGTGCTGTCGTTGCTGACCACCGTGCTGGAGGAGGAGCCGGGGTCACGGGTGACGCTGATCTTCGGCAACCGGCGCACCGACTCCATCATGTTCCTCGAGGAGCTGATGGACCTGAAGAACCGCTTCCCGGGGCGGATCAGCCTCTTTACCGTCCTCTCCCGCGAGCGGCAGGACCTCGAGCTGCTCACCGGGCGCATCGACCGCGACAAGATCGAGGAGTTCCTCGCGACCTTCGTCCCCGAGGACGAGGTCGACGAGTGGTACCTCTGCGGGCCCTTCGGGATGGTCGAGACCGTCCGGCAGGTGCTCGGCGAGCGCGGGGTCGAGCCCGCGCACGTCCACCACGAGTTCTTCCACGTCGACGACAGCGGCGGCATCGCCCCACCGCCGCTCGCGGTGGAGGTGGACACCGGCGCCCGGCCCGAGGCGGTCGTCACCGTCACGCTCGATGCCCGGACCACGACCGTGCCGATGCCGAGCCGGGCCGAGAGCATCCTCGACGCGACCCTGCGCGAGCGCCCCGACGCGCCCTTCTCGTGCACCGGCGGTGTCTGCGGCACGTGCCGGGCCAAGGTCGTCAGCGGTGAGGTGCGGATGGACCGCAACTACGCGCTGGAGCCGGACGAGGTCGAGCGCGGCTACCGGCTCATGTGCCAGTCGCACCCGGTGAGCGAGACCGTGGAGATCGACTACGACGCCTGAGGCCGTGGCTCAGCGGGGCCGCGGACGCCGGCGAGCCGGCGCCCGGCCGAACCGCCGCAGCGGGTCGAAGGGCGCCAGCGCGGCCGGCACCGCGCCGGTGACGACCTGCTCGGCGAGCAGCTGGCCGGTGATCGGGCCGAGCGTCATGCCCCACATCCCGTGGCCGCCGGCCGCGAAGACGCGCGGCGAGCCCGTGCGGCCGACCAGCGGCAGACCGTCGGCGGTGACCGGCCGCGACCCGACCCACTCGTCCTGCCGGTCCTCGAGGTCGACACCCCGCACCAGGGGTCGGACGGAGTCCACGATCGCGGTGATGCGCCGCGGGTCGAACGCGGCGTCCGGACGCCGGAGCTCCATCATCCCCGCGACCCGCAGCCGGTCGCCCAGCGGCGTGAGCGCGACCCGCGCCTCGGGGAGGTAGACCGGACCCCCGGGCATGTGCTCGGCCTCCACGCTGAAGGAGTACCCCCGTCCCGCCTGCACGACGTGCCGCACACCGTGCTGGGAGACCAGGTCGCACAGCCAGGCGCCCGTGGCCACCACGACCGCGTCGTGCACGCCCGTGCCCGCGCCGGTGGTCTCCACGCGCACGCCGTGGCTGCCCAGGTCGGTCGTTCCGAGGACCTCGTGGCCGGTGAGGAGCTCCGCCCCACGATCCTCGACGGCGGCGGCCAGCGCCGTGAGGTACTCGGTGGGTCGCAGGTAGCGCTGTCCGTGGATGAGGACCGCGGCCCGCACGGTCCCGGAGAGTGCCGGTTCGAGCCGCCGTGCCTCGTCCCCCGGGATCAGCTCGTGGTCGACGTTTCCGCCTGCGGCCTCGATGCGGCGGAACTCCTCGGTGAGCCCGGCGACGGCCGCGGCGTCGCGGTAGGCGGCGAGGACCGGAGCCGCCGGGTAGGTGGGTGCCCCCACCCCGTGCTCGGTGAGGTGCGCGAAGGCTCCCAGGGACCGCTCGTTGAGCGGCAGCAGGGCCTGCATCGCGGTGTGCCAGCGACCGTGGGTGCTGTGCCGGACGAAGCCGGCGAGGAACCGAGCGAGGCGCGGGTCGGCGCTGGGCGGGACGTAGACGGGCGAGCTCGCGCTCACCACGGCGCGCACCCCGTAGCGCAGGACCGCAGGCTCGGGCAGCGGAGTCGCGATCGCCGGCGTCAGCCATCCGGCGTTGCCCCGCGACGCCCCGGCCGCCACGCCCCGGCGGTCGAGGAGCGTCACCTCGACCCCGCGCTCCTGCAGGAACCAGGCCGTCGCCAGACCGACCATCCCCGCCCCGACGACCGCGACCCTGCGCACGCCCGACACCGGTACCTCCTCGTCAGGAACGAAGTTCGTGCCAGGCTACGCCGAGCTCGGCCAGCAGCTCGCGCAGCAGCGGCAGGCTGACGCCGACCACCGAGTGGTAGTCGCCCTCGACCGCGGTGACGTACGGGCCACCCAGACCGTCGACCGTGAACGCGCCCGCGACGTGGAGGGGCTCCCCGGTGGCGACGTAGGCGCCGATCTCCGCGTCCGAGAGCTCCGCGAAGTGCACCACGGTCGAGGCCGTGGCCCCGAGGGTGGCGCCGGTCCCGTGGTCGCGGTTGTCCACCACCCAGTGCCCGGTGTGCAGCGTGCCGGAGCTCCCGCGCATGAGCCGCCAGCGCTGGGTGGCTACCTCAGCATCGGCGGGCTTGCCGTAGACCCGCCCGTCCAGCTCGAGCACCGAGTCGCAGCCGAGCACGAGCGCGTCGGGGTCCTCGCTGGCGACGACCGCCTCGCACTTGACCCGCGCGAGGGTGAGCGCGACGTCCTCGGGGGCCAGCACGCCATACCTGGCCTCGGCCTCCTCGAGCGCGGCGTCCTCGTCCACGCCGGAGACGATCACCTCCGGGTCCACGGCCGCGCGCCGGAGCGTGCGGTAGCGGGCCGGCGACGCCGAGGCGAGGACGAGCGGGACGCGGGTCACAGCTCGTCGAGGACGGCGGCGCGGAGGGTGTCCAGGCCGACGCCTCCGATGTCCAGGGCGCGACGGTGGAAGGCCCTGAGGTCGAAGTCCTCGCCCTCGCGGCGCCGGCACTCCTCGCGCAGCTCCAGCCACAGCCGCTCGCCGATCTTGTAGGACGGAGCCTGGCCGGGCCAGCCGAGGTAGCGGTCGAGCTCGAAGCGCACGAAACCCTCGTCCATGTTGACGTGGTTGTTGAGGAACTCCCACGCCTTGTCGTAGGTCCACCCGCCGCCGCCGACCTCCGCCGGGGCCTCGAACCCACAGTGCACGCCGATGTCGATCACGACGCGAGCCGCCCGCAGGGACTGACCGTCGAGCAGGCCCATCCGGTCGCCCGGGTCGTCCATGTAGCCCAGGTCGGCCATCAGCCACTCGCTGTAGAGAGCCCAGCCCTCGCCGTGGCCCGACGTCCAGGACGCCATCCGGCGCCAGCGGTTGAGGTGGGCGGAGCGGTAGACGGTCTGCCCGATCTGGAGGTGGTGTCCCGGCACGCCCTCGTGGTAGACGGTGGTGAGCTCGCGCCAGGTGGAGAAGCGGGTCACGCCCTTGGGCACCGACCACCACATGCGGCCGGGGCGGGAGAAGTCCTCGGACGGTCCGGTGTAGTAGATGCCGCCGGTCTGGCTCGGGGCGATCATGCACTCGATCGTGCGCACCGGCTCGGGGATGTCGAAGTGGCTGTCGGCGAGGTTGGTCACCGCCTCGTCGGCCTTGACCTGCATCCACTCCCGCAGCGCGTCGGTGCCCTCCAGCTGGTAGGCAGGGGCCTCGTCGAGGATCGCGACCGCCTCCTTGACGGTGGCCCCGGGGAGGATCTGCTCGGCCGTCTCCTCCATCATCCGGGTAATGCGGGCGAGCTCCTCCTGGCCCCAGCGGTAGGTCTCCTCGAGGTCGATCGTGGCGCCGAGGAAGCTGCGGGAGCGCAGCTGGTAGATCTCGCGGCCGCAGGCGTCCGACTCCGGGGCCTGGGCGGAGAGCTCCTCGAGGAAGGTGGCCAGCGCACCGAAACCGGTCTTGGCCGAGGCGACGGCAGCCGTCAGGTCGGCGCGGACGTCCTCGGACTGCCCGGCGTCCACGGCCTCCTGGAGGAGCGCGTCGAAGGTGCTGGACTCGTCCGAGGCCTGGTCGCGGCACTGCTCGGCGACCTTGTCGACCTGCCTGCGAGGCGGGACCTGCCCCTGGTCGGCGGACCAGCGCAGCGAGGAGGCGTACTGCTCCAGCGCGGTCGGCACCGCGTCGAGGCGGGCGGTGATCGTGCGCCACTGCTCCGCCGTCTCCTTGGCCATGAGGTCGAAGATGTCGCGGACGACCTGCACGGCCGAGGCGATGACGTTGAGGTCGACGGGGGCGCGGCCGGCGAGCACGAGGTCCAGGTCCTGGAGCTCGACGCCCAGGCGCTCCCGGAGGGCGGCAGCCGTGACGCGGTCCACGTCGTCGCCGGGCGCGGCGCGGTCCAGCAGCTCCAGGGTCGCGGCGTCGAGGTCACGGCGGGCGCGGAGGCCCTCGATCGACAGGTCGTCGATCCGGTCCTCCTGCCCCGGGACGCCCAGGAAGGTCGCCTCCATCGGGCTCTGGGCCACCACGGCGTCCAGGTGCCCCTCGGCGATGCGGTCGATCTGGGTCTGGGTGCGGTTCTGCTGGGTCACAGTGCGCCAACCTACCCTCAGGGCCGGCGGGACGGACACGCTGTCCCTGTGTCGGGCCACGCGGGACGACCTGGGTGTGCTGCGGCAGCGCGGCGTGGGCGCCGGGGACGACTGAGCGGCGCGGGCACGGCATACCGTGTCGTCCATGACCGCGCGCGTCCGCTCGACCAACCTGGCCCACCCCAAGCCCGACCCCGGCGGGCGCCGTGAGCGACCCACAGGGATCGACAAGCGCCCCGTCGACGGGGTCGAGCTGTTCACCCCCGGGCCGAGGTATGGGGACGGCGCCGGCGTGGTGGGTGACCTGGTGGGGGACAGCCAGCACCACGGCGGTGCCCAGAAGGCCGTCTACGCCTTCGCGCGCGAGGAGCTGGACCGCTGGGAGGAGGAGCTGCAGCGGGGTCTGTCGGACGGGATGTTCGGCGAGAACCTCACGACCGAGGGGATCGAGCTCGAACGGCTGCTCATCAACCAGCGGCTGCGCGTGGGCGAGGACGTCGTGGTCGAGGTGTCCATCCCGCGGACGCCGTGCGCGACGTTCAGCGGTCACCTGCGGGAGAAGGCGTGGGTGCGCCGCTTCACCGAACGCGGTCGGTGCGGCGTCTACCTGCGCGTCGCTGCACCGGGGACGGTGCGGCCGGGCGACGAGATCGAGGTGCTGGAGCCGCCGGGGCACGACGTGGACATGCGGACGGCGTTCGCGGCGGCGATGGGGGACAACGAGGCGGCGAAGCGCGTCGTGGCGGCCGGGTGCCTGCCGGCCTTGTACCACGAGCGGATGGTCCAGCGGCTGGTGGCACGCCCCTGAGCTGCCCCGACGGTCCGCCGGGAGGCCCGTACCCGCGCGCCGCATGGCCGATGCCGTTCTCCCGCGCGCCGGGGAGCACCGGCAGGATCAGCGTGGCAGCGACGAGGCGCGCCATCCGCCGGCGCCGACGGCCGGGCGGGGGCGGGCGAAGCGGCTGCGCTCGGTCCACATCGTCCGGGGCAGCCTCGTCGAGCCGTCCGCCGGGCCGTGGTCCGCCGCGGCCGCGGCCAGCACGACCGTCAGCGCCGCGAGCTGCTCCGGGGTCGGTCGCCCCCGCTCCACGCGGATGACGGGCAGGGCGGCGGGCGTCTCGTCGGTGCTCACAGGGGGATGTTCCCGTGCTTGCGGGGCGCCCGGTTGGAGCGCTTGGACCGCAGGTGGCGCAGCGCCCGCGCGACCTGGACCCGCGTCTGCGACGGTTCGACGACGGCGTCGACGTACCCGCGCTCGGCGGCGACGTAGGGGTTGGCGAGGGTGTCCTCGTACTCCGCGATGCGGCGGGCGCGCTCGGCCTCGACGTCGCCGCCCTCGGCGGCCACGGCCCGGAGCTGCTTGCGGTAGAGGATGTTGGCCGCACCCTGCGCCCCCATGACGGCGATCTGGGCGGTCGGCCACGCGATGTTGACGTCGGCGCCCAGGTGCTTGGAGCCCATGACGTCGTAGGCGCCGCCGTAGGCCTTGCGGGTGATGACGGTGACCAGCGGCACGGTCGCCTCGGCGTAGGCGTAGAGCAGCTTGGCGCCGCGCCGGATGATGCCGCCGAACTCCTGGTCGGTGCCGGGCAGGAAGCCGGGCACGTCGACGAAGGTCAGGATCGGGACGTTGAACGCGTCGCAGGTGCGCACGAACCGGGCGGCCTTCTCGGAGGCGTCGATGTCGAGCGTCCCGGCCAGCTGCATCGGCTGGTTGGCGACGACACCGACCGACCGGCCCTCGACGCGGCCGAACCCGACCACGATGTTGGGCGCGAACAGCTCCTGGCTCTCCAGGAACTCCCCGTCGTCCAGGACGGCGCGGATGACCTCGTGCATGTCGTAGGGCATGTTGGGCGAGTCCGGGATCAGGGTGTCGAGCGCCAGGTCGGCGTCGTTCACCTCGTCCTCGGGCTCGACTTCGAAGGCCGGGGGGTCCTCGAGGTTGTTCTGCGGGAGGTAGCCCAGCAGCTCGCGGACGTAGTCCAGCGCGTCGTCCTCGTCGGAGGCCATGTAGTGCGCCACGCCGGACGTCGCGTTGTGGGTCCGTGCCCCGCCGAGCTCCTCGAAGGTCACGTCCTCGCCGGTGACCGTCTTGATGACGTCCGGGCCGGTGATGAACATGTGCGACGTCTGGTCGACCATGACGACGAAGTCCGTGATGGCGGGGGAGTAGACCGCCCCGCCCGCGCACGGCCCCATGACCAGGGAGATCTGCGGCACGACGCCGGAGGCGTGGACGTTGCGCTTGAAGATCTCCGCGTACAGACCCAGCGCCACGACCCCCTCCTGGATCCGCGCTCCCCCGGAGTCGTTGATGCCGATCACCGGGCACCCGATCTTCATCGCAAGGTCCATCACCTTGACGATCTTCTCTCCGAACACCTCGCCGAGGGAGCCGCCGAAGACCGTGAAGTCCTGCGAGAACACCGCCACCGGGCGCCCCTCGACCGTGCCGTAGCCGGTGACGACGCCGTCGCCGTAGGGCCGGTTGTTCTCCTGGCCGAACGCCGTCGAACGGTGCCTCGCGAGCGCGTCCAGCTCGGTGAACGAACCCTCGTCGAGCAGACCCTCGATGCGCTCGCGCGCGGTCTTCTTGCCCTGGGCGTGCCGCTTCTCGACGGCCTTGGCCGATCCGGCGTGGACGGCCTGCTCCATGCGGATGCGGTGGTCGGCCAGCCGACCTGCGGTCGTGTGCCGGTCGGGGGCGACGGTGCCGCCCCCGTCGTCGGTGGCAGCGGTGGGGCGCTCGGTCATGGGGGACAACCTAGCCTTGCCGACGTGACGACGTTGCGCTGGGCCACGCCCGAGTGGCACCCCTCCCTCCCCTCGACCAACACGCGGGCGCTCGCCGACCCCCGGCCCGGTCGCGTGGTCGTGGCCGACCACCAGTCGGCCGGGCAGGGCCGCCGGGAGCGCCGGTGGGAGTCCCCACCGGGCACGGGTATGGCGATCAGTGCGGTGCTGCCGCCCGTGCCGGTCGAGGTCGTGGGCTGGGTGCCGCTCGCGGCCGGCCTGTCCGTCGTCGCGGCCCTGCGGGACAGCCGCTGGCCGGTGGACGCCGGGGTCAAGTGGCCCAACGACGTGCTGGTGCCGCTGCGGGACGACCGCAGCAGGGACGACGGGCCCGACGACAACCCGACGCAGGTGCCCGTCCTCGAGCACCGCGGCGTGCGCTGGGGCAAGGTCGCCGGGGTGCTGGCGCAGGTGGCGCCGACGGGGGCGGTCGTCGTCGGGATCGGCGTCAACGTCGACCACACCCTGGAGCAGCTGCCGGTGCCCACCGCGACGTCGTGGCGCCTGGCGCGCGGCGGTGCGCCGCTGCCGGACGGGGCGCGCGAGGACCTCCTCACGTCCGTCCTCGCGCACCTCGCCACCTTCCACGACGCCCTCGGGGCGGGCGACCCGGGCCCGGTGCGCACGGCATACCTCGCGGAGTCCCTCACCCTCGGCAGCGTCGTGGTCGTGCACCGCCCCGACGGCGGCACCACCCAGGGGCGCGCCGTCGGCCTCGACCCGTCGGGGGCTCTCGTCCTCGAGGGTCTGCAGGGGCGCACGGTGCACCACGCGGGGGACGTCGAGCACCTGCGCCCGCAGTAGCCTGCCGCCATGGACGCACCGACGACGGACGCACCGACGATGCTGCAGCTGACCCGCCACGGCGAAGGTGGCCATGTGGTCGAGATCGCCCTCGACCGGCCCTCGGCGATGAACGCGGTCAACACCGAGCTGGCCCGCGAGATCACCGCCACCACGGCTGCCCTGGCGGGCGACGACACGGTCCGCGCCGTGGTCCTGACCAGCACCCACGAGCGAGCCTTCTGCGTGGGCGCGGACCTCAAGGAGCGGAACGGGTTCACCGACGCGCAGATGATGGACCACCGGCTGGTGTCCAAGCTGGCCTACCGCGGTGTGCTCGACCTGCCGGTCCCCGCCGTCGCGGCCGTCGAGGGCTTCGCCCTCGGCGGAGGTATGGAGCTCGCGCTGTCCTGCGACCTGGTCGTCGCCGGTGAGCAGGCCACGCTGGGCCTGCCCGAGGTCGGGGTCGGCGTCATCCCGGGCGGTGGGGGGACGCAGCTGGTGACGCGCCGCGTCGGGTGGTCGCGGGCGGCGTCGCTGATCTTCACCGCCCGTCGGCTCCCCGCGGCGGAGGCACGCGACCTGGGTGTCGTCGACGAGCTGGTGCCGGCGGGGACGGCGCGCGGGCGGGCGCTGGAGCTGGCGGCCCAGATCGCCGCCAACTCCCCGGTCGCGGTCCGCAACGCCAAGAAGGCGATGCGGCTGGGGATGGGGACGGACCTCGCGGCCGGCCTGGAGATCGAGGACGGGTGCTGGCGGGCGACCGCGTTCAGCGGCGACCGCAAGGAGGGCGTGGCCGCGTTCGCGGAGAAGCGCGCGCCGCAGTGGCCGGGTCGCTGAGCGGAGCGCAACTCGGGATACCCTCGAGCAGAGCCAGAGGAAGGGACGACGTGACCACGAGAGTGCTGCTCGCCGAGGACGACCCCACGATCTCGGAGCCGCTGTCCCGGGCGCTGCGCCGGGAGGGTTATGAGGTGACGATCGCCGAGGACGGCCGGGCCGCGCTCAGCGCCGCCATCGCCGAGCCCCGGCCGGACCTGCTCGTGCTCGACCTCGGGCTGCCGCTGCTCGACGGGCTGGACGTCTGCCGCTCGGTGCGCGACGCCGGGGTGACCGTCCCGGTGCTGATGCTCACCGCCCGCACCGGCGAGATCGACACCGTGGTCGGGCTGGACGCCGGCGCCGACGACTACGTCGCCAAGCCGTTCCGGCTGGGTGAGCTCCTGGCCCGGGTGCGGGCGCTGCTGCGCCGCGGCCCGGAGGAGCTGACCGCGCGGACCGGCGGGGCGCTGCGGATGGACATCAGGGCCCGCCGCGTCTTCCTGCACGACGAGGAGGTGCGCCTGACCAGCAAGGAGTTCGAGCTGCTTCGGGTCCTCATGCGCGAGGAGGGACGGGTCGTCTCCCGCGAGGTCCTCATGCGCGAGGTGTGGGACAGCTGGTACGGCTCCACCAAGACCCTCGACATGCACGTGTCCGTGCTGCGACGCAAGATCGGCGACGACGCCCAGGACCCCCACTACATCGTCACCGTCCGGGGGGTCGGCTTCCGCTTCCAGAACGACCCGCAGGACTGACGTGCGCGCGGTCTTCCGCGAGGCCGCGTTCCGGCTCACGATGATCCTGTCGGGGCTCGCCGTGGTCGTCGGAGGCCTGGTGCTGTGGGCGCTGCGGGGCATCCGGCACAGCCGCACGGGCGCCGACGAGGCGCTGCCGGAGTGGATCGTCCTGCTGGCCGCCGTGCTGACCCTCGGCGCGATCGTGCTCGTGGCGCTGCCGCTCGCCCGCTCGCTGGCGGACCGGGCCGCCGAGACGGTCGCGGCCCCGCTGCGCCTGCTCGCGCACCGCACCGACGAGATGACCTCCGGCGGCTTCGCCCTCGACCCCGAGGCACGTCCGGGACGGCTGGTCCAGCCTGAGCCGTGGCGGGCCGGGATCCCCGAGATCGACGCCGTGGCGCGCGAGATCGACCGCCACCACACCACGTTCGCCCGGGCGCTCGTCTTCGAGCGGTCCTTCGCCGCGGACGCCTCGCACCAGCTCCGCACCCCGATGGCGGCGCTGCTGCTGCGGCTGGAGGAGGTCGCCCAGTCCGACGACGTCGCCGTGGCGCGCACCGAGGCCGACATCGCCATCGGGCAGCTCGAGCGGCTCACTGGTGTCGTCGACGAGCTGCTGCGCCGCACCCGGCCGGGTCACGCCAGCGGGGGAGCGCTCAGCGCCGTGGACAACGTGCTCGCGGGCCTGGACGAGGAGTGGGGACCGGCGTTCGTCGACGCCGGCCGCTCGATCGAGCTCAGCGCCGAGCGCGGCATGATCGTGCAGGCGAGCGACTCGGCCGTCTCCCAGGTGCTCAACACGCTGGTCGAGAACGCCCTGCTCCACGGCCGGGGACGGGTCAGCGTGCATGCGGGCCGGTCGGGACCCTCCGCGGTGTTCACGGTCTCGGACCAGGGACCCGGCGTCCCGCAGGACCTGGCGCGGACCCTGTTCGACCGGGGGGTGACCACGGGCCGGGGGACCGGTCTGGGGCTGGCGGTGGCGCGCGAGACGGCCGAGTCGATGGGCGGCCGGCTCGAGCTGACCCAGGTCAGGCCACCGGTGTTCGCGCTCTACCTTGCGCTCGCCGAGACGCCCTGAGCGCCAGCTGCTCCTGGTCGAGCTCACCGCGGAAGACGAAGGTGCGGTAGGCCCAGAACCGGAACAGGGTGCCGAGCACGAGGCCGACGCCGTTGCCGGCGATGTTGTCGGCCAGCTGGCTGTCCAGACCCAGGACGTAGCGGGAGAAGGCCAGGCACGACAGCGCGATGAGCAGCCCCACGGCGTTGAAGAGCACGAACAGGACGAACTCGTGCGCGACCCCGGCACTGCGACGGTGGCGGAAGGTCCACAGCCGGTTGCCGAGCCAGGAGAACACGGTGGCGACGCTGACCGAGGCGACCTTGGCCAGCAGCGGGCTGTCGTCCATCGGCCCGTCGAGCGTCCCGGGGACGCCGAAGACCAGCACGTTGTAGAGGACCGTGTCGAGGACGAAGGCCAGCGCGCCGACGGTCCCGAACTTGGCGACCTCGCGGACCAGGGCCTCGTAGGCCGCGCGCAGGCGCGGCAGGAGGGCGGGGCGCGTCGTCACCTGCCGGAGTGTACGGCGCGCGGCTGGATAGGGTCGGGGCGTGAATCCTTCGCCCGTGCCCCCGCCCCTGCGCGCCGAGGGCGGCTTCCCCGTCGTCGGCATCGTCGGCGGCGGCCAGCTCGCCCGCATGTGCCAGCCGCCCGCCGTCGCCCTGTCGCTGACGCTCTCCGTGCTGGCCGAGGCCGAGGACGCGAGCGCCGCCCTCGTCGTGCCGCACAGCCCCGTCGGCCGGCACACCGACCTCGAGGACGTGCGCGAGTTCGCCCGGCACTGCGACGTCGTCACCTTCGACCACGAGCACGTGCCCGTCGAGGTGCTGGCGGCGCTGGAGGCGGACGGCGTCGTCCTGCACCCCTCGCCGGCGGCGCTGGTCTACGCCCAGGACAAGCTCGCGATGCGCCACCGGCTCGCCGAGATGGGCATCCCCTGCCCCCGCTGGGCCCAGGCCCGCACGCGCGCGGAGGTCGAGGAGTTCGGGGCGGAGGTCGGCTGGCCGCTGGTCGCGAAGACGCCGCGCGGCGGCTACGACGGCAAGGGCGTGCGGGTGTGCCGCAGCGCGGCCGAGCTCGACGACTGGCTGTCGGCGGTGGGGGAGCCGGGCACCCTCGCGGACGGGATCCTGCTGGAGGAGGCGGTCGACTTCACCCGCGAGCTGGCCGCCCTCGTGGCCCGGAGCCCGTCCGGGCAGGCCGCGGCCTGGCCGCTGGTCGAGACGGTCCAGAGCGGCGGGATCAACACCGAGGTGCTGGCACCGGCCCCGGACCTGGAGGCGGGGCTGGCCGCCGCGGCGACCGAGGGTGCCCTGCGGATCGCCGGCGAGCTGGGCGTCACCGGCGTCCTCGCCGTCGAGATGTTCGAGGTGCGCGACCCGCAGACCCAGCACACGTCATACCTCGTCAACGAGCTGGCGATGCGGCCGCACAACAGCGGGCACTGGACCATCGACGGGTCCGTGACCTCCCAGTTCGAGCAGCACCTGAGGGCGGTGCTCGACCTGCCGCTCGGCGACCCGTCGGCGCGCGGGCCGTGGACGGTGATGGCGAACGTGCTCGGCGGCGAGCACCCCGACCTCTACCCGACGTTCCGGCACCTGATGGCCCGCGACCCCGGTCTGAAGATCCACCTCTACGGCAAGGGCGTGCGTCCCGGGCGCAAGCTCGGGCACGTGACCGTCTTCGGCGCCGAGGGCGGCACCGACTCCCTGACCGCCCTGCGCGAGCGCGCCCGCCACGCCGCCGACTACCTGCAAGGAGTGGTGACCGCATGAGCACCGAGAGCCCGACGATCCCGCTGGTCGGCCTGGTGATGGGCAGCGACAGCGACTGGCCCGTGATGGAGGCCGCCGCGCACGTGCTCGAGGAGTTCGGCGTGCCCTACGAGGCAGACGTCGTCTCCGCCCACCGGATGCCGACCGAGATGATCGCCTACGGGCAGGGGGCCGCGGAGCGTGGGCTGCGCGTGATCGTCGCCGGCGCCGGAGGGGCCGCCCACCTGCCCGGCATGCTGGCCTCGGTGACGGTGCTGCCGGTCGTCGGCGTGCCCGTGCCGCTGAAGCACCTCGACGGCATGGACTCCCTGCTGTCCATCGTGCAGATGCCGGCGGGCATCCCGGTGGCCACCGTCTCCGTCGGGGGCGCCCGCAACGCCGGTCTGCTGGCCGTGCGGATGCTGGCCGCCGGCGAGGGGGAGCGGGCCGCCGCCTGGCGCGACCAGCTGGCCCGGTTCGCCGAGGACCTGCGGGACCAGGCGCACGCCAAGGGCCAGAAGCTGCGCGACCGGCGGCTTTCCTGAACCCGGGGCTCCCCGCCGGGCTCATCCTCCGGCCGCCGCACTCCTTCGGCGTGACCTCCTCCCGCCCTCCGAGGAGAGCGACCAGGTCGATGTGCAGTTCTGTTGTGTCACAAGAGTTCCCAGGGCAACGAATGTGACACGACACCCGTGCACATCCATCGCGGCGCTGGCTGCTCCCCGGTGACCCACCCGGCAGCGACGGCCGGAGGCTCCCACCGAGCATCGAGCGGTCCCGAGGGTTAGGTTGGGGCCCATGCGCTTCGGAATCTTCGTGCCCCAGGGCTGGCGGATGGACCTCGTCGGGATCGCTCCCCAGCAGCAGTGGGGGGTGATGAGGGACCTCGCCCAGCGGGTCGACGCCGAGGAGGGGTGGGAGTCGCTGTGGGTCTACGACCACTTCCACACCGTGCCGGAGCCCAGTGAGGAGTCCTGCCACGAAGCGTGGTCACTCATGTCCGCCTTCGCCGCGGTCACCGGCCGCGTGCGGCTCGGGCAGATGTGCACCTGCATGAGCTACCGCAACCCCGCCTACCTCGCCAAGGTCGCCGCCACCGTCGACGTCGTGAGCGGCGGGCGGGTCGAGATGGGTATCGGCGCGGGCTGGTACGAGCACGAGTGGCTCGCCTACGGCTACGGCTTCCCGACGGCCGGGGAGCGGCTGGCCCGGCTCCGCGAGGGCGTGGACGTCTTCCGCCAGATGTGGACCACCGGGTCGGCCACCCTCGACGGGGAGCACTACCAGGTCGACGGGGCGATGTGCTGGCCCCGGCCGCTGCAGGGCACCGTGTTCCCCGGGTCCGAGCTCAACGGCATCCCGATGTGGGTGGCGGGGGGCGGGGAGAAGAAGACCCTGCGCATCGCCGCCGAGTATGCCGACTACACCAACTTCGACGGCGCACCCGAGGGCTTCGCGCGCAAGTCGGAGATCCTGCGCGGCCACTGCGAGGACGTCGGCCGGGACTTCGGCTCGATCGTGCGCAGCGCCAACTACAACGTCGTGATCGGTCGCGACGAGGCTGAGGTGCAGGAGCGGCTCGCCTTCGTCAAGGACATGTTCCTCAAGGCCGGCGTGGGCGAGGACAAGGCCCAGCACCAGGTCGAGAGCCTGCGCACCCAGCCCACGGTCGGGACCCCCGAGCAGATCGTGCAGACCCTGCGCGGGCTGGAGGGCGCGGGGATGACGTACGCGATCACCTACTTCGCCGAGGCGGCGTTCGACACCTCCGGCATCGAGCTCTTCGAGGACGAGGTCATCCCCGAGCTCGCCGGCTGAGCGGCCGTCCGGCCCGTCGCGACGTGGTGGGCGGCGAGCGCCCAGCCCCACGCGAGCGGCAGCAGCGCGCTGCCCAGTGAGGTGACCTGGGTGATGAGGAACACCCCTGGCAGGAAGGCCAGCACGAGCACGGCCGTGGTCCGTGGTCGGAAGCCGGAGCGCAGGAGGACCACGCCCAGGGCGATGCCGCTGAGCCCGATCACGAACATTGCCACGACGCCGACCAGGAACAGCACGTCCATCCACTGCGGCGTGAAGTAGTCGCCGATCACCGAGACCGTCATCGCGGCGTAGCCGACGAGCGTCACCCTCCACAGCGCCTTCTCCAGGCCGTGCGGCCGACGGCTCTGGAAGACCAGGACGGCCGCCAGGGTGAAGGCGATGCAGACCGGCGTCCACAGCTTGCCGTAGGTGAGGTAGACGGTCCAGGGGTCGCTCCAGTCGAAGAGCGGTCGCAGCGCCTCCGAGGTCGGCCTGGCCCAGGCCCGCGTGAGCGAGCCCTCCTCCCAGTCGCCCGGGTGGGACAGGCCGCGGGCGACCGCGTGGAGCTGTCCGCCGACGGTCGCCACGACCGCCATGGTCCACGCTGCGATGCTGATCCACCGGGCGGTGGTGGTGCTGGTCAGGTTCATGGGTCGGTCCTCCGCCGTCGCTCCTCGGCTCCGTCCTGGTGACGGCCGTCTCATCCACGGTAGGAACCGGCACGGCGTCACGTCGTCCGGCGCAGGCAGGAGATCGGGGTCGACCTGGGGAGGGTTGCCGTGTCCTCCTCCGGGAGGACGCCCAGCTGGTCCGGCGGGCGTAGCGTCGTCCTGTGACCCGCAGGAACTGGGCCTTCGACGTCGCGCTCGCCCTGGTGGTCGGGGTGCTCGGCCAGCTCGAGGCCTGGACCGCTCTGGGTGCCACGCACCGGCAGGGTCCGCTGTGGGTGCAGTCGCTGCTGTACGCCGTCACCGCCGCCCTGCTCGTCGGACGGCGCTGGCGGCCCCTGGCCGTCCTGGCAGCCATGGTGCTGGTCAGCGTCCTCGAGTTCGCGGCCGTTGGCTCTCCCGAGGGCAACGCGGTGGCTCTGGCTCCGGTGATCGTCACCTACACGGCCGCCCACGAGCTGCCGTGGCGACGGTCCTGGGCTGCTCTGGCCCTGGCGCTGGTGGTGGTGGCCGCGTGGGCCGTCCTGGACCCGATGAGCTCCTCCGGCCCCGAGCGGATGATCGCGATGGTGTGGTTCACGCCCACGCTCATCGCCTGGCTGCTCGGAGCACTGGTCCGTGCCACACGGCTCAACGTGGAGCAGCGTCGCGTCAACGCGGCGCAGCGGGCGACCCAGGCCGTGGCCGAGGAACGCACCCGGATCGCCCGCGAGCTGCACGACGCGGTCGGTCACAGCGTCTCGGTCATGACGGTGCAGGCGTCCGCCGTGCGCCGTCGGCTGGAGCCCTCCCAGGTCGTCGAGCGGGAGGCCCTCGAGTCCGTGGAGGCGGTCGGGCGGCAGGCGCTGGTCGAGATGCGCCGCATGGTCAGCGTCCTGCGGGAGGAGGGAGAGTCCGCGGGGCTGCAGCCGCCGCCCGGCCTGTCGCAGGTGGAACGGCTGGCGGCCCAGGTTCGGGCGGCCGGTCTGCCGGTGCGGGTCCTCGTGACCGGCGACCCCGCAGGGCTGCCCCCGGGGCTGGACCTCACCGCCTACCGGGTCGTCCAGGAGGGCCTGACCAACGCGCTGCGTCACGCCACCAACGCGCACGAGGCAGAGGTGAGCATCGACCGTCGCCAGGACCGTCTCGAGCTCGCTGTCCGCGACGACGGCGAGGCCCCCCCGACCAGGCTGTCCGACGTGAGCTCGGGCACGGGCCTGCACGGACTGAGAGAGCGCGTCGCTGTCTACGGCGGATCCCTCGAGGCGCGCGCCCGTGCTGGGCGTGGCTTCGAGCTGGTCGCCTCCCTTCCGGTGGAGCAGGCATGACCGGGGCTGCGCGCACACCGATACGGGTCCTCGTCGTCGACGACCAGGCGCTGGTCCGCACCGGGTTCCGGATGATCCTGGAGATCGAGCCCGACGTCGTGGTCGTCGGCGAGGCGGAGGACGGGGGGTCGGCGGTCGAGCAGGCTGCTGCGCTCCGGCCCGACGTCGTGCTCATGGACGTGCGGATGCCCGGCATGGACGGCATCGAGGCGACCCGTCGCATCACCGCCGACCCTCGTTGCACCGCCAAGATCGTGATGCTGACCACGTTCGACATGGACGACTACGTCTACGGCGCCCTGCAGGCCGGCGCGAGCGGGTTCGTGCTCAAGGACGTGCTGCCGGAGAGGCTGGTGGCCGGGATCCGCGCGGTGCACAGCGGCGAGTCGATGCTCGCCCCCTCGGTCACCCGGCGGATGATCCGTGCCTTCCTGGACCGTCCGACGGTCGCGGTGCGCTCCCCGGACCCCCGGACGGAGGCCCTGACGGGGCGCGAGCTGGAGGTGCTGGGTCGGGTGGCAGCGGGTCTGTCCAACGCCGAGATCGCCCGGGAGCTGTTCGTCTCGGAGACCACCGTCAAGACGCACGTGAGCCGGGTGCTGATGAAGCTGGGCCTGCGGGGACGGGTCCAGGCCGTCATCTGGGCCTACGAGAACGGACTGGTCGACTGACCAGGGCGAGCCTGGAGCAGCACCGCAGGGCCGGGTGACGCGTGCGTCAGCCGCGTGGTTGACGCCGCCGACCGCCGAGTAGTCTTCGCCCCATGAGCGACTTCGACCTGTTCCGGATCAGCGAGGATCACGAGGGCCTGCGCGAGGCCGTGCGCCAGGTGTGCGAGGACAAGATCGCCCCGCACGCAGCGGCCGTCGACGAGGAGAGCCGCTTCCCGCAGGAGGCCCTGGACGCCCTGCAGGCGACGGACTTCCATGCCCCCCACATCCCCGAGGAGTACGACGGCGTGGGTGCCGACGCGCTCGCCACCTGCATCGTCATCGAGGAGGTCGCCCGGGTCTGCGCCAGCTCCTCGCTCATCCCGGCGGTCAACAAGCTGGGCACGATGCCGATCCTCGTCGCGGCCAACGAGGACATCAAGCGACGCTACCTGCCGCCGGTCGCGCGCGGTGAGGCGATGTTCTCCTACGGCCTGTCCGAGGCCGGTGCCGGCTCCGACACCGCGGGCATGACGTGCAAGGCGATCGAGCAGCCCGACGGCACCTTCCTGCTCAACGGCCAGAAGTCGTGGATCACCAACGCCGGCGTGAGCGAGTACTACACGGTGATGGCCGTCACCGAGCCCGACGGGCCACGAGGGCGCAACGTGACCGCCTTCGTGGTGGAGAAGTCCGACGAGGGCTTCACCTTCGGCGCCCCGGAGAAGAAGATGGGGATCAAGGGCAGCCCCACCCGCGAGCTGCACTTCGACAACTGCGTCATCCCCGGCGACCGGATGGTGGGTGAGCGCGGCGAGGGGCTCAAGATCGCGCTGCGCACCCTGGATCACACCCGGGTCACGATCGGCGCGCAGGCCATCGGCATCGCCCAGGGCGCGCTCGACTTCTCGCTGGGCTACGTGCAGGAGCGCAAGCAGTTCGGCAGGGCGATCGCCGAGTTCCAGGGCGTGCAGTTCATGCTCGCGGACATGGCGATGAAGCTGGAGGCCGCCCGCCAGCTGGTGTACGTCGCCGCAGCCAAGTCCGAGCGCGGCGACGCCGACCTGCCGTTCTTCGGCGCCGCGGCCAAGTGCTTCGCCTCCGACGTGGCGATGGAGGTCACCACGGACGCCGTCCAGCTGCTCGGCGGCTACGGCTACACCAAGGACTTCCCCGTGGAGCGGATGATGCGGGACGCCAAGATCACCCAGATCTACGAGGGCACCAACCAGGTGCAGCGCATCGTCATGGCGCGCCAGCTGCTCAAGGGGTAAACCCCTCGCGGCCGAGGGCCGCGGCCCCCCATGCTGGTCCCATGACGGACCACCGCTGGGAGGCGCTGCTCGACGAGGCGGCCCGGCTCGAGGCCGAGCAGGGCTTCTCCGGGATCCTCCGCGTGACAAGGGGCGAGGAGGTGCTCCTCGAGTCCTGCCACGGGATGGCGGACCGGGCGAACGGCATACCCGTGCACCCCGGAACCCGCTTCGCCACGGCCTCGCTGAGCAAGATGTTCACCGCGGTCGGCGTCCTCGACGCCGCCGGGCGGGGCGAGGTGGGCGTGCACGACGCCGTCGTGGACGTCCTGCCGCCGGAGAAGCGGCCCTCCACCCTGAGCCCGGCGGTCACGGTCCACCACCTGCTCGCGCACACCTCCGGCATCGCCGACTACTTCGAGGAGGACGAGGACCTCCCGGGCTACCGCGAGGACTACGGCGACATCTGGGACCGGGTGCCCAACTACCGCGTCCGCGACTACGCCGCCCTCCTCCCGCTCTTCGCCGACCTGCCGCCCGTGTGCCCGCCGGGCACCGCCTACCACTACAGCAACGCCGGATACGTGCTGCTCGGCATCCTCCTGGCGCAGGTGTCGGGCCTGCCGTTCACGGAGGCGATCACCACGCGCGTGCTGGGGCCCGCCGGCATGACGGCGAGCGGCTACCCCGCCTTCGACGAGGTCCACCCTGACGTCGCGACCGGCTACCTGGCGCCGCTCGTCCCCGGAGGACCGTGGAGGACCAACATCTACTCCGTCCACCCGGTCGGCGGGGGCGACGGTGGCGCGGTCGTCACCGCCGAGGACGTCGAGCGCTTCCTCCGTGCCGTGCAGCGCGGAGGGGTATGGCGTGGCGCGGCGCCCCAGGACGTGCTCACCAGGCGGGCCGCCGAGGGGGAGCGGTGGGCCCCCGGCTACGGGGTGGAGATCCGTGAGGACGGGGTGTTCGGCAAGGACGGCGGCGACCCCGGCGTCCTCGCGCTCTCGCGCCTGCGCCCCGAGGACGACACGACCGTGGTGCTGCTGGCCAACGTGGACGAGGACACCGTCCCCGGCCTGCCCGACCTGGCGGGGCTGCTGGTCGGCAGCGCCCTCGACTGAGGCCGGTCAGTCGTCGTGGCCGGGCCCGGTCACCACCGGTTCGCTCGTCGACCGGCTGACGATGATCGGGGCCGCGCCCGGCTCGGCCCGGCTGAGCACGAGGTCCTCGCGCTGCTCGTAGACGGTCTCGCCGTAGAAGTAGCGGACCGTGATGCCGACGGCGACCGAGCCGTCGGCCGCTGGTGCAGTGGTCACCTTGTCGTACTCGACCCTGGTCAGCCCGTCCGCGATCCCCGGGTCGACCGGCACGTCCGGCCCCAGCATCGCCCTCGCGGCCTCCAGCCCGTCCGTGGCCAGGACGAGGTAGAACGACCGGGCGACCTGTCCGGCCTCCTCAGCACTCAACGGGGCCGTGTCGGCAGGCGCCGACGTCGAGGCGCCGGGGTCGTCGACCGAGCCGGGTCCGTCGAGGGTGCTGGCGAGCGACCACACGAGCCAGGCCAGGAGCGCCGCGAGCGGGACCCCCAGCAACCAGGCACCGAGCGTCCGTCCTCCGGAGCGCCTGCGGCGTGGAGGCCGCGTCGGGGAGGCAGCTGGCACGGCGGCACGCGCGGGCGGTGCGGCCTGCCGCTCCGCGGGAGCGTGGGCGGGTCCGACGACGGGAACCTCCCGGGTGCTGTCCACCGGTCGGTGGGCCTGCGTGGGCGGAGCGTCGGTCCCCCACGGCGCGGATCCCAGCGCGGCCCCGGCGGCGGCTGCGGTTGCGGTTGCACCGGCACCCTGTCCGGCCCGGTCCGCCGGGGGACCGCCCGAGGCGACGCCGCGAAGCGCCTGGGCAGCCTGGTCGGCGGACCAGCGTCGGGCGGGGTCCGGCGCCAGCATGCCCGCCAGCACCGGGGTGAGCGCACCGGCCTGGCGGGGCGCCCGCGGCTGGTCGCGCACGATCGCGTGCAGCTGGGCGACGGCGTTGCCGGCGTCCGGGTAGGGGCGGCGCCCCTCGACCGCGGCGTAGAGGGTGGCCCCGAGGGCCCACACGTCGGACGCGGGAGACGGGTCCTCGCCGCTGGCGACCTCGGGCGAGAAGTACGCGGCGGTCCCGGACACCATGCCGGTGCGGGTCAGCTGGTGGTCCTCCTCGGCGCGGGCGATGCCGAAGTCGGTGAGCTTGGCGTGGGTGCCCGAGGCGTCGGTCAGCAGCACGTTGGCCGGCTTGACGTCGCGGTGCAGGATCCCGGCGCCGTGCGCCGCGGCCAGCGCGGTCGCCATCTGGGCGCCGATGGTGGCCACCTGGTTCACGGGCAGGGTGGCACCGCCCTCGAGCAGGCCGGCGAGCGAGGGGCCGGGGACGTACTCCATGACGATCCAGGGTGCGCCGTCGGTGACGAAGGCGTCGTAGACCCGCACCACGTGGTCGTGCGCGAGCGTGGCACTGGTGCGCGCCTCCCGCAGGCCACGGGTGACCAGGACCTCGGGGTCGGCCTCGCCCGAGACGCGCTTGAGGGCCACCTCCCGGCCGAGGTGCTCGTCCTGCGCCAACCAGACGATGCCGCCACCGCCGCGCCCGAGCGTGCGCAGGATCCGGTAGCGGCCGGCCACGACCTCGGGGTCCTGGCCGGCGGGGGTCTGCCTGGTCGTGCCCAGGTCTGGATCCGGTTCGTCGGTCACGGGGGTCACCTCCCGGTGCAGGGTCGGGTCGGCACGACCGTCAGGGCGCGATCGTCACGGCGTCACCACGGCGCAGCGCCGCGAACAGCTCCTCGGCGCCCACCTCGTCCCAGAGTACGGCGCTGCCGACGTCGGTCTGGTAGTTCATGTCCGCGACCGGCACCGTGAGCGAGTTGCCGTTGCCGTTGGCGACCGCGCGCATGGCCAGCGCGATGCGGGCGCCCTCGAGCATCGAGGTGTCCTCGCCGATCGCCAGCGCGCCGCCCGTGGCGGTGCCGACCTGGTGCAGGCTCCAGGGGTTGAGCACGATGGCCGGGGAGGCCATCTTCTGGACCAGCGCGGCGAGGAACTCCCGCTGCCGCTCGACGCGTCCGATGTCGCCGCGCGGGTCGCTGTAGCGCATCCGCACGTAGCCCAGCGCCTCGGTGCCGGTCAGCTCCTGGCAGCCCGCCGGCAGGTCGAGGTGGGCCTTCTCGTCCTGGATCGGGGCCTCGAGGCACATCTCGACGCCACCGACCTCGTCGACGACGCCGACGAAACCGCCGAACCCGATCTCCAGGTAGCCGCCGATCCGCAGCCCCGTCGCCTGCTCCACGGTGTCGACCAGCAGCTCGGGCCCGCCGAGGGAGTAGGAGGCGTTCAGCTTGTTGGTGCCCTGGTCACGGATCGGCAGGTAGCTGTCGCGCGGAAGGCTGACCAGCGTCGGATCGCCCATCGTCGGGACGTGCAGCATCATGACGGTGTCGGTCCGGGAGCCCTCGGTGGAGCCGGTGCCGAAGTCGCCCCGCTGCTCCGCGGTCAGGCCCTCGCGACTGTCGGTGCCCACCAGCAGGTAGGTCTCGCCGGCCGACCCGCCGGGACGGTCGGGGACGTCCGGGGCGGCGTCGACCTGGTCGATGCTGCCCCACACCATCGCGACGACGACCACCATGGCGACGACGTAGGCGATGAGGAGGAAGGCGACGAGGGCCAGGAACCGCCGGAAGCCGTAGGCGGGGCGTCGCCGACGAGGCGGTCGAGGCGGTGGTGCACCCCGGTCTCCCCGGTCGCTGCTGCGCGGGGCAGGGATGCGCTCTGTCTCGTCCTGGCGCCAGTCGTCCTCGGACCAGTCGTCCTGGCGCCGGTCGTCCTGGCGCCGGTCACCCTCGTGCCGATCCTCGGGGTCGCGCCGTGGGCGCGGGGTCCGGGGCATCGGGCGCGTCCAGTCGTCCTCAGGGTTCGGCACGGGGACCAAGAGTAGGTCAGGCACCTGTCCGTCCGCTGGACGGCAGCGCCCCCGGCGATTCGGCACCGACCCGCGGGTACCCTCACCGGGGTGAGCACTCCCAGCGCGCCCACGGCATACCCGCCGGTGTCGGTCGTCATGCCTGTCCTCAACGAGGAGCACCACCTGCCCGAGGCGGTGGGCTCGGTGCTCGCCCAGGACTACCCGGGTGGGCTGGAGGTGGTCGTCGCGGTCGCCCCGAGCCGGGACCGCACGCGCGAGGTGGCCGACGAGCTCGCTGCGGCGGACCCGCGCGTGGTCGTCGTCGACAACCCGTCCGGCCGCACGCCGGACGGTCTCAACGCCGCCATCGGCGCCACGAGCCACGACGTCGTGGTGCGCATGGACGGGCACGGCGCGCTGAGCGTGGGCTACGTGCGGCGCGCGGTGGAGATCCTGGAGGAGACCGGCGCCGCGAACGTGGGCGGCATCATGCTCGCCGAGGGCACCGGCGACCTGCAGCAGGCGGTCGCCGTCGCGATGCGCTCGCCCCTGGGCATCGGGTCCGCGCGCTTCCACGTGGGCGGCAGACCGGGTCCCGCCGACACCGTCTACCTCGGGGTCTTCCGCCGGGAGTGGCTGCGGCGCGTCGGCGGCTACGACCCCGCGTTCGTGCGCGCCCAGGACTGGGAGCTCAACCACCGCATCCGCGAGGCGGGCGGGACCGTCTGGTTCACCCCGGAGCTCACCGTGACCTACCGCCCGCGCGAGACCTGGGGCGAGCTCACCCGGCAGTTCTTCACGACCGGGCAGTGGCGGCGTGAGGTGGTCCGCCGCCACCCCGGCACCCTCAACCGGCGCTACCTCGCCCCGCCGGTCGCGGTGGCGCTGGTGGCGGCCGGCACGGTGGCCGGCCTGGTGTGGCGCCCCCTGTGGGCGCTGCCGCTCGGGTATGCCGTGGCTGTCACCGCCGGTGGGGCGTGGGCCGCCCGCGACGAGCGCGCGGCCGTGCTGCTCCGGACACCGGCGGTGATGGCCGTCATGCACATGACGTGGGGCGCCGGGTTCCTCCTCGGAACCAGCGCCCCACGGTCGACGGGTCGTCCGCGCTGAGCCTCAGCCCCCCAGCGGGGAGCTCGGCTCGGGGGTGGGCTCGTCGAGGGCGACCGTCAGCTCCGCCCCGGTCTTCTCGGTGACCTCCTCGACCGTGACGCCGGGGGCCAGCTCGCGCAGGACCAGACCGTCGGGCGTGACGTCGATGACAGCGAGGTCGGTGATGATGCGCTGCACCACCTTCAGCCCGGTGATCGGCAGGTCGCACTCGCGGACGATCTTGTGGGTGCCGTCCTTGGCGACGTGGTCCATCAGGACGATGACCTTCTTGGCACCCATGACGAGGTCCATCGCCCCGCCCATCCCCTTGACCATCTTGCCCGGGATCATCCAGTTGGCGATGTCACCCGCCTCGGAGACCTGCATCGCGCCGAGGATGGCGGCGTCGACCTTGCCACCGCGGATCATCCCGAAGCTGGTGGCGGAGTCGAAGATCGACGCTCCGGGGCGCAGCGTGACGGTCTCCTTGCCGGCGTTGATCAGGTCCGGGTGCTCCTCGCCCTCGTAGGGGTAGGGGCCGACGCCGAGGATGCCGTTCTCGGACTGCAGCACCAGCTCGACGTCGTCGGGCACGTAGTTCGGGACGAGCGTCGGCATGCCGATGCCCAGGTTGACGTAGTCGCCGTCCTTGAGCTCGCGGGCGGCACGGGCCGCCATCTCCTCGCGGGACAGTGCCATCTCAGGCCTCCTCGGTCTGCTGGGTGGACGGGTCGACCGGGCGGGGTCGGGTGGTGTGCTTCTCGATGTCCTTGTCGGCGGCCTGCTCGGGGGTGAGGGCGAGCACCCGCTGGACGTAGATGCCGGGCAGGTGGATCTCGTCCGGGTCCAGGTCGCCGGGCTCGACCAGCTCCTCGACCTCGGCCACCGCGACCCCGGCCGCCATCGCGCACAGGGGGTTGAAGTTGCGGGCCGAGCGGTTGAAGACCAGGTTGCCGTGCCGGTCGCCCTTGGCGGCCCGCACCAGGGCGAAGTCAGCGAAGATCGAGTCCTCGAGGACGTACTCGCGCGTCTGGCCGCGGACGGTGAACTCCCGCTTCTCCTTGGGCTGGGACTGCTTGATCACGTTCCCCTCCGCGTCGTAGAGCCACGGCATACCCCCCTCGGACACCTGGGACCCCACCCCCGTGGGCGTGAAGAACGCCGGGATGCCGGCACCGGCGGCACGCATCTTCTCGGCCAGCGTGCCCTGGGGGGTCAGCTCGACCTCCAGCTCGCCCGCGAGGTACTGGCGGGCGAACTCGCGGTTCTCGCCCACGTAGGAGGCGATGACGCGGCGGATCCGACGCTCGGCCAGCAGCAGGCCCAGGCCCGCGCCGTCGACGCCGCAGTTGTTGGAGACGACCTGCAGGTCGGTGATGCCCTGGGCGAGCACCTCGGTGATGAGCACCGTGGGGATGCCGGAGAGCCCGAACCCGCCGACCGCCACGGTCATGCCGTCGGTGAGACCCGCGACTGCCTCGGCTGCTGAAGCGACTACTTTGTCCATGCCGGTGAGGGTACCGGGGCGGGCCCGGGCTGCTGCAGGTGGTGGCCGAGGTGGTGCTGCAGGTCAGGCGCGGAGCTGCTCGGGGCAGCGGTGGACCACGCCCTCGGAGTCGAGCCGGGCGTCGTGGGGGCCGGGGGCGGACCCGCGCACCAGCACCGCCGACCCGTCGGCCGCCAGCACCTGGAGCACCTGGCGGACCAGCAGCCCCGGGTCGGTGGTGGTGATCAGCGTGCGCGCGCCGTCCGGCACCGTGCCGACGTCGCCGAGCAGGTCGGCGTAGGCGACGCGCTCCCCCCCGTGCACCAGGGCCGTGTCGTCCGGCTCGACGTCGTCCCAGGGGATGAACTCGTCGGCGTAGCTGGACAGCTCCGCGGCCTCGTCCATCACCCCGGAGCGCAGCTCGTCGCCGAAGCCGCGGGCCAGGCCGGCCAGGGCCACGGCCACGACCTCGTCGCAGTCCTCGGCGAGGTCGCTGTCGGGATCGGTGGTGACGAGCACGTCGGCACCCTCCTGGGTGTCGACCGTCAGGGTGGCGCCGACGGACCACACGGCGAGGGCCCAGTAGGCGAGCCGCCAGTGCGGGCTCGGCAGCTGCACCAGGACCACGGAGCCGGGCGCGACGTCCAGGCCCTCCTGGAGGGCGTTGGCGGCCTTGGCCACCCAGGTCCGCAGGACCCGGCGCGAGATCTCGATGCGCTCGCCGTGGCCCTCCGGGGTGTCGTCGTAGAAGGTCAGGGCGGGACGGGTGGCGTCGCGTCGGGTGGCGTCGAGGAGCACCTGGGCTGGGAACTGCACGGGACAACGCTAACCCCTGCCGGCCACCCCGGGCCCACGTGTTGCGCGGCGGCCGCCCACGAGGCACAGTTGTGCGCCGTGACAGCCACCGACGCCGGACCCACCCCCGTGCTCGGCCGCCCCGCCCCGCTCCGCCGCCCGCTCCGACGGGTCTGGCGCCCCTCGTGGGCCGTCGACGTGCCCGCCGTCTGGGGACCGCTGCGCCGCGGGCACGGCGACCCGGCCTGGCAGGTGACCGGCGGCGCGCTGTGGCGCGGGATCGGTACGCCCGACGGCCCCACGACCCTGCGGACCGTCACCCACCGCGCCGACGGCCTCGTGCTGGCAGAGGCATGGGGCCCGGGCGCGGCCTGGGTGCTGGAGCACCTGCCGACGATGCTGGGCGAGCAGGACACCGGAGCAGCCGGGTTCGTGGCGCACCACCCCGGGGTCGCGCTGGCAGCCCGGAGGTTCCCCGGCTGGCGGGTGCCCCGGACCGGGCTGGTCCTCGAGGCGCTCGTGCCTGCGGTTCTCGAGCAGAAGGTCACCGGCCAGGAGGCGTTCTCCGGGTGGCGGCGGGTCGTGCGCCGCTTCGGCGAGCCTGCACCCGGCCCCGGGGCGGCCATCGGGCTGCGGGTCCCGCCGACCGCCGGGGCGCTGCGCCAGGTCCCGTCCTGGGAGTGGCTGCGGGCAGGGGTCGGCCCGCAGCGCTCGGACACGGTCGTGCGCGTGGCGCGGCTGGCCGACCGGCTCGCGGACCTGCCGGACCTCGACCTCGCCGCCGCCCGCCGCAGGCTGGTCAGCGTCCCGGGGGTCGGCGTGTGGACGGCCGCCGAGACGGCGCACCGGGCGCTGGGCGACGCCGACGCGGTCAGCTTCGGCGACTACCACGTGGCCGCCAACATCGGCTGGGCGCTGACCGGTCGGCCGGTCGACGACCAGGGGCTGGTCGAGCTGCTGCGGCCCTACGCGGGGCAGCGCTACCGGGTGCAGCGGCTGCTCGAGCTCTCGGGCGCGGTGCGGCCCCGCCGCGGGCCGCGGATGGCGCCGCGCTCCCACCTGCCCGTCCGCGGACGGTAGCGCTCAGCCCCGGGCTGTCGGTCGGTCCACCGCGCTCGGCCGGTCCACCGCGACGTCGGCGACGAGGTCCTCCCCGTGGAGGGCGACCTCCAGCCGGGCCGCCACCCGACCGGCCAGGACCGGGTCGGCCGCGGAGACGGCATACCCCCGGGTGGGGCTGCCTGCCACCTCCGCGCCGGGGTGGCCCAGGAGGGCCAGCCGGACCGCGCGCCGCCCCCGCTCCGAGGCGTCCTCGGGGACGACCGACGGGACACCGACGTCGACGGCCGCGGCCGTCGCGGGCGCCGCGCCGAGCGCTGCCCGGACCGCCTCACGGTGACCGAGCGCGAACCAGTCTCCCGGACCTGTCCGCACGAGCGCCCGTGCGCCGGGCCCACCCTCGAGGACCAGGTCGGCCCTGCCGCGCACCAGCGCGGCGGGCACGGCGTCCTGCTTGCCCTTGACGAGGTCCGCGGCCGCGGCGAGCTCGTCACCGACGGCGCGCGCGGTGACGGCCAGGTGGCGGCCGTCGGCGTCGGTGCCGCCGCGCAGGTCGTCGAGCACGCGGACGCCGTGGGCGCCCAGCGCAAGGTCCGTCTGCCCGTCCCGCCACGGCCGTCCGGCGGTGTCGCTCAGCAGCACGCCGAAGCGCGGCCGGTGCGGGAGCAGGGCCGTCAGGGCGGTGTGCAGGTGGAGCGCGGCGAGGTCGGGGTCGGGCGGCAGGAGCAGGATCCCGCCGTCGGGGCCGGTGTTCGAGGCGTCGATGCCGGCGGCCGCCATCACGGGTCCGGCGACGGCCTCGACGATGCGGGTGGTGCCGCGCGGCGTGCGCCGCTCGGCGACGACGCGGACGCTGTGGCGGAGCACGGCGTCCTCCCGGTCGCCGGTCGTGCCGGGGTCGGCGGCGCCCGGGGCCTCGCGCAGCCCCAGCGCCTTGGACACGACCTTGCTCGAGACGACGAGGACGTCACCGTCGGCCAGCCCGCCGTGCGGCACGAGGGCTGCGGTCAGGAGGGCGGCCAGGTCGGCGCCCTCGCGGACCTCCGGGACACCGGTCAGGGGGATCAGCTGCAGTACACCAGGATCCGCGTCGCTCACGGGCGGTCCCCGGCGAGCTCCAGGCCCAGGTCGAGCGCTGCGCGGGCGATCCGCGCGGCGCCGTCGACGTCGCGCATGAGCAGGTCGAGGCCCCGGACCGTGGTGCTCGAGGGGTAGGCGGCGCCGACGTCCGCCTCGTCCACCAACCAGCCGTCGAGGAAGTCGGCGTAGAGGCCCGCGACGCCCGCCGCGGAGACCTCGACACCCAGCGGCGCCAGGCAGGCGTCGGCGTGGCCCCGCACCGGGCGGCCGCCGATGAGGGGGCTCACGCCCACCACGGGGGCCCGGGTGCCGCGCAGGGCGTCCCGCACACCGGGCACGCCCAGGACGATGCCGATCGAGACCACCGGGTTGCTGGGCGGCAGGAGGACGACGTCCGCGGCCCGGATCGCCTCGAGGACACCGGGGGCGGGGACGGCAGACTGCAGCCCGGCGACCGTGAAGCGGCGGGCCTCGACGGCGGCCCCGAGCCGGACCCACCACTCCTGGAAGTGCACGGCCCGCTCGCCGTCGCCGTCGCCGTCGTCGACGACCACGTGTGTCTCGATGGGGGCGTCGGTGACCGGGAGCAGCCGCACGCCCTGCTCGGGAAGGCCCCACCGGGCGGCCAGCCGCGCGGTCACCTCCGAGAGGGTCGCGCCCTGCCCCAGCCAGAGACTGCGGGCGACGTGGGTGCCCAGGTCGCGGTCCCCGAGGCCGAACCACTGCGGCTGGACCCCGAGGGCGGCGAGCTCCTCCATCACCGCGCGGGTGTCGCCGTCCCGTCCCCAGCCCTGGTCCTCGTCCACGCCGCCGCCGAGGGTGTAGAGGACCGAGTCGAGGTCGGGGCACACCCGCAGCCCGAAGAGCGTGATGTCGTCCCCCGTGTTGCCGATCACCGTGACGGTGACCTCGTCGTCGGTGGGGGACCCGCGGTGGGTGTCGAGAGCGCGGAGAAGCCCCCGCAGGAAGCGGGCGCCGCCGACGCCGCCGGACAGTGCGGTGATCTGCATGCCCCCATTGTGGGAGGTCAGAGGCTTTTAGCAGATCTGGGGTTGACGAAGCGGGATGACACGCGTGTAATTCAGGTGTCGTGATCGTCACGTCGGGTGGCAGCCCGGCTCCGGATCTGCGGCAGGACGTGTAGGCGAAAGGTCGAGGAGGAGCCATGCACGAGCGAGAACTCATGTCGTTGCTGAACAGCGTGGACGAGGTCGAGGAGGCCTCCTGGCAGGAGCGTGCCCTGTGCGCGCAGACGGATCCGGAGGCCTTCTTCCCCGAGAAGGGCGGCTCCACGCGCGATGCCAAGAAGGTGTGCGTGGGCTGCGAGGTGCGCTCGGAGTGCCTGGAGTACGCCCTGTCCAACGACGAGCGCTTCGGGATCTGGGGAGGCCTCTCCGAGCGCGAGCGCCGCAAGCTGAAGAAGCGCGCTGTCTGAGCGGGCGGGCCCCGTCCCTGCCGACCGCGCCCCCGACCGCATGATCTCCACGGAGCCCGGACCGGGCGTCCGCGCCGGTGGCGCCGCGCGGACGCTGGTCGACGACGTGACGGTCGTCGTCCTCGCCGCCGACCGCGCGGGGGTCCGCCCGCCCCTCCACCTCGTCCTCGACGCCCTCGCCGCCCAGACCCGCCTGCCGCAGCGCGTGCTCGTCGCCGGCCTCGACCCCGACGACGACCTCGCGGGCCTGCGGGAGCACCCCCCCCTCACCCGTGCCAGGGTGCCCGTCCTCGTTCGCCCCGCCCCGGAGGTGCGCCCGCACGACGGACCTGCGGGGTCCCCGGCCACCTGGCAGGTCCTGGAGGACGCGCGGCGGGCGCTCCCGGTCAACGCCGCCCACTGGTTGTGGCTGCTGCACGCCGACTCCCTGCCCGAGCCGACCGCGCTCGAGGCGCTGGCGTCGGCGGTGCGGCGCAACAGCCGCGTCGGCGTCGTGGGCCCCAAGCTGGTCCGCGGGGACGATCCGCGCCTCCTCGTCGGGGTCGGGCAGCACGTCACCACCGGTGGCCGGGCCGCCGACGGTCGTCACGTCGCGCTCGTCGACCAGGGCCAGCTCGATCTGCGTCAGGACGTGCTCGGCGTCCCGCTGGCCGGTGCGCTGGTCCGCAGCGACGTCCTGGAGGAGGTCGGCGGGCTCGACCCGGCGTTCGGCTCCGACGGGGTCGAGGGCCTGGACCTGGGCTGGCGCACCCACCTGACCGGCCACCGCGTCGTCGTGGCCCCGGACGCGGTCGTGCGCCAGGGCGAGGCGGGGCTGGGCGTGGTGGACCCGCGCCGCACGCGCGTGCGGCAGCGGCAGCTCGCCCTGGCCCGCGGGTCCGCGTGGTCGTCCCCCTTGCGCGCGCTCGGCGTGCTCGTCACCAGCGCGCTCGCGGCCGTCCTCCTGCTGCTGGTCAAGCGGCCTCACGACGCCGCCGACGAGTGGGCCGACGTCCGCGCCGTCCTCAGCCCGGCGCGTGGCTGGCGCGCGCGGTGGCGCTTCCGGCGACGCCGGACCGTGCGCCCGGGCGACCTGCGCGGGCTGTTCGTGCCGGCCGGGGCGGGCTGGCGCAGCACGCTCGACACGATCGGCGACGCCCTGGACCCCCGGTCCCGGGCGGCGCACGTGGCGGCTACCGGCGGACGGCGGGGCGGTGCGGAGACCGGACCGGTCTCCGACGAGTTCTCCGACGGGGGGCAGGAACGCTCGCGCCGCAGACGGTGGAGCTGGCCGCTGGCGACCGCCCTCCTGCTCTCCTCGGTCGTCACGGCGTGGCAGTGGCGGGGCCTGCTCACCTCGCTCGCGCCCGGTCGTCACGGCGTGGTCGGGGGTGAGCTGGGACCCCTGACCGCGGGCGCCGACGGGCTGTGGCGGTCAGCGCTCGACGGCTGGCGGGGCGGGGGCCTCGGGCACGAGCAGCCCGCGGAGCCCTGGCTGGTCCCGCTCTCCGGCCTGACCCGCGCCGTCGAGGCCCTGCCGGGCGCCGACGACGCCGCCGCCGGCGTGACGATCGCCTGGATGCTCTTCCTCGCCGCACCCGCCGCCGCGCTCACGGCATACCTGGCACTGCGGCGCAGCACCCGACGCCGGTGGCTGCGGGCCGGGCTCGCGCTGGGCTGGACCGGGCTGACGCCGCTCACGGCGGCCGTCGCCGACGGCCGGGTCGGGCCGGTCGTCGTCCACGTGCTGGCACCCCTGCTGCTCGCGGGGTATGCCGTCGCGGCCTCGCGCGGCGGTGGGACCCGGCGCACCGCCGCAACCTTCGCGACGGCACTGGGGGTCGCCGTGTCGGCGCAGTGGGTGCCGCTCGTCCTGGTGCCCGGCACCGTGGGTGGGCTGCTGCTCCTGGTCGCCGGGCGGGGGGTCCGGTGGCGAGGGGCGGTGCTGGCGGCGCTGCCGTGGCTCCTGCTCCTGCCCTGGCTGCCGGCCGCCTGGGCCGACCCCGTGCGGGTGCTCGGCGGCGCCGGCGGGACGGTCGGGACCGCCGTCTTCCCGACGGTCGCCCCAGGCTGGCAGACCCTCCTCCTGCACGCGGGCGCCCCGGTGGCCGTCTCCGGGACGGACGCGGTCGGGCTGTGGCTCGCCGTGCCGTTGTGGGTTGCGGCCCTGGGGGCGCTCGCGCTCCGGGGGCGGCCCGGGCGCCGGGCCGCGGTGCTGGTGACGGGCTCGGTCCTCACCCTCACCCTCGCGCTCGTCGCTCCCCGTGTCGCGCTGGGCGTGCTGCCCACCGGTCACGTCGAGCAGGGCCAGATGGTCACCGTGTGGGCGGGGACGCTCCTCTCGCTGTGCGCCGCCGGGATGCTGCTGGCCGCCGGGATGCTCCTGGACGCACTGCTCGCCGGTCGACGAGCCCCCCGCGGCTCCGACGCCGACGGCGGGGCCACGGTCGCCCCCCCGTGGCGGAGGGGCGCGGCGGGCGCCGTCACGGTGCTCGTCGTCGGGGCGGGGCTGGCCTCGGTGGTGTGGGCCGGGATCGTCGGGCCGGTCGACGGATCCCTGCGTCCGTCGGAGGACCCGCTGCCGGCGGTGGCGGCGGAGCAGTCGCGCGGACCGTCGGCGCTGCGCACCCTGGTGCTGGTCCCCGGTGCCGTCGGCGAGGACGGTGGTGCCACCGCACCGGCGCAGGTGACGGCGGACCTGCTCGGGCCCGAGCCCGAGCCGGCCCGCGTCCTGCGCGACCGTGCCCGGGACCTGGCCGTGGGTGCGCCGGACGCCGGACAGGTCGTGCGCACGGTCGAGGCGATGGCCGGCAGCGGCAGCCCGACGGCGGCGGTCGAGGGACTCCTGGCCCTCGGGGTCGGCTACGTGCTGGTCGGGACGGACGACTCCCACCCGCTCGTCGGGCAGATCGACGCCCTCCCCGGGCTCACACGGGTGAGCAGCCCGCAGGACGAGGTGCTGTGGCGCCTGGTCGACGACCGGCCCGCGCGCGTCCGGGTCGTCGACGCCGACGGGGTCACCCTGTCCCGGCTCGTGGTCGACGGTCCCCACGGTGTCTCGGAGGGCGTCGTGGACGACATCCCCCCGGGTGCCACCCTGCAGGTCGCCGAGGGCGCCGGCTGGGCACGGCACGCCGAGGTCACCGTGGACGGCGAGCCCGCCGAGGTGGCGACGGCCGTGTCGGGGGCCCCGTCGGTGCAGCTCCCTGAGGGGACCCGCAGCATCGTCGTCTCCCAGCCCCCGCCGGCGCTGGCCTGGCACCTGCTCGCCCTCGTGCTCGCCGCCATCACGGCCTTCCTCGCGCTGCCCGTCGGACGCGCCGAGCCCGACCACCAGGAGCCGTCACGTGAGTGAGCACGAAGCGCCGGACGAGGACGCCGTCCCGGCCGACGCCCAGAGCCCGTCGAGCGGGGGGACGGGGTCAGGCGGAGGGGCGGGAGAGGCACCCGGCCGCTCGCCGCGCAGCGTCGGGGACGCCCGGTGGTGGCGGCTCGGGCTGGGCACCGCCGTGCTCGTGGCGCTCGTGTGGGGGGTCGGGGCCCTGGACGACACCGTGCGGCTGGAGGGCGGCACCTCCGACGGGGCCGCCGGCTCCGACGACCGCAGTTCCGACGACCGCAGCTCCGACCCCTCCGGGGCGGTGGACGAGGCCTCGTTCGTTGGCTCCGCGGCGCTGGGCTGCCCCGGACCTGAGCTGCTCGGCGTGGAGGGCCAGGAGACGACTCAGTCGGTCGACGTGTCGGCCGGGTGGGCCACGGGCGCCGTGCTCGAGCGGATGGCCGAGGACGGCGTCGTGGTCCCGTCGGCCGTCGGCGGCCCTGGCGACGACGACGACGCGCAGGCCGCGGACGCCGAGCTCGCCCTGACCGAGACCGGGCCGGCCGGACGCGCGGTCGGACTGCCCGAGGAGGGTGCCGCGCGGCTCGTGCTGGACGGGCCCGCAGGGGCCCTGGTGCTGGCCGCCGGTCCCGGGGCGCCCGGGGTGGTGGGCGGGCAGCTGGGTCTGGGCACCGACCCGGGCACGCGAGGGCTGTCGCTCACGGCGTGCACGACCGCGACCGAGACGC
Source organism: Ornithinimicrobium jinqii (assembly GCF_045032595.1). Lineage (NCBI taxonomy): Bacteria > Bacillati > Actinomycetota > Actinomycetes > Micrococcales > Ornithinimicrobiaceae > Ornithinimicrobium > Ornithinimicrobium jinqii. Next base: position 113,711 of record NZ_JBJFZS010000009.1, read on the forward strand.
AGTGGCTCGTGGGTGGGGGTGAGGGGCCGGGACGCAGCGAGCAGCTGGTCCTGACCAACCCCGGTGACGACGCCGTCACCGTGGAGGTGGCCGTGTGGGGTGCCGACGGTCCGGTCCCGACGACGGGCGCAGCCGGGATCGTGGTGCCCGGGCGTGGCCGCGCGGTGCAGCTGCTCGACGCGCTGGCACCGTCCGTGTCCTCACCGGTGGTGCGGGTGCACGCGACCGGGGGGCCCGTCGTCGCGCACCTGGGCGAGCACTTCCGCGACGGCACCACCGACCGTGGCGCCGAGGTCGTCCTGACAGCGGCGGAGCCGACCACCGATCTCGTCGTCCCGGCGCTGCCCCGGGCGGAGGAGGGACGCGAGCACGACATCGTGCTCCGCCTGCTCGCCCCGGGGGTCGACGAGGCGGTCGTCGACCTCACGGCGCTCACCGAGGACGGGGCCCGGCGGCTGGCCGGCGCGGTGACCCGGGTGCCGGCCGGGCACACCGTCGACGTGGCTCTCGAGGACCTGCCGGAGGGGACGACCGCGCTGCGGCTGCGCTCCGACCAGCCGGTCACCGCCGGGGCCCGGCTGCAGCTGCTGCCGTCGGACGAGAAACCCACGGTCGAGGGGCAGGACGAGGCAGCCACGACCACCGCCCCCGCGGGAGCCGAGGGCGCCAGGACGACGGCGGGTCCGGACCAGGACGAGGATGCGCCGGACCAGGACGAACCGCTCGTCCGGCCCGCCGGCGACCTCGCCTGGGTCGCTGCGACCACGGTCGCCACGTCGCCGGTCGGGGCGGCGCTGCCCGCGGTCGACGCCGTACCTGGCGTCAGCAGGCAGCTGGCGGTGTCCGCCGTCGACGGGACGGACGCCCTGGTGGTGTGGCTCGACGAGGACGGGCGGGCGAGCGTCGAACGGCTCGAGCTGCGCAACGACACGACCGTGCTGGTCCCGGTCCCCGCTGCTGCGAGCGCGGTCTGGGTCACGTCCACGGGCTCGGCGGGCGTCGCGGCGTCCGTGCTGCTCCAGGGGGCCGACGAGGGGGGCCCCTACGTGGCGGCCACCACGCTGCCACGGGTGCCGTGGCAGCGTCAGGTCACGCAGGTGGGCGTCGTCCTCCCCTGAGCCCGGCCCGCACCCGGCCAGCCCGCTCGACCGGGGGGACCGCGGCCTCCCGTCGCGCCCCGGGTGGGCGGTGGCTACTGTCGGAGGTGTCCGGCGCATCCCCCGGACGCACCCGTCACAGGAGGTCGCCATGGCAGAGAGCACCGACTACACCACCGCCACGGACCACGGCAAGGAGCCGTACGTCGTCGACATCGAGCGGGAGACGCTCGACAACACGGACTTCCGCACGACCCTGTGGACCGGCAGGCACCTGCAGCTCACGGTGATGAGCATCCCCGTCGGTGACGACGTGGGCCTGGAGGTGCACGAGGAGAACGACCAGTTCCTGCGCGTCGAGAAGGGCAGGGGACGCACGGAGATGGGCCCCGCGGAGGACGACCTGTCCTTCGTGCGTGACGTCGAGGACGACGACGTGATCCTGGTCCCCGCCGGCACCTGGCACAACGTCACGAACACCGGCGACGAGCCGCTGAAGCTCTACGCCCTCTACGGACCGCCCGACCACGAGCCGGGCACCGAGCACCCGACGCACGAGGACGCGGAGCAGGACCCGAACGAGCACTGAGCGGGGGACGCCCCCCGGTCAGCCGAGGTCGTCGGGGTCGCGGCCGTACATGCGCGCGACCTGCTCGGCCATCACCTCGTAGACGATCGCGGAGAGCTCGCCCTCGTCCTGGGCGCGCTGCTCGATGGGCCGCCGGTAGAGCACCAGGCGTGCCGTGACCGTGCGCTCGGCCGGGAACAGCCGACCCAGGGGTATGCCGTGCTCCCAGGGGGCAGGGTCTGTGGGCGGCACCTCCTCGACGGCGAGCTCGACGCCCAGCTCGTGGCCCAGCCGATGCTCCAGCGTCTCGGCGGCGTCCAGGACGATGCCGTCGAAGCGTGCCGCGCGCGAGGTCATGACCGGCAGGCGGGGCCAGGCCAGCGGCCCGCGCAGGCCATGACCGCGGCGGTCCCGTCGTGTGCTCACACCGGCGACGATAACGCCCGACGACGCTCCGACCCGGGGCGACACCGGGGTGGTGCCACGGGTTCGGGGGTGCCGGCGCCTAGAGTGGGGCCTCGTGACCGTCTCTCGCCAGTGCTCCAAGACCGCGTGCATCGGTCCGGCGTCGTCGACGCTGACGTACGTCTACGCGGAGCAGACGGCCGTCCTGGGTCCGCTCGCGACGCACGCCGAGCCGCACTCCTACGACCTGTGCGAGCAGCACGCGACCCGGCTGACCGCACCCCGCGGCTGGGACGTCGTGCGCATCGAGCTGCCGGAGGGCCAGCCGCGCCCTCCCGTGGACGACCTCGCCGCGCTGGCCGACGCCGTCCGCGAGCACCGGGGCACCGTGGTCAGGGTGGAGCAGGGCAGCGGCAGCGACCACGAGCACCAGGTTGGCACCGTCACCGAGATCGGCCGCCGCGGTCACCTGCGGGTCCTGCGCGAGCGCTGAGCCGGACCCCTCCCGGCCGGTCGGTAGTCTTGCCTGCTGTGAGCTCCGTGAGACTGGCCGACTTCGTCAAGGCCTACGACGTGCGGGGGCTCGTCCCCGAGCAGCTGAGCCCCGCCGTCTCCCGCGCGCTGGGGTCCGCCTTCGCCCAGGTCGTGGTGCTCCCCGAGGGGCACGGCGGGGTGGCGGTCGGGCATGACATGCGCGCCTCGTCGCCGGAGCTCGCCCGCGCCTTCGCCTCGGGGGTGGCGGCGCACGGGGTCGACGTGACGATGATCGGGCTGTGCTCCACCGACGGGCTCTACCACGCGAGCGGGGCGCTCCGGCTGGCCGGCGCGATGTTCACCGCAAGCCACAACCCCGCCGCCTACAACGGCATCAAGCTGTGCCGCTCCGGCGCCCGCCCGGTGGGGCAGGACACCGGGCTGGACGAGGTCCGGGACCTGGCTCAGTGGCTCCTGGACCGTGCCGACCTGCACGGCTTCGTGGACGGGGACCCGACCGGCGGCGACCGGGTCGGGACGATCACCGAGCGCGCCATGCTCGGCGAGTATGCGGCATACCTGCGCTCGCTCGTGGACCTGCGCGGCGGGCGCCCGCTGCGCGTCGTCGTCGACGCCGGCAACGGCATGGCGGGGCTCACCGTGCCGGCCGTGCTGGGGGACCCCGCGCTCGGGCTGGCGCTGGAGGTGGTGCCCCTGTTCTTCGAGCTGGACGGCACCTTTCCGAACCACGAGGCCAACCCGCTCGACCCCGCGAACCTGCGCGACCTGCAGGCGGCCGTCGTGGAGCACGAGGCCGACCTCGGGCTCGCCTTCGACGGGGACGCCGACCGGTGCTTCGTGGTGGACGAGCGCGGCGAGCCGGTCAGCCCCAGCGCGATCACGGCCCTGGTCGCCACGCGCGAGGTCGCCAAGGAGGTGGCCGCCGGGCGGCCCGCCTCCGAGGTCGCCGTCGTGCACAACGTCATCTGCTCGCGCTCGGTGCCCGAGGCCATCGCCGAGCTCGGCGCGCGCGCCGTCCGCACCCGGGTGGGGCACAGCTTCGTCAAGACCCAGATGGCCGAGCACGAGGCCGTCTTCGGCGGGGAGCACTCCGCTCACTACTACTTCCGCGACTTCTGGTACGCCGACACCGGCATGCTGGCCGCGATGCACGTCCTCGCCGCCCTGCGCGAGCAGGACGGACCGCTCTCCGGGCTGGTCGTCGGCTACGACCGCTACGCAGCCTCGGGGGAGATCAACTCCCGCGTGGACGACGTCGCGGCGGCCACCGACCGCGCCCGCGCCTGGGCACGGGCTCGCGGAGCGGTCGCGGACACCACCGACGGCCTGACCATGACGGCCACCGACGAGCCCCGCTGGTGGTTCTCCCTGCGCCCCAGCAACACCGAGCCCCTGCTGCGACTCAATGTCGAGGCGGACGACGAGACCACGATGGAGCAGGTGCGGGACGCGGTCCTGGGCCTGGTCCGACAGGAGGCCTGAACCATGGCACGTCCCGAGTACGAGTCCTGGGTGCGCGAGATCCTGCGCTGCCCCGTCGGCCACCACGAGCTGGTCGACGTCGTCGACGAGCAGGGGCGGCCCGCGCTGCAGTGCGCCCAGGACTGCGACGGTCAGGGACGCCGGCGCCGCTACCCGGTGCAGGACGGCATCCCCGTGCTGCTCGTCGACGACGCCGTCGTCGTTCCCGTCTGACCAGGAGGTATGCCGTGCCCCCCTACATCGACGAGGCGCTGCTCGACGACGCCGACGAGCTGCACCGCAAGGACTCCCTCGACACCCTCCGCGCGCTCGCGTCGGCGGGGGCCCAGGTCCGCGAGGCCATCCACCTGGCGCGCGACGCGGGCGTGGACCGGCTCGCGGACCAGGAGCGCCCGAGGTCGGTCCTGGTCGCGGCCATCGGCGGCTCCTCGATCGTCGCGGACGTGCTGGAGCTGCTGGCCGAGCCGGGGTCGCCGGTGCCGGTGCAGGCCCGGCGCAACCTCCCGCTGCCCGGGTGGGTGGGACCGCTCGACCTGGTCGTCGCCGTCTCCCTGTCCGGCCGGGCGCCCGGACCGCTGGCGGTCGCCGCGGAGGCCGCCCGCCGGGGCGCCTCGCTCCTGACCGTCGGGCTCGACGACTCGCCGCTGGCCGAGGTGACCCGCCGCGCCCGGGGCATCCACGTCGGCGTGGGACGTCAGCGGATCAACTCCCGGACCGCCCTGTGGACGATGCTCACCCCTGTCCTCGTGGGCGCCGACCGCCTCGGGCTGCTCGAGGCCCCCGAGGATGTGCTCGAGACGATGGCCGACCGGCTGGACGAGCAGGCGGAGTCGCTGCGCCCGACCTCGGAGTCGTTCGTCAACCCCGCCAAGCTCCTCGCCGTCCAGCTCGCCGAGACCGTGCCGGTCGTCCTCGGCGACGGTCCGCTCGGGGGAGTGGCGGCCACCCGGGCGTCCTCCATGCTGGCCCGGACCGCGCGGATCCCGGCCCTGGCCGGCGAGCTGCCGGACGCCGCGAGCGGGATCGTCGCCTGCTTCGACGGGCCCTGGACGACGACCGGTACCGCCACGGGCGGACCCCGCCCCGGCACCTACGACGACGGTCGGATCCGGCTGGGCGACATCGACACCAGCTCCTGGGAGCCGCACCACTTCGCCGAGCCGGAGGGGGAGCTCATGGAGCGGGGACGCAGCCCGAAGCCCGAGCGGGACGTCTTCGCCGACCCCTACCTCGAAGGGACGGCGGCCCCGCGCCTGGGGCTGCTCATGCTGCGCGACGCCGAGGTGGAGCCGCGGACGCCGGAGTCGGTGCAGGCCGAGGCCCTCACCGAGGCGGTGCTGACCACCGCCAGGGACGCCGGCGTGCGGGTGATGGAGGTCCGTGCGCGCGCGGGCGAGCCGGTCGTCCGGCTCGCGGACCACATCGCGGTGGTCGACTTCACGGCCACCTACCTGGCGATCGGGCTGGGGCTGGACCCCTCCGTCTCGCCGCACGTGGCTGACCTGCGCGACCGGACGCGCTGAGGCGGTCCGTCGCCGCCGGGTGGTTGACTGCACCACGTGAGCAGCGACGACACCCCGGCCACCGGCCGCAGCGACGCGACCCCCGACCCGGTGGCGCGCCCCGCCCGGTCCCGGCGCGACCTCGAGACCGGGATCGAGCGGGACTTCGGGCGCAACCTGTCCTACGGCGACTACCTCGACCTGGGGCGCGTGCTCTCGGCGCAGCACCCGCGGGCGGTGCCGCCGCGGCACGACGAGATGCTGTTCATCGTCCAGCACCAGACCTCCGAGCTGTGGCTCAAGCTGATGCTGCACGAGCTCACCTCCGCCCGGGCCCTGATCGCCGCCGACGACCTGCAGCCGGCCCTGAAGCGGCTGGCGCGCGTCAAGCACATCCAGCACACGCTCACCGAGCAGTGGTCGGTGCTGGCGACGCTCACCCCGAGCGAGTACGCCCAGTTCCGCTCCTTCCTGGCCACCGGCTCGGGCTTCCAGTCCTGGCAGTACCGCGCCGTCGAGTTCTCCCTCGGCAACAAGAACGCCTCGCTGCTGCCCGTCTTCGCCCACGACCAGGCCGTGCACGCGCGCCTCGACGCGCTGCTGCACGAGCCGAGCCTCTACGACGAGGTGCTGCGCTGGCTGGCGCGCCGCGGCCATCCCGTGCCGAGGGAGGTGCTCGAGCGCGACGTCACCACGCCCTACGACTCCCACGAGGGCGTCGTCGACGTCCTGCGGACCGTCTACGCCGACCCCTCCGCGCACTGGCTGGAGTACGAGGTGGCCGAGGACCTCGTCGACGTCGAGGACAACTTCCAGGTCTGGCGCTTTCGTCACCTCAAGACCGTGGAGCGCATCATCGGCTCCAAGAAGGGGACGGGCGGGTCCTCGGGCGTGCCGTTCCTGCGCCGGGCGCTCGACCTGACCTTCTTCCCCGAGCTCTACGACGTGCGGGCCCGGATCCAGGACGTCGAGCCGCCGGGCTACCACGGAGGAGCAGCAGATGAGTGAGTCCCCGTCCGCACCCACCCGCGAGGACGCCCTCGCCCTCGACGCGGCCGACCCGCTCGCTGCCTTTCCCGACCGCTTCGAACCGGCCCAGGGGGTCGTGGCCTACCTCGACGGGAACTCGCTGGGCCGGCCAGTGGCCGGGACCGCCGACGCGGTGGCGCGCCTCGTGCGCCAGGAGTGGGGCACCCGGCTCATCCGCAGCTGGGACGAGGGCTGGATGACGTGGCCCACGGAGGTCGGCGACCTCGTCGGGCGGGCCGCGCTCGGCGCGGCGGCCGGCCAGACGGTGGTGGCCGACTCCACGACCGTGCTGCTCTACAAGGTGCTGCGGGCGCTCGTCGACCACCAGGTCGCCGTCCACCCCCACCGCACCGAGATCGTCCTGGACACCGACAACTTCCCGACCGACCGCTACGTCTCCGAGGGGGTGGCCGCCGAGCGCGGGCTGACCCTGCGCTGGATCGACACCGACCCCGTCGCCGGGGTGACCCCCGAGCAGGTGGCGGGAGCTGTGGGGCCGCGCACCGCGGTCGTGCTCGTCTCCCACGTCGCCTACCGCTCCGGGTGGGTGGCCGACGCCGAGCGGATCACAACGCTGGCCCACGACGCGGGTGCCCTCGTGCTGTGGGACACCTGCCACTCGGCCGGGTCGGTGCCGGTCCGGGCCGACGACTGGGGGTGGGACGCGGCCGTGGGCTGCGACTACAAGTACCTCAACGGCGGCCCGGGCGCCCCCGCGCACGCCTACCTCGCCTTTCGGCTCCACGACCTGCCCACGCTGCGCCAGCCTGTCCAGGGCTGGATGGGCCGCCGCGACCCCTTTCTCATGGAGCAGGGCTACGTCCCCGCACCCGGCGTCCGCTCGCTGGTCAGCGGCACACCGCCGGTCACCGGGATGGTCCCCGTGCGCCTCGGCGTCGAGATGCTCGAGGCGGCCGGGATCGAGGCCGTCCGTGCGAAGTCGCTGCGGCTGACCGACCTGGCCCTGGCGGTGGTCGACGCCTGGCCCGCCGCCCTCGGGGTGCAGGTCGCCAGCCCTCGCGAGCACGCGCGGCGCGGGGGGCACCTCACCCTGCGCCACCCCCGGTTCCGCGAGGTCACGGCCCGCCTGTGGCAGCGCGGCGTCATCCCCGACTTCCGCTCCCCGGACGGTCTGCGGCTGGGCCCGGCGCCCCTGTCCACCCGCTTCGTCGAGCTCTGGGACGGCCTGGCCGCGGTGCGCGAAGAGCTGGAGCGGGAGGGCTAGCCTGTGCCGGTGAACGAGCAGACCCACTACGACCTGATCATCCTCGGCAGCGGCTCGGGCAACTCGCTCGTCACCGAGGACTTCGCGGACCGCCGCACGGCCGTCGTGGAGAAGGGGGTCTTCGGCGGGACCTGCCTCAACGTGGGCTGCATCCCCACGAAGATGTTCGTCTATGCCGCGGAGGTCGCGCACACCGTCCGCGACGCGGCCAGGTATGGCGTGGACGCCACCCTCGCAGGGGTGCGCTGGCCCGACATCAGGGACCGGATCTTCGGGCGGATCGACCCGATCGCCGAGGGCGGCCGCGACTACCGGCGGGACGCGGAGCACACGGAGGCCTACCTCGGTCACGGGCGGTTCGTGGCCGACCGTGAGATCGAGGTCGAGATCACCCGGCCCGGCGGCCACCACGAGGTGGGGACCCGGCACCGCATCACCGGCGACCAGGTCGTGATCGCCACCGGCTCACGCCCCCGCGTCCCGGCGCTGATCAGCGGGTCGGGCGTGCCCTTCCACACCTCGGACACGGTGATGCGGCTGGAGGAGCTGCCGGCGAGCATGGTGATCGTGGGCGGCGGCGTGATCGCGGCGGAGTTCGCGCACGTCTTCTCCGCGCTGGGGGTCGAGGTCACCGTGGTCACCCGCACCGACCGGATGCTCCGGGTGCTGGACGCCGAGGTGTCCGAGGCCTTCACCGACCTGGCCCGCGAGCGCTGGCACCTGCACACCCGGGCGCTGCCCACGGCCGTCCGCCACGGCGGGCAGGGCGTGGAGCTCGACCTCGCCGACGGCACGACGGTGACCGGAGAGCTGCTGCTCGTGGCCACCGGGCGCATCCCGAACTCCGACGACCTGGGCCTGGAGCACACCGGCGTGCGCACGCACGTCGACGGCCGGGTCGTCGTCGACGGGCACGGGCGCACCGGCGTCCAGGGGGTCTGGTCCCTGGGCGACGTGAGCTCTCCGCACCAGCTCAAGCACGTGGCCAACCACGAGGCGAGGGTGGTGGCGCACAACCTGGCCCATCCCGAGGACCTGCACGTCTTCGACCACCGCTACGTCCCGGCCGCCGTCTTCAGCCACCCGCAGGTCGCCACCGTCGGCCTCACCGAGGCCCAGGCGAGGGGACACGGCTACGACGTGGCCACCAAGACCCAGCGGTTCGGCGACATCGCCTACGGCTGGGCCATGGAGGACACCACGAGCCTGTTCAAGGTGGTGGCCGACCGCCGCACAGGACAGCTGCTCGGCGCGCACGCGATGGGCCCGCACGTCTCCAGCCTCATCCAGCCGGTCGTCCAGGCGCTCAGCTTCGGCGGGGCGGCAGGGCCGGTGACCGCCCACGAGCTGGCCCACGGGCAGTACTGGATCCACCCCGCCCTGGCAGAGGTGCTCGAGAACGCGCTCCTGGGACTCGACCTCGCCACGTAGCATGGGCGGCATGTCTGTCTTCACCACGACCCTGGACCACCAGGTCGCCGACCTCTCGCTCGCCGAGCAGGGCCGCCACCAGATCCGCCTGGCCGAGCACGAGATGCCCGGCCTCATGGCCCTGCGCGAACGGTTCGCGGACCAGCGCCCGCTCGCGGGGGCGCGGATCGCCGGCTCGCTGCACATGACGGTGCAGACGGCCGTGCTCATCGAGACGCTGGTGGCGCTGGGGGCCGAGGTCCGCTGGGCGTCGTGCAACATCTTCTCGACCCAGGACGAGGCCGCCGCCGCGGTCGTCGTGGGGGCGGGCACGCCGCAGGACCCCCAGGGGGTCCCGGTCTTCGCCTGGAAGGGCGAGACGCTGGAGGAGTACTGGGCGTGCACCACCCAGATCATGCTGTGGCCGGACGGGGCAGGCCCCAACATGATCCTCGACGACGGCGGTGACGCCACATTGCTGGTCCACAAGGGGCGCGAGTGGGAGCAGCAGGGGGCGGTGCCGTCGGCCGAGGCCGAGGACCCCGAGGAGTGGCGGGTGATCCTCCAGACCGTGCGCTCCGGCCTGGCCGAGCACCCGACGCGCTGGACCGAGGTCGCCGAGGGCCTGCGCGGGGTGACCGAGGAGACGACCACCGGGGTCCACCGGCTCTACCAGCTGCACGAGGCGGGGGAGCTGATCTTCCCGGCGATCAACGTCAACGACTCGGTGACCAAGAGCAAGTTCGACAACACCTACGGCTGCCGCCACAGCCTCATCGACGGCATCAACCGGGCCACCGACGTCCTCATCGGCGGCAAGGTGGCGGTCGTCTGCGGGTTCGGCGACGTGGGCAAGGGGTGTGCCGAGGCGCTCCGCGGGCAGGGCGCCCGCGTCATCGTCACCGAGATCGACCCGATCTGCGCGCTGCAGGCCTCGATGGAGGGCTACCAGGTGGCCCGCCTCGACGACGTGGTCGGGCAGGCCGACTTCCTCGTCACCGCGACCGGCTGCAAGGACGTCGTCACCGCCGAGCACGTCGCGCGGATGAAGGACAAGGCGATCCTGGGCAACATCGGCCACTTCGACAACGAGATCGACATGACCGGCCTGGCCCGGATCCCCGACGTGCGCCGCACCGAGATCAAGCCGCAGGTCCACGAGTGGACGCTGCCCGCCGACGCGCAGCGCCCCGAGCGCTCGGTCATCGTGCTCTCCGAGGGTCGGCTGCTCAACCTCGGCAACGCCACCGGCCACCCCAGCTTCGTGATGTCGACCAGCTTCGCCAACCAGGTGCTGGCCCAGATCGAGCTGTTCACCCGTCCGGACAGCTACCCGCTGGGGGTGCACACGCTGCCCAAGAGCCTCGACGAGGAGGTCGCCCGCCTGCACCTGGGCTCGGTCGCCGCCGAGCTCACCGAGCTCACCAAGGAGCAGGCCGACTACCTGGGCGTCGACGTCGCCGGCCCCTACAAGCCGGACCACTACCGCTACTGACCACCCGCTGAAGGAGGAACGCCGTGACCGCCAGCGTGCTCGTCGTCGACGACGACCAGGCCCTCGCCGAGATGCTCGGCATCGTGCTCCGCAAGGAGGGGTACGACGTGGCCACCTGCGGCGACGGCGGCCGCGCCCTGGCGATGTTCCGCGAGCTCAAGCCCGACCTCGTGCTGCTCGACGTCATGCTGCCGACGCTGGACGGCATCGAGGTCGCGCACCAGCTGCGCGCGGAGTCGGGCGTGCCGATCGTCATGCTCACAGCGCGCACCGACACCCGGGACGTCGTCGCGGGGCTGGAGGCCGGTGCCGACGACTACGTCGTCAAGCCGTTCAAGCCCCAGGAGCTCCTCGCCCGGATCCGGGCGCGGCTGCGCCGCATCGACACCGGGGACGACGGCCATCTGCAGGTCGGCGACGTGACGATCGACGTCGCTGGCCACGAGGTCACCCGGGGCGGCGACGTCATACCCCTGACCCCGCTGGAGTTCGACCTCCTGGTGGCCCTGGCGAGCAAGCCGTCGCAGGTCTTCGACCGGGAGTCGCTGCTGGAGCAGGTGTGGGGCTACCGGCACGCGGGGGACACCAGACTGGTCAACGTGCACGTGCAGCGGCTGCGCTCCAAGATCGAGAAGGACCCGGAGAACCCCCAGATCGTGGTGACGGTCCGTGGCGTGGGATACAAGGCCGGCCATCCCTGAGGTGACGCCGCGCCTCCCCGAGGCGACGCCGACAGGGCGGGAGACCACGGTGCGCCGGCTCCCGCCGCTGCGCGCCGTCCGACCCCTGACCGCGTCCCACCCGACCACCGCGTCCCACGCCGCGACGACTCACCCCGACGGGGGCCACCCGCACCGACGGGCGGCGGCACCGTCCCCGTGGGCGACCGTGCAGCGGTGGTGGCAGGCCTCCCTGCGGACCCGGGTCATCACCACCACGGTGCTGGTCGGACTGGCGGTCGCGGCCCTGCTCGGCACCGTCATCTACCAGCAGATCGCCGGGGGGCTGGTGGCCCAGAGCATGGACACCGCCCAGCGGGACGCCTCCCAGCAGGTGGCGCTCGCGCAGGAGGCGTTCGACTCGACCGACCGGCGCGACGACTCCGGCCTCACCCAGACCGCCGACGACCAGGTGCAGTCCATGGCCGGCAACAGCCCCGCCGACGGACGCCGCGTGCTGCTGCTGCCCGCGCTGGGCAACGACCGCGGCAGCATCGTGCCCCCGCTGAGCGTGGGCGTGACCGCCACCGACCTGCCCGCCGCCCTGCAGCAGGCGATCGAGACCGACCCGGCCAACCAGCAGACGGTCGTGGTCCCGCTGACGCTCGCGGGCCAGGAGGGACCGGTCACCTCCGTGGTCGTCGGGTCGCGCGTCAACGTGCCGCGCGCCGGACCCTACGACCTCATGCTCGTCTACCCGCTCGTGCGCGAGCAGGAGACGCTCACCCTGGTCCGCCAGGTGTTCTACGCCGCCGCGATCGGCCTGACCGTCCTGGTCGCCGGCCTCGGCTGGCTGGCCACCCGGATGGTCACCCGCCCTGTCGCCCGCGCCGCCGCGGTCTCCCAGCAGCTGGCCCAGGGACACCTCGACGAGCGGCTGCCCGTGCAGGGCACCGACGAGCTCGCGCTGCTGGCGACCTCGTTCAACACGATGGCCGACTCGATCCAGCTGCAGATCCGCGAGCTGCGCTCGCTGTCGCAGCTGCAGCAGCGGTTCGTCTCCGACGTCTCCCACGAGCTGCGTACCCCGCTCACCACCATCCGGATGGCCGGCGACCTGCTGCACGCCTACCGCGAGGACTTCCCCGAGCCGGTCGCCCGTTCCGCGGAGCTGCTCCAGCAGGAGCTCGACCGGTTCGAGGACCTGCTCTCGGAGCTGCTCGAGATCAGCCGGTTCGACTCCGGTGCGGCCACCCTCGAGCGTCACACCGAGGACCTCGTGGCGCTGGTGCGCGCAGCGGCCGACGGCGTGTCGACGCTCGCCGCCCGGATGTCCACCCCCGTGGAGGTGCGGGGTCCGGAGGGTCCGCTGCCGACGCTGATGGACGGCCGGCGCATCTCACGGGTGCTGCGCAACCTGCTGAGCAACGCGATCGAGCACGGGGACGGCCGGCCGGTCGTGGTCACGGTGGCGGCCACCGACGAGGTCGTCGCCGTCAGCGTGCGCGACCACGGCAGCGGGCTGGACCAGGAGCAGCAGGCGCACGTCTTCGACCGCTTCTGGCGCGCCGACCCGGCCCGCAACCGCACGACGGGAGGCACCGGGCTGGGTCTGGCGATCGCGACCGAGGACGCCAGGGTGCACGGCGGGTGGCTGCAGGTCGGCAGCGCCCCCCACAAGGGGACCTGCTTCCGGCTCGTCCTGCCGCGCCACGGCACCTACGTGGTCGCCGAGGCACCACCACCGGTCCCCCCGCCGCCCGGGGCTGCGGGCGGGGCCGACCTCGACGGCGTGGTGCCCCCCGTCGTCCTCGCCCTCGCCTCCCGGGAGGAGACCTCGTGACCGGCACGCGCCCTACCCCGCCCCTGCGACGGCGCCGGACCGGGGTGGCCCTGCTCGCGGGCCTGGCCACCCTCGTGGTGGGGTGCTCGCCGGCGCTGCCGACCGACCCGGTCCCGCAGCCGGGGCTGGCCGTCAACGTCCAGCCCCGCCAGGACGTCCAGCGTCTGCTGCCACCGCCGCAGACCGGGGCGTCGACGACCGAGATCGTTCAGGGCTTCCTGAGGGCCAACGTGGGCTTCGCCGCCACCGACGACGTGGCGCGCACCTACCTGACGACGGGCCTGGCCAGCGACTGGGTGCCGACGAGCCACGTCCTGGTCTACGAGGGGACCCCGACCGTCACCGCCACCGGAGCGGGGACGGTGACGGTGACGGTGCCGGTCACCGCACGCATCGACGAGGACGGCTGGCTGACCGAGGAGCCGGCGGGGCGGGTGTCCTCGCAGTCCTTCGAGCTGGCGCAGGTCGACGGGGAGTGGCGGATCAGCGGCCTCCCGGACGACTTCGGGCTGTGGCTCTCCCGCAACGACCTCGAGCTGGCGTTCCGCGAGTCGCAGGTCCACTACCTCAACCCGCACCTGGACCTGTTCGTCCCGGACACACGATGGCTCCCGCGAGGCGAGGGCCTGGCGACCTCGCTCACCCGGGCCCAGCTGGCGCCGGTCCCCGCCTACCTGCAGGGGGCGGTCCGGACGGGCTCGGCCCCCGACGTGACGCTGGCCGTCGGTGCCGTGCCGGTGGACCCCGTCGGGCAGGTGGCCACCGTCAGCCTCACCGGCCCGGGCCTGAGCGACGACCCCGAGCGGATCGACCAGCTGCGCGCGCAGCTCGGCCATGCGCTGCTCGCCCTCAACGGGGTCACCGCGGTCGACGTGCGGCTGGGTGGGCGCAGCCAGCTGGGGGAGGACGACGGAGCGGTCGACGCCGACTCGGACCTGGGCTACGAGGACGTCGTCCGCACCATCGACCAGGCCCTGCTGCGCCGCGGCGAGAGCTTCGAGGTCGTTGACCCCAGCCGCTACAACCTGCCCGACGTGCAGAGCCCTGCGGCCAGCACGGTCGACCTGCCCAACCTCAGCCTGGCGTGGACCGGGGTCGCGGCATCGGCCGGCCTCGAGCAGCTCGCCGCGGTCTCCACCGACGGCACCCGGATGTGGCGGTGGCGTGACGGGCAGGCCTACGTCAACGAGGGCATCGGCGACCAGCTCACCGCCCCCAGCTTCGACCCCCACGGTGCCGTCTGGGTGGCGGGCACCGCCCGCGGCGGGGGGGCGCCCCGCGCCTGGTGGGTGAGCGCGACGGAGCTGCAGGGTCTGGCCAAGCCCGTGGAGGTGACCTTCCTCGAGGACGACGAGCGCATCACCGCGTTCCGGGTGTCGCCGGACGGCACCAGGGCGCTGATGGTCGTGGAGGAGGTCGGCAGCGCCGAGCCGGAGGGCGACACGCCGGCGCTCGTGGGACGCCAGCGTCTTCTCGTCGCCGGCATCGTCCGGGACAGCGAGGGTCGCCCCACCGACCTGGCCGAGCCCCTCGACGCCGCGTCGACCCTGGTGAGCGTGACCTCGGCCCGGTGGTCGGCGACCGAGGCGATGTTCGTCACCGGGCTGCGCGAGCAGGACCAGCGTCTCGTCGCCTTCGAGGTCCCGCTCGGCGGCTGGCTGGAGGAGCTGGGCGAGCAGTCCGGCCTCGTCGACGTCCAGGCCGTGCCGACCGGCGAGACCTCCACCCCGGTCGTCAAGACCGACGACGGCCGCTTCCACACCCGCGAGGGGTCCACCGGCTGGTACGACGCCCGCAACGGCGACGAGCTGATCATCCCCGGGTCCTGAGGGCGGCGGCTTGCGTCCCCGGCCCCGGACCCGGCCCCGGCCCCGGGCCTGTGGACGGGCGGGGCGGGGTGGTCCGGTGGTGCCGCAGGCTGTCGGGTATGCCGTGGCGCCCCTGGGAGGACGTGCTCGCGCTGGTCGAGCTCGCCGCGCCGTCGGCGTGCGCCGGGTGCGCCCTGGCGGGGCAGCGGTGGTGCGAGCGCTGCGCGACCGTGCTCGGCGCCACGGCACCCCGTCCCTGGGGGCCGACCCCGTCGCCGCCCGGCATGCCGCCGACGTGGGTCGGCCCTGCCTACGCCGACGAGGTGCGGGCCGCGGTGGTGGTCTGGAAGGACGGCGGGCGGGCCGATCTCACGGCCCGGCTCGCCCCGGTGCTGCGAGACGTCCTCGCCGCGGCGCTCGACGGCTCGCCGCCGCACCGGGCCGCCCTCCGCGCCGGGAGGTCGGTGGCGGTCGTGCCCGCGCCGTCGTCGCCTGCCAGCATCCGGGCGCGCGGAGAGCACCGGGTGGCCTCGCTGGCCGGTGCGGCGCTCGGTCGCCGGGCCCGCCCGCTCCGGGTCGTCGACGCACTGCGGCTGTCCCGGCACGTCGCCGACCAGGCGGGTCTGGGCAGCGCCCAGCGGTGGCGCAACCTGGCGGGCGCGGTGCGGGTCCGTTCTGACGTCGTACCCGGGCTGCGGGGGGTTCCGTGCGTCGTCGTCGACGACGTGGTGACGACCGGAGCGACCCTGGTCGAGTGCGCGCGGGCGCTGCGGGAGGCCGGCAGCGGGCCGGTGGTCGCCGTCACGGTGGCCGCGACGCAGCGCTCCGGGCGCCGTCCGGGGACGCGCGGCGCGCCGTCCACACCCGCACTACCGGAAGCGGAGGGGTCCGACTAATGTGGGTGTATGGAGCACCTCTTCATCAGTGTCAGGGGGTGAGGCCGGACGAGCGAGGGCGCCGTTCCGACGCCACACGACAGCACCCACCCCACCACTGCATGGAGGATTCATGGAACTCATCGTGACCGGTCGCAAGCGGGAAGTTTCCGAGCGCTTTCGCCGCCATCTGGAGGACAAGCTCAGCAAGATCCCCCAGCTGGCGCCACGGGTGCAGCGCATCGAGGTCGTCCTGACGCACGAGGTCAACCCTCGCCAGTCCGCCCAGTCCGAGCGCTGCGAGATCACCTGCTTCGCCCCCCGCACGGTGGTCCGCGCCGAGGCCGCCGCGGACGACGACTACGCCGCGGTGGACCTGGCGATGAGCAAGCTCACCGAGCGCCTGCGCCGCATGCACGACCGCAAGCGGATCAGCCACACCGGCAAGCACCGGCTCCCGTCCGTGGCGGAGGCGACCTTCGGGCTGCCGACCGCAGCCCTCGACAGGAACCCGCACGAGGCCCCGGAGGCGGCGCTGTCTCCCGAGGAGGCCGTCGACGCGGCGCTGGACACCCAGGGCAACAGCCCGATCGAGGTCCGCGAGAAGGTGCATCCCTCCAGCCCGATGACCGTGGGGCAGGCGCTGTCCCGGATGGAGCTCGTCGGTCACGACTTCTTCCTCTTCCACGACGTGGACACCGACCGTCCCAGCGTCGTCTACCGCCGCCGCGGCTGGTCCTACGGCGTCCTGCGGCTGGACCTGGACGACTCGCCCGTGGAGGACGACCCCGACACCGAGCGGGCGGCCGTCGCCAGCTGATCGTCGGTGTGGACCGCGGGGCCACCCCCCCCCAAGGGGAGGGACCCATCCCCCTTTCCCCTGTACAATTGGGCTGTTGCCCCCC